>NZ_QROH01000029.1:0-1723 GCF_003474285.1 Bacteroides sp. AF39-11AC | reverse complement strand
AAAAGATAGCGCAATAAAAAATGAAAAGAAAGCAATGATGAGGTATATATTAGGAAAGGTAATCCTTATTGGTTTATTGCTGTGTTGTCCTCTCTTGCTTTCGGCTCAATTGACGTATGGTACCACCGGTTTGTTGCATGCACCTTCGGCAGAAATGCAACGGGATAAGACGGTAATGATTGGTGGTAACTTTTTGAATCAGGAGATAACTCCTCCTACATGGTACTATCATACGTACAATTATTTCTTGAATGTAACCATATTCCCCTGGCTGGAGGTGGCATATACATGCACCCTCTTTAAAGCGGAAGCTTTAGGCTTAAAGCCTTATGGTTACTCTGGATTTACAAATCAGGACAGATATTTTTCTGTCCGACTGCGAGCTTTGAAAGAAGGACAATTCTGGAAGTATATGCCGGCAGTGGTATTAGGAACTTCAGATCCTTATACTGAATCCGGTGATGGACAGATATCGTCTGTTGATGGCAACGGTTATTTTTGTCGTTTCTATATTGCAGCGACCAAACATATTCCCGTAGGAACTGAAGAGATAGGGGTACATCTCTCTTATCTTTTTAACCATCGCAACGATTACCCTTTAAACGGGCCGGCTGTAGGCGTTACCTACAACCCCTCTTTTCATCCGCAGCTGCGAGTAATCGCAGAGTATGATTCGAAAGATTTTGCGTTGGGTGCCACCTATTTGCTTTTCAACCATTTGCATGCGCAGGTAGAATTGCAAAAAATGAAATACTTTACCGGCGGACTTACTTACAAGATTTATCTGAAGTAAGCGAGTGGTCGGAGCAAATAATTAAAAGAGTTGAATTACAAAAAATTAAAAAACAATGAAAAGTAAATTAGTAATATTATCTTTGATGTTGGCTGGTGCTACTGTTGCAACAGCTCAAACAAAAGAGAAATTCGTCAGCGAAAAGGCCGGAGATAATATCTTCGTGAGCGTGACTGGTGGAGTTTCTTTGGTAAATTCGGGTAAGAGTGAAGGTAAATTTGGAGACCCGGCTCCCCATATTACCGTGTCTCTTGGTAAGTGGTTTACTCCAGTTTGGGGTGTGCGCGCTCAGGGTGGCTTGTGGAAAGCTAACTTCAACACACAATGGTCTGAAGGTACTTATGCTGCTGACGGTAGCATGGTAGGTTCAAAGGTAAACAATGACAAGAATGTAGGCCAGATTCGTCTGGACGGTTTGTTCAACCTTTCAAATGCAATCGGTGGATACAATCCTAACCGTATATTTACCTTGTCTGTATTCGCTGGTCCTGGTCTGACTATCGCTAAGGGTGCAAGCTCTTTCGAAATTGCAGAGAACCAGGCTGGTACAGCTTGGCACAAAGTTCGCCCCGCAGGTGCTGACGATAAGACAGGTGCTTACATCAACGGTTCTGCAGGTTTGCTGGGTAAATTCAATGTAAACAACTACCTTGATATTGATATCGAAGCTCGTGGTGAATTAGCTTCTTCTTATCTGGGCTATTTGTCATCTTCAAGAACTGTTGGTGGCATTTATGTTGGTGCAGGTCTTACTTATACTTTCGGTGGCAAGAAGTTTATCTCTTGTGGCGCAAAGGTTGACCAGGATGCTATCAATGCAGAAATCAACAGATACAGAAGCGAACTGGCTCAGGCTCAGGCTGACCTGGCTAATGCAAAGAATGCTTTGGCTAACGTTAAACCTGTAACTAAGGAAGTTGTGAAGGAAGT
>NZ_QROH01000028.1:0-1837 GCF_003474285.1 Bacteroides sp. AF39-11AC | reverse complement strand
TGAAGTATTTATTAGTATCCTCGGATAACAGATAAGAAGCAAATAGAAGCTTTCCTGAGAGAATAATCCAGTTGTCTCCAATAAGCATAACCTATTTGCTGTTTGCAAACAGCATTTTTATTTAAAATTTGCTGTTTGCAAACAGCTAATGATTATATTTGCATCTCAAGAATACAAAATCAAGAATGTATGGAAACACTATTTGCCAAACAAGATCGTTTGTTAATGCTCACATCTACTGAAATTATACGAGCACTTATGTATAAAATCAATTGGGATGCCCAACTAATTGCCATTAGAGGACCACGAGGAGTAGGAAAAACGACTCTAATGTTACAGTATATCAAACAGCATTATGAAGCATATAACCGAGAAGTGCTTTATTGTACATTGGATTCGGTTTATTTCTCTAATCATACTCTACTGGAATTGGTGGACGTTTTCTATAAACATGGTGGCAAACACCTGTTTCTGGATGAAGTACATAAATATCCGACCTGGAGTAAAGAAATAAAAGAGATTTATGATATGTACCCCGATTTAAGAGTGGTGTTTAGTGCATCTTCCCTACTCAACATACTGAATGCAGACGCCGACCTGTCCAGACGTTGTATTCCTTATGAAATGCAAGGACTTTCTTTTCGGGAATTCCTACTATTTTACAAACAATTGGATTTACCAATATGTACTCTGGATGAAGTCTTAAAATCTCCCGGTGACATTTGTTCAAAGGTAAACAAGGTATGCCGTCCCCTTCCTTTTTTTAAAGAGTATTTACAATATGGATATTATCCATTTTATTTAAAAAATCAGATGGATTATTATACGAGTATTGAACAGGTTACTAATTTTATTATTGAATCGGAATTACCCCAACTGTGTGGGGTCGACGTCGGCAATATTCGTAAACTGAAAGCACTACTAGGAATTTTAGCTACTTCAGTTCCCTTTGAAGTGGACATTTCCAAACTATCAACAACAATCGGCATTCATCGCAATACAGTAATAGAATATTTAAACAGCTTAGAAAAAGCGAAGTTACTTCGTTTACTATATGCAGATTTATTATCTGTAAAAAAGATGCAAAAGCCGGACAAGATATATTTAGATAATCCGAATCTGCTCTATGCTTTGGCTTCTCGACCTGTAAAAACAGGAACAGCACGTGAGACATTTGTGGTAAACCAACTTGGCTATATGAACGAAGTAGAATATGGAAAGAAAACCGGAGACTTTAAAATAAACGGGCATTATGTTTTGGAAGTTGGTGGAGAAGGCAAAACTTATGACCAGATAGCTGATATTCCCGATTCTTATATATTGGCCGATGGAATAGAAACCCCATATCGCTGCAAATTGCCGCTTTGGATAGTTGGCTTTTTGTATTAATGGGGCAACTTTCCCATATGAGTAAAGAAGATATTCTCCCTTTATAGAGAATCTTTTCTCAATACGGTGAGAGTTTCTTCTCAATATGACGAGAATAAACTCTCAATTATATGAGAAAAGGTTCTCACCATAGTAAGAAAGATGAGAAGATGTAGTTCCCTGATATTAGTTGACTACTTTAAATCTTATCCCTAAACTTGATTGACTAAGAGAATTACTTTCTCTGAAAGTTATTGACCTTTATTAGTTCATAGCCCTAATATCAGTTTACCCCAAGCTACAGAACTAAACAAAAGGAAAAAACATACAGTTACCTTGGTAATATTTCTCAAAAAGAGATACCTTTGTATACTACTAACCAAATACCCATTAGAATGAAACAGGGCATTTATGCCACAATATGGCTAATAAGTTTTCTTTTACTAAACTCATGTACACGACAGCACAA
>NZ_QROH01000027.1:0-2419 GCF_003474285.1 Bacteroides sp. AF39-11AC | reverse complement strand
GTGTTAATATTTCGCTCAAAATCATCAAAATAATAACGTTTACCTGCGGCAAACGGAAGCGTGGAAGAAGAAACAGTCAGTGCACTGCAATCGTATAAGTAGGCGGCACCATATTATAAATACAAGGAATAAATAATCCCTCCCTTTACTGATATTTTACAGTAAGAGACAGGGATATTTTAAATGAGAGGATTGAAAAACCGAATATTACGTTCAGCTGGATAACATATTGACCGAACGGAAGAGTATCAGTTTACTGGATATAGGCGGTCTAGTTCATCCTTAACAGTTGAAAGTAGAAAAATGCTCCCTTCATCTGCCAATTCTCTTACACCTGAAACAGACAAAGCTTTCTCTTCATATGGAATAACAAAATCATCAAAGAACTTCTTTAATGTCTGCATTCTGTCTTCATCAGACATAGCTATATCAAAGTCGAAAAGAGAACAATACTCCTTAGGCTGCCTATTGAAAACATCACCCATTTCTTTCTTTATTGTATCTTTATTAGGAAGATATTTATTACCAAAAGTACCTTGTATATATATCTTTATATTTAATTCGTAATAATCTCCAAAATTAGATTTCTGTAGTTGAAGTACAAATATACATTCAGTACTTTCTTTATAACACCCTCCAAAGGCAGTCTTGAAACCATAAGATTTAGCCACCTCACCAAATATTTTCCGAAATTCTTTACTGTCCATAATTAA
Organism: Bacteroides sp. AF39-11AC; assembly: GCF_003474285.1. NCBI lineage: Bacteria > Pseudomonadati > Bacteroidota > Bacteroidia > Bacteroidales > Bacteroidaceae > Bacteroides > Bacteroides sp. AF39-11AC. The sequence continues at coordinate 1,706 of NZ_QROH01000027.1, read as the reverse complement.
TGAGTATCTATAACTCTTATCCGTTGCTAACCTTGAAATTTTGCCATTGTTTGTAGTTCTTTGGAACGAGCTAGACATCCCTCCCTATAAGTTATAGGAATTTCAATTAATAGACTCCAATTGACCTTCCATATATCAAGCTCATATAACTCCCCTTTTTCGTCCAGGTATAACGATGCCACAACTGTAATCCCATCAATGTCATCAAATAAACAATCGATAGCTTGAGATCCAAAATGATGTTCTTTGTAATCATCTACTCCATAAAGGTGCAAAGCTAGGCTTCCCATTCCTCCATCCGACAAGTCTGATACCAACAAACGGTTTTTCCAGTCAGGAGTAAAAACAACATGCACTCTACATATAAGTTCTTCTAATAATTTGATTTCTAATTCTGTTGGATGTCTCATCTCATTTTCATCTTAGAGACAGTAAATGTAAGATTTTAAGTTGAGAATTGCCTAAAAAGATACATAAAAATCCCCATCTCTACTAATATTTTATAGAAAGAGACAGGGATATTTAAATGAGTGGACTAAAAAAACGAATATTCAAGACAACCGAATAACATATTCGATTGAACGAAGATAGATATTAAACACCCAATTCTTCTCGAACAGCAGGTAAAAGATAGATATCACCTTTCTGAAACATTTCAATAATACCAAGTTTAGACAAACACCTTTCTGTAAAAGGAATAATTCTTTCTTCAAAAACGGTTCTAAGCAAAGCTATTCTTTCTTCATCACTCATTGCTATATCTTCTAAATCAAATATCGAATTTCCAGTAATTTGATCCATAACATGACCAAATGAGCTTTTCATTATTTCCTTATTAATAGAATAATGTCGATTAAAAGCACCCTGAATATAGGCTCTCAAATTTAAATAAAATTCATTTGCATAACTTGATTTTTGAAGCCAAAATAAAGATATACACTCATCACTTTCTTTATACCAACCGCCATAGGCATTCCTAAAGCCATAAGATTTAGCCACTTCACCAAATATTTTCCGAAATTCTTTACTGTCCATAGTTAATAAGTATCTAAAATGGTTTTCCATTGAATATTTTTAAATTCAGGATATTTTTGAATAACAGCAGGGCTTTGTAATTCCCTCAAATACATCTGAAGCTGTTTTTGTCCTTGCTTCATAGAGCGGGGATTATATGGCTTCAACTCATGTACTGTCTTATTAATGATATCCAAAAAATCTATCCGTTTACCACTTGGCAATACAAACTCTTTTCCATATTCTCCAGCATGATAGGCCCTATGCATTTGCTGCCCCAACTGCAAATTAGATTTCGTATAAGCCCTTACAACCGGCGCAGCATTCTTTCCTCCAAAGGCAAACTTAAACAAGCCCTTAACCGATTTCAACAATGAAGCCCACTTGAATGCACTAAATCCAGGCAAAGGAGGTTCTCCGGTAAATTGAAGTTCACCATCTTCAAGAGGACGATAAAGAGTCTTATTTATTTTTATATTCTTTCCATAAATAACAACTTGACCATTCTCAACCTTACCCTTAGAATAATACAATGTAGAAGTCTGGTCATTGTAAGTCAGAGCTTGTTCTCCATACGCCTCATAAGCCGCCAGGAATTCCTTGTCCGACATTTGATACCAGCCATCAAAGTCATATCCAATTATACCCTTATTCTCATTATAATGTTTCCAGAATTCATAGATGACATTCGG
>NZ_QROH01000026.1:0-3155 GCF_003474285.1 Bacteroides sp. AF39-11AC | reverse complement strand
GACTAAAGCAACCAAACGTCCATCGGCAAAGATATAATCTAAATCGGAAACAGCACCATTTCCTGTGTTAATATTTCGCTCAAAATCATCAAAATAGCAACGTTTACCTGCGGCAAACGGAAGCGTAGAAGAAGAAACAGTCAGTGTACTATAATGCCGTAAGTGGTCGGTACCATATTTATAAGTACGGTGAATAAACAATCCCTGCCTATACTGATATTTTACAGTAAGAGACAGGGACATTTCAAACCAATAGGTTGAATTTATTTACATACAATATAAATATTACATAAGATGGATAGTCCAAATAGTATGTTCTCACACATAAGAACAAGGATTTAACACATGACTTTCCATCGCATCGAGTAAATCTTTAACTACCATTTTTTTCTTTAAAGGAGAACTTATATATCTATAAAAGAAAGAGTAAAAAGGCCCTAAGATACCTTCTGCTTCGAAATATTCATCCAATTTAAAATTGGAAACATCTACATCGAATTTCTGACCAAAAGCTAAAATAAACTCCACAGCATCATCGCCCGTAATTCTTAGATCACGCTCTAGCAAGGTCGTTTCTTTTAAGTCTTTTGTGTACAAAAAGCCCTGATCTTCTATAAATTGTTCTAATAATTTAAAATTTTCATTCTTCATCTAACAATATTGATTTATAAATAGTCGTTCTTTTATGATATTTCTGATATAATGTAAAAGGTCCATATTCCTGCCCCAAATCCCAACTTGTTGTTATAATATCGTAGCTAAACAAAATCCATCCTAAATATGGAACAGAGCGCCCTATTGCTCGCCCAATTGTATTAGAAGAAGCTATTTTAGCTATTTTTCGTCCAGCCTTTTTTCCAAAAACAGTAGTGAAACGTTGTGGAAATAGTTTAGATAAGCCATACGATGCTATAGAAGAACCTGGTTTCGACCCTAAAGCTCCAATTGGTTTCAAAGTTTTCAGTGGTTGTCCAAGTCCTATAAGAGAAGGCCCTATCAGATGTTCCCATCCATCAAACTTGGCATTTTCTTCTCCAATACGAATATCATTTATTTTTTCTTTCCGTACCGTTACATGACCTCCATAAATCACAACTTCTCCATTTACTACTTTACCCTTAGAGAAATACATTTTAGAAGTTTGATCATTGTAAGTCAAGGAAGACTCTCCATACTTATCATAAGCTGCAAGAAATTCCCTATCGGACATTTGATACCAACCCTTGAAATCATAACCACCTTTATCTTTATTCGAATCATTATAATACTTCCAGAAGTTATAGATTACATTCGGATCACTCGTACTCCAATAATCTTCCCCCGTCGGATCAACCCTGTTCACCGGATCACCGCCGCAATAAGTATAAGGATACGTACCCGGATAGCTGCCTGCCTGTGGGTCAACACTAATAAACATACCTATCTTAGGATCGTAAATACGGGCATTCATATTAATAAGCCCAAACTCGTCGATATGCTCATGACCAGTATACCCATAACTGGTGACGCTGTTCGCAGAAGCAAGCTCCGAACTACTCAACACAACACCTGTCAGTGGATCACGACGATTACCCCAGGCATCATAAGAAAACTTCTGAACAATACCTCCACTGGTGTAAAGCGACATCAAAGAACCCAGACGATCGGTCAACACCCCGTAGCAGGTTTTACTGCCACCTGAAGTACGGACTAAAGCAACCAAACGTCCATCGGCAAAGATATAATCTAAATCGGTAATTGTCCCATTTCCTGTGTTAATATTTCGCTCAAAATCATCAAAATGGTAACGTTTACCTACTACAAACGGAAACGTGGAAGAAGAAACAATCAGTGCACTATAATGGCGTAAGTGGTCGGTACCTAAGTACGGTGAATAAATAATCCCTGCCTATACTGATATTTTACAGTAAGAGACAGGGATATTTCAAATGGGCGGATTAAAAATCCGAATATTCAAAACAGTCGGATAACATATCCGATTGAACGAAGATTAGCAGATTTAAAATTCTAATATCTAATTCAGTTAGATTATATATCTTAGCTGGATGAACATTTTTCCAACATAGCAAAATCTATCGACCTTTTCTTAAAGAATCAAGAGTTGCTTTTGCAGACAAACTTATTATAGGTTCTGAAGAATGAGATAAGTTCACTAAATTTTTCCAAGCTAATTTAGGGGATATTTCCAAACAGAAGATAGAAGCCCACAGCATAACATTCTCATTTTTATTATCTAAGAATGATTCAAAAACATTTATGCAATCAAGTTCTTTAGCTTGTTTATGTAATAACTGTATTTTTTTATGAAAGCGATTAGCCTTCTTACCTTCTCCTTCTGCAAAAGCACAACTCTGTTCTATTGCAAATTTTTCAAAATCAACTTTTATTTTTTCTAAGGTTTCCATCCAAATCTTTTTAATGTTTCTACTCCAAATTTATATTGTTCATTATAACTCAATGTTTTTACATAATCTCTAACTAGCATATTCTGTCCAGGCATTGTCGACGAATAATATCCTGAAACCTTCGCATGAATACTTCCTTTTCCATGCGGTAGCCTTATCAGATTCTTTGTATTGTGAATCTTTTCTGCTCCGAATCTCGCGATATTATCTGCATTTTGTTCTACTATATGATGCCAAGCCATTCCTTGGCCAGCAGCTCCATAAACTCTTTTAAAAGCACTAAAACTTTCAAATCCTTTACCGGCAAAAAGTCCTGCAATTTTTCCAAATGCCCAACCAGCAGTTTTACCAATCAGAGGCCCAGCAAGTTCTCCTGTACCTATTTCGACTATCGCTTCTCCTATCGGCCGTGCAATAGCATCCATCGAGCGGCTTCTGAGTGCATTACTCAATTCAGACTTAGACATTTCCGATAAAGGACTGTCTTTACCCAAGAATTGATTCTGTAACTTGTGACTGATATATATCAAATCAAAAGCCTTGACTGCCTGATTGGCTATGATTCCCGCATTCTGATAGGCATTAAAATAACGACCCTCACCCCACGGGAAAGAAACACTAGCACCAAGACGGGAATAACCATCTAAATCTTTGTCTCCTTCCTGCCAATATAAGTTACCATTTTGGTCTTCATACCAATCTTCCCCCGTCGGATCAACCCTGTTCACCGGATCACCGCCGCAATAAGTA
>NZ_QROH01000025.1:0-4201 GCF_003474285.1 Bacteroides sp. AF39-11AC | reverse complement strand
ATCGTGAAAGTATTTTTTTAAGTTCGGTGATTAGTGCCTGATTCTCTTCAAATACCTCCCGGTACTGGCGACCACCGAAGTAGTTGTTCAGCCGTTGGAGCGTTCCTTTCAACTGGGCTATGTCCCGGAGAAGCTGCCGTTCCTCCTCGGTGTACCTTTCCCTTGGGCGACCTCCAAGGGACAAACTCCGGCAATACTCCGATGTGCTCATGCTACATCGGGCTGCCTGCTCCGCAAGTGCCAGCTTTTCATACCGGGTACAGCGGAATGTAATCTTTTCGTTCCGTCTTACTTCCATGTCACAAAGGTAATCTTAAAATCTTTTTGAGCAAAGCGAGAAAAGCAAGAATTGTCCGACAAGGACACTTCTTGCTATATATACACATGCCGCATGGGAATACATCCATGCTAACCGCCCGGCAAAAAGCCCCGGCGTGTTAGAAAATCCCCCCACAGCCTAACAATTTCTACCCCATTTCTACCCAAGGGGATTACACGCCGCAGAAGTCATCCGGGAACATGTCTTCCAGTTCGTCCAAATCAATGGCTTCTTCTTCGGACACCTCCACCCATTCAACGTTTTCTTTCCCTCTTATCGCACATGAGTACATCTCGGCGGCGGCAAGGTTAGAGAACACCTCGTGCATAGGCTCGCCGTTCTCTAACCAGTAAACACAATATTCGACCATAACAGTTTTATCATTTATCGTTGTAATGCCCCTCTACCTCCAAAATATAGACCTCTACCACTTCCTCGTAAATGTCATAGATTATCCGGTCATGGGCGGTGATGTGTCGAGACCATGTAATATCCCCACCGCCCCTTAACGCTTCGGGATGCCCAAGCCCAGTCTTAGGGTGCTCTAACAATTCTTTGTAGATTTTCTTATACTTCTTGAACAAATTGGGGTTTGATTTCTTCCATTTGGCAATCACCTTATCCACCCCGTCGGAAACCCTAATTGTGTACATCATAGACTGTCGAAATAAGCGTCAATATCCTCACTGCTTTTGAGGGTAACACACTTTCCGGATTTGATTTCTTCCCTTGCCTTGTCAATCCTTGCTTGCAGCTCCGGGGTTATCATCAAATCTTCACGACCAACTTTTACCAAAGCGTAAATCTCGTTTTTCCTGCGAATTAGTACCTGCTCGCCATTGTCAGCTTTGGTGAAAGACGCTGCGAGGTTGTTTCGGTATTCTCTTACTGATAATGCTTCCATATCTGTTTGCTTTTAAATTCAGCACAAAGATAGCTATATTTCAATAAAATACAAACTTTTTGTACACAAATGTGTACACGCCATAAAAAGCCGCTCACAGTCCTACCGCCCGTTGGTTGGTTTTGCTTTGCTCTTTTTCCCTATTGTTTTTCTTTTTCCGACAGTAAATCAGCCATTTAACTCTATAAATTTCCCTTGTCTGTTATAAGCATCGTCTGTAATATGCTCTATCACTTCTTCGCAAATACCCATGAATAAAGGGATTAAAGCATGAGTTTCCCTACATTTTGGGAGTTTTAATCCTACACTTTGGGAGTTTTTCACCTCACTATTCCCTACACTTTGGGAGTTTTACCCTTCTTTTTTTGTTTCAATGTAGGTTTTATGTATATTTGCAGCAAATCAATCGCTTATGAAAAAGAAACTACCTATTACCAAAAACAAAGATGTTGTTGTTTCATGGGTATATACATGGTCTAAACAGCAAGATATGTCCATACACGAACAAAGAATAGTACTTCGTATCTTGGAAGCATGCCAGGCAGAATTGAAAGGGGTAAAGCTGAAAGATTATGCAGGTACGAAACGCAAATTTGAGCATGGACTTTGGGATGTTGATGCACAAATGCATGTCTCGGACGTTATTTTTTCCGGACGTGATTACAATGAAATCATAGCCGCACTCGATTCTTTGGCAGGACGTTTTTTCACTTACGAAGATGACGAGGAGTGGTGGAAGTGCGGATTTATATCTAATCCCAAATATAAAAAACACACTGGCATTATAACCTTTCGTGTGTCTAATGACCTTTGGGATGTGTTTACCAAGTTCGCCAAGGGGTACAGAGAGTTTGAATTAAACAAGGCTCTTGCGCTGCCTACCGGGTATTCCCTTAGGTTTTACATGCTAATGAGTGGGCAAGTGTACCCTTTGGATATATCCCTTGACAACTTGAAAGACCGCCTTGGCATACCAGCGGACAAGTACAAGGACAAGAACGGAAAAGATAGAATTGACAACTTCGAGGAAAGGGTTTTAAAACCTGCAAAGGCTGCGCTTGATGAGAGTTGCCCATACACTTTCAACTACGTGAAAGTGCGTGAAAACCCAAACAACAAACGTAGCAAGGTGACCGGATTTAGGTTTTACCCGGTCTATCAGCCACAGTTCAGGGATGAAGAACTGGAAGGGAAAGAATTGCAGGCAAAGGTTACAGCACGATATCAGATAGACAGCCATGTATACGAGTATCTCCGTTATTCCTGCGGTTTCACATCGGAAGAGATAAACCGGAACAAAGAGACATTCATAACGGCACAAGAAAAGATAACCGACCTTATCGGAGAACTGGCTCTCCTAAACGGAAAATCACGAGAAAAGAACAATCCGAAAGGGTGGATTATAAACGCCCTTAAAGGGAAAATCAAGGATAAGTAACAGGATTACCCGGCTGAAACACTCCGGGTAATCTTGTCAAATCAGAGGAACGATTTCCATTTCTACACCAAGTTCTTTCATCTGCTGTTGTATTTCCTCGCTGCTTAGTTTCTCTTTCGCCAGTGCAAGCCCATGAAAGGCGTCCCAGCCTGCCGGCTTCGAAACGATACTACCGTTTAGGACGGCATGGGTGATTTCGCCGCCGGACTTCGCACCCTTGTTCAGTATGAAGAAGAACCGGGGGTCTTCGTGTTCCGTTGTTCCCATAATTCGTAAAGTTAGAGTTTATTTGTTTCCCTTTTGTTCCCTTGCCTGCTCTTGGAAGTATTCATAATACTGCTTGTAGTTGTCCCGGTCTTTGGCTGCATCCGTCCAAAGATAGCACATGAAACAAGCGAACAATAGGGAGATAACAGCACAAAGGATTGAGTAGAACGAAATCCGTTTGTCCACATAACCGCCGTTTTTCATTCTGTACCCCTGCCGTTCAAAGTCCGACAATACGTTTTTTAGGCGATTTTCGGCACTTTCGAGGCTTTTCCCGTCTATTTGTACCTTTCGGGATGTTGCATCCTCTATGCGCTTTGTATAGGCTTCAATACGTCCCATTTCTTGAAAAAACAGTTCTATCGCAAGCTGCGGGTTAACCTTTGGTGCTGTGTCTTTTCTTTTCCGGGGGCTGTACTGTCCCTGCTTAACGGTGGAAGCTGCCGCTTCCGGGTGTGAGTTTGTTTCCATGAGATATGTTCATTGAGTTATATTTCAGTTTGCTTTGTGTCCGCTCGATATGGGCGAGAGTGTAGCCTTTCCCTATCTCGCTCGCCTTATACTCCGTACCGCTTCGGGCTGTGACGTAGTAGCCGTTAAGTTTTCCGGTGCTTGCCCTGGCTTCCCGAACTTTAAAACCTCTCCTACCAAGTTCTTCCTTGAATTTAGTCAAGTCAAAGCCCTGCATCTTCTTCAAGACGTCGTCCATGGCTTCCTTGATTTCCGCTTTGTTGGCTTTGCCGATGTCCTGCGACTGTACAAAGTTCCGTTCCTTGGCTATGGCGTTGGCGGCTTCCGTTGCCTTTTTCCCTATCCAGTTATCCCGGTACAGTTCCCCGGAAAGGGAAACCCGGTTTGCCAGTATATGCAGGTGGGCTTGTTCTTTTTTGCTCTCCGTACCGCTGTGCCGGATGATGATGTACTGGTGGTTCGCCAGCCCCATGCGCTGCATGAAGTCGTTACCAAGTTCCGCCCAGTCCGCATCCGTAAAGGTGGCGCTTTCCTCTATCGAAGGACTGACCTCGAAACGTAGGCAATTGTTTTTTACGTTCGGAAAATCAGCGTGGTATGGTTTCATTTCCTGTACCATTTCCGCACCCGTACACCCGTAAAGTTCATGCCGGGCTATCTCGATGGCTGCTGTCTGTCCGTCTATCTCTTTGGCAAGGTCATACTCCAGTGCAGCCGTACCATGCGATATGCTCTTTCCTTTCCCTATCATCGTGAAAGTATTTTTTTAAGTTCGGTGATTAGTGCCTGATTCTCTTCAAAT
>NZ_QROH01000024.1:3941-4890 GCF_003474285.1 Bacteroides sp. AF39-11AC | reverse complement strand
CACCACCGGCATTCAAATCACCACCATGACCATGACCATGTCCGTGACCGTGACCGTGATTAGGAATGTATTGAGTAGAGAAAGAATAAGTTTTCAATGCAGTAACGTCAACAGCAGGATATGTAGTTCCATCATATCCGAATGTGTAAGTTGTCTTTGCACCTTCATACTTAAGAGTTACGCTCTTAACTGTCTGATATGGAGGAACAGGTACAGTATAAGTTGTTCTGATAGTTTGCTTTTTACCGAATAATCCTTCATATATACCGATTGTTGAATTGGCATAATTAATTAATCCGGCAGGAGCACCATCTAAAGCGGTTTCAATAGTCGGTTTCACTTCAGCACCAATCTCGATGTCAGCAAACGTACGGTCAAAGAACAAAGGTTCTTCTGAAGCAGCCAGATCCAAACCAGGCCATTCCTCAGGAGTAAATACCTCTTCCTCATTCAGCATTTTAGTAGTAACAGTCATTGTAACCTTATTCAAATCGAAGTCAGGATCAGGAGTCCCGTTTGTCTTCAATGCAATATTTACTACAGTTGTAGAAGACTGACCTTTGTCCAATGCAGCAATTGTGAACTCACGAGTTACAGTTGCATCTTCATTATAACCAGCTTTCTTTACTGTCACAGTATTTAGCACACCACCTTTTCCTGGCGCAGAAAAAATGCCATCACTATATTGAGTAGGAGCAGTGCCATTTACTGTTATTGTGGCATCCGTAATTGCTGCACCAGTTTCCACATCTGTAATTGTACCAGAGATCAAATATACAGGATCCGGAGCTACGTACGGTTTTGTCACATCACCGTTTTCTGAATCATAGCAGCTTGTAAACATAGTACCGACTGCTAAAATGGCCATCGCTAACTTAGCGGTAAAACCAAAAAATTTACTTTTCATTTTCATCTCAATAAAAAATTAAAAATTTAATAATTCTGATTT
>NZ_QROH01000024.1:0-3931 GCF_003474285.1 Bacteroides sp. AF39-11AC | reverse complement strand
CAATAAAAAATTAAAAATTTAATAATTCTGATTTAATAAAATATGGGTTAAAACTATTTTCTGTTGCCATATTGTCGTCTACACACGGATTGAATGAACGTCCATAATATTGTTCATTACCCGCATTATACGACATTCCAAAATATTCAGAAGGCATTACCCTGGGTATATACCCTCTTCTTTTATATTTATATGGCGGCAATGCTATCTGAAAGCGGAAGCCACCATTATATCCTTTATTTCCTGCGTTTTGTACTTTCATGCCGTAAAAACCAATAGAAACATATCTAAAGTTACGTACCATATCAAAACGAATTCCTTTTTCACTTAGCAGGTATTGCTCAACCTTCAAAGAGAACGATGTATTATACTCTGGCCAATAAAAGCTCCCCCCTATATTCCATGTAAAACGTTTCAAGGGACTTACTTTCCAACGCCAGTCTTCAAAGCGCGAGCGTCCGGTATAACCAATACGTCCATCTACAGAAAACCGTTCATCTTTAAAAATATACTTTGCATCCAAAGTTCCTCCCCAACGGTAATTATTGAATGTTCCAATCGTTGCCGTCAGAAAGATATTATAGGGAAGCCTGACTGATTGCGATAAGGCTATGTAGCCCTGACGCACTTGTTCGTAGGAACTTCCATATTCGTTGTACACAGGTATAATAACTTGCCCGATAAACTTCATACCTTTCCATAATGAAACTTCGATTGCAGGATTCAAGTTAAAAAGTACTTGATATATCTGCGTTATGACTAAATTTCTTAGTTTCAGTTCTGGGTATACTACAATGTCCACCTTAAACAAAGAACTATTTTTTCTCTTTTCCTTCTTGATTTGCTTCCAGCTATCACCCAGGTCGTAACTAACGTCCCAATCCCTGCGGCTTGTTTCAGGAACACTATCACCGATTGCCGGTTCATAGTAAAGAGAAATTTGAGGTACATTATTGTCCAAAACTATTATTCTACATGGCTTTTTATCCGGAAATCATCACAATATGTATATTGAGTAAACAATTCACACATATAGCTCTTATTTAGTACATTACATAATAATAAGCAATCTAATTACTCGTCTATATTGTTTCTTTTTCATACATTAATATTATATATTTGTTGCTTATTTGTTACTATTTATACTGTATTATTAATAATGGAATTCTTGTTTATTTTTCTAATATTCAATAATTTAAATATAAAAAGAGGCAACAGAACGGAATAAACTCCAAATACTAAATCAATTGGAACTCTTTTTTGTTACCTATTTGTTACTATTAGAATAAAAATGTAACTTTTTTTATTAGAAATATTCTAAGATAATATGAAAGAAGATCTAAAAATAAAAGAGCCAATTAAAATAAGGGTAAAACACTTGACTAACGGGAGTAAGTCAATATACCTCGATATATATATGGAAGGAAGGCGGAAATATGAATTTCTGAAATTATATATCATACCGGAGAATAGTAAGTCGGACAGGGTTCGCAATAATGAGACATTAAAGTTAGCAAACACCATTAAAGCCCAACGTATTATTGAATTGCAAAATCAAAGTCACGGCTTTAAATTCAATAAGACCTCTAATATAAAATTAATCGATTATATACAGGCGATAGCAGGAAAGAAATCTGAGGGTAAAGTACGTCGGACTACTTTGCATGCTGTCATCTATCACCTTAAACGTTATGATCCCAATAATATCCAACTTAGCCGAATCAACAAAGAATATATCTTGGGATTTTTGAATTATCTCAAAATAGCCAAACAAGCTCACAGCAAAAAAGAGAAATCGCTCCATGCCAATACTCAAGTATATTATTATAAAATGCTACGGTATTGCATAAACTATGCAGTAACCGAAGAATTACTGCCAGCCAATCCTATGAACAAAATCCAGAATGAAGAAAAGCCTCATAGAAACCATACAGAAAGAGAATACCTCACCATGGATGAATTGAAGAAATTGGCACAAACTCCTTTCTATAATGAATTAGTAAGAAAAGCTTTTCTCTTCAGTTGTTTTTGTGGCCTGAGACATTCCGACATCATAGCACTCACATGGCGAGATATAGAAACAGATGAAAACGGGAACTCATGGTTACACATTATTCAGAAAAAGACCAAAGAAGCCATTTCTTTACCTCTAAGTAAGGAGGCCGTAAAACACTTACCCAAACGGGAAGAAGCTAAGGAGAATGACAAGATCTTTAAGAAATTGATAACTTTGGGAAGAACCAATGAGATTTTACCCAGATGGGCAGAACAAGCAGGCATCAAAAAGCATATCACATTTCATACAGCCCGCCATACACATGCAACCATGTTACTAACGTTGGGAGTTGACTTATATACTGTTTCTAAACTGCTGGGACATACCAATATACAAACCACACAGATTTATGCTAAATTAGTGGATGAAAGTAAGAAAAAAGCAATCGATCTCATACCTAACATAACGTAACACATCACCCCAAAAAGCGATCATTTTGTTAAGATACCAACTAATTCACCTACACACAAATCCTTGAAGTATTAACTAAAAAATGAGAACCACCACTACAAACAGCATAAATATGCGCATATCCCCTATCTTTTTCACTAAAAAACGCATATAAAAAGCATTCCTTTGTAAACAAAGAGTTAACTTCCTGACGACTAAAGGTTGATTTCTTACTAACAAAGAGTTAACTTCTTGTCGACAAGAAGTTAATCTCACCTAAAATGAAAGCTATTTTATGCTACAATGAATGATTTAAACATGTTATTTAACAATATCCACTTCTTTCTCATCACAAAATAGGTTACTTTAGAAAGTATCATTTTATCCATAAAAACACAATAACAAAATCAAAAAGAAAAGTCTGACAATAAATACCTATCAAATACAACACAATAAAGAAATAATTAAATCTTTTAAAGCCACATATATTCCATGAGAGTTCATTTTTCTCTATCATCCCCTCGATTATTTGCAAACAAGCCAAGGATATTGTTGTAGAAAATACAAAACGACAATTTGACATTATAGCTCCACTAAACTTATTTCAGGCAAATAATAATTCGTTTTCTACAAAATACGTATATAACTAGAATTACTTTTATGGTTATATTTCTCGCTTAAATATCGTATTTACTAGTCATTTAGTAACCTCTTAATCATGCATCATAAGCTCACTGATAAGGAATACAACCTTCAGGAAAAGATTTATGCAGAAAATGCTACATTATTTTATTTTTTCATGTAAAATTCTTTGGTATTATTAAAATTGTGTCTATTTTTGCACCATATTTTGCGTCGTGAAAGATGCAAAAAATGAATAATAAAGATGAGGTATAGAAACTCTAACATGAGAAAGTGTCTAACTACTAAAACAATAGCACAATGTGCGGCGTTCTTTTTATTCTGTTTGCTTCCGTTAAAAGGGTTTTGCCAAACAGGAGAAAGTACGGTCAATACTTTAGTAGAGATGGGATTTGAAAATGTTGGGTGGACGGAAGACGGCAAGGAACGTGTATACGTACTGCAAAATTCTGCATATCGTCTAAACGGAGTAGGCATTAGCAAAGCTGTAGATGTCATTCAAAAGATGGGTTTACCGGATAAAAAGCCATGCAGGGTAATCGTTTTAGATAATAATATACCTCAAATATCTCTTTACTATGAACCAATGACAGGTGATAGTATCCTTGAAGCAAGTCGTAGGGATTGGGACGTTAGTTACGATCTGGGTGATAGCTGGAAGCAAATTAGAAAAAAAAAGAGAAAAAATAGTTCTTTGTTTAAGGTTGATATTGTGGTATATCCAGAACTGAAATTGAAAAACTTGGTCATAACACAGATATATCAAGTACTTTTTAACTTGAATCCTGCGATCGAAGTTTCATTATGGAAAGGTATGAAGTTTATCGGGCAAGTTATTATACC
>NZ_QROH01000023.1:0-5054 GCF_003474285.1 Bacteroides sp. AF39-11AC | reverse complement strand
AATAATGTAGATCCAGAAACTGCTCCTAAAACGCGCAGCATTATTATACAACCCGCACATGCATACCTATATAATAAAGTAATATCCATATCTTTTGAAGAGATGATACCGACAGTTACTATCAGGGTTCTTAAAGAATCTACCGGTGAAACTATTTATTCGCAAGAATACATGAATCCGGCAGAAGTCTCTATTAACCTAAATATGCAAGCTTCAGGTACATACTATATCGAAATTATTTCGGATGAGATTTCTTTAGAAGGTGAATTTACACTTTAAGTATTAAAAGAGAAATATCATGTTGGAAGTTGATAATACCAGTAGAATACTTTATCACTTTTTACGTGTTTTGCATGTAAAAGTGAGTAAGATGACTGTACACCGCTTGCTTGACAATCCGTTGGGTAACAGTATGCGGGGTATCAGCGATGCACTGGATACACTCCACATCAACAATGCGGTATATCAACTTCCTACAGAATATTTCGACAAATTAGAAAGTCCGTTTATTGCTGTAACCAATGACAATGATTCACCCTTTTGTCTGGTAGAAAAGATGGAGAAAGGGCATGTTATCATCACTACGCCCCACACCCGGCATATAAAAGTAGGCAAACAGCAATTCTTGCAGAAATGGACGGGTGGAGTCTTAGCCGGCGAGATTACAGAGAAAACTATTCAAGAAAAAAATTACCGATTAAAGAATGTAGGAGAGTGGATTAGACAATATCAACTTTTGCTAGCAGGCATAGTTACTATATTCCTTATATTATATCATGCGAGCAGGAACTACTCATCAGGAATGACTCTCTACTTGCTGACACTATGCGCAGGGATTCTTGTTTCTGCTGCTATTCTTTATAAAGAAACCATCAACTATCAGTTCCTACATAGTTTTTGCCACATTGGTAAAGTAATAGATTGTAATGAAGTGCTTCACTCTAAAGGATCACGTATTATCGGTGTGGGATTAGGTGAATTGTCATTGTTCTATTTCAGCACTTTATTGCTATTCTGCTTCTTACGTCCGTACGATTTCTTTTATATCAGTGCATTATGCAGCATTATTGCAATAGGATTCACTATTTACTCCATCATCTATCAACTCTTTATAATTCGCAAAGGATGTATGCTTTGCATGATTATCAATCTAATAGTATGGGGTAATTGCATTACCTTATATTTACTAAAAGCCTATTCTAATAAAGTAATTTCAACCCAAGCGATTCTTCTCATTATTGCTATAAGTTGTATTTATTTAGTAATCCAGACACAACTAAAGAAATTACTAACATATAATGAAGAAAGGAAACAGCTTAAAGATCACCTTGCAAACTTACTTAACCCGGAAGCTTTTCAAGCTCTCCTGACCTTAAAACCACAGATTAAAGAACTTCCTCAACCTAACATAGCTCTACATAACAACATAACGGGTGAAAATCAATTACTACTTGTTACTAATCCCAATTGCAAGAATTGCGCAAAAACGCATTCACAAATTCAAAAAATAGCCAATGAACAACCTACTTGTTTAGTGCTATTAACTTTTCCCGGTGATAATATAGGCAAACAGGTTGCACTAACAATCATCAAAATCTATCTTACAGAAGGTTGGGAAAAGGCTATGAAAGCATTGTCTGAATGGTTTAGTACACATCATATAGAAGATATCCCCAATATTACGGATGAGACGCAAGATATATGGAAACAGCAACAATTGTATTGCTTGCAGCAGCAAATCAATGAAACACCTGCTACTATCATAAACAGACACTATTTACCATATATATATCAGATAGAAAATCTAAAGTATGTATTGACATAAAGATATTGTTCTCGAGACACAATAGCCGAAAAGAGTAACGGTTAAAAAAATATTACTCAAGTTATCTTACTAAAAAGACTATTAGTATGCACAAAGAATTCCTAAAGTTTCAATTGTCAAAAGACAAGATGAACGAGCTAAAGGGTGGTGCAGTCTATGCATGTAAATGCTCAAACAGCACTGAGATTTTCGTTGTAGCTCAAGACACTGTTGCAGGAGCAGTAGGTGAAGCCATGCAATGGTGTGGAGACAACAGCGTTGAATGTGTCCCTGGTTTTTAAATCAGAATTTATACAGAATAAGAAACAGAAGGTCAGATTTCCAAGATCCAAAGTTCTCATTCTATATAATTTCTATTAAGTATCTCTTTTATCAACCAATTAAATTTTCAAATTTATGAAAGAAGATTTCTTAAAGTTTCAATTGCCCAAAAACAAGATGAACGAGCTAAAAGGTGGTCAAACCCAAGCATGCCATTGCGGTGGAAGTAGTACATCAATCTTCTACGTTGAAGGCACAACGTATGAGGAATTAGAAAAGACTGCCGGACGTCTGTGTGGACTTAATGGCTGGGCGTGTACCCCAGTAAAATAGTCTAAACAATTTCGAACGTGTTAACGTAGTGATTGATTCCGCTAATGTTTCCAAACGTTCTTTTAACAATACCGGTGATTGTTTTCAACTTCAGGTTGGATATAATCTGCACTTAGATTTGCAGACAACACAGGATTGTTCTCTCTGCTCCTTTAAAATAAGCTATGCCAGCAAATTTAGAAGGAAACGCACATGAAATTCAATACACTCATAGTGGTTTAGATTTAAGCTGCGTTATAAGCACATTGAATTTCAGCAAGATATATATAATTTCATCTGCATAACGTTAATCACTTAGCGAGCAGTTGTGGATTATTATATAGTTTGATAAATATATTCAGAGGTTGCAGGAATTAAATACTAAAGTTCATGCAATCTCTGAATCATTCTACTTCTATAAAAAATGAAAATATTCTATTACATTTTGCTTTTACTTGTATCAACTACAGGTGCATTTGCTCAAAAGTCCACTATAACTTTCACATCAGACAAAGATTGTGAAGTTTTCATCTATGAACCTATAGACGGTGGATACAACGAAAAAGTACTAACAAAAAAGTTACTAATTACAGATAGACAATATGTAACGTATGAGACGGAAGTTTCATCTTATATGTTTATATACTGCCTATTTCCACAATATCAAAGATATTGTGACGTACTATTGTTTCCCAATGATTCTGTAGAAATACACCTAACTACAGAAGACCTTATTTTTCAAGGAACCAATCATAATGGACAGCAATACTTATATAACAATTTCAAGAAGAATCCTGACTGGGAAGAATATAAAAAAATGCAAGATGTATTCACTGAGTATATTGAAAATAAAAGAGAGCTATGCACAGTTATCCCCACGGCAGATGAGAGAAGGGGAATTTCCACCTGTATCAAATTTGCCGAAGAATTACCTTTCAAAACAAACACCACAATTAAATTCGCTAACATTCTAAAAAAAGAAATATATATGTATTTCTATTCAGATATTGCAGCTCTCTTATGTCTCACCCCATCAATAGCCTACTCCCAAAATAATCCCATATCGCATAAAGACAGTATTGCAATAAACCAATTAATTGACAGCATTTATAATGAGTATCCCATCTCATTCGAATTAATGAGATATCCTTCGAATATATATGTATGGAAATATTTCAGTCATTATTACGGAGATAAAGGATGTCCCGAAGAATATGATCCAGAGATATTTGGCCCATACAAAAAATACTTGTTTGCTCCCAAAGAAATGCAACCAGCTTTATTGGGACATGCATGCATGGTACAATTAAAGTATGATACCGGAGAAATGAACTTGAACAAGTTGAAAAAGTTCTTTAATGATGAATTCCCGAACAGTGAATATACAGCCATTATAAATGAACAAATAAAAGAAGAGAACGATTCCTTAAATAGTCCGGTTGCCAATCAATACTTTATTAAAGAAAACATTACTTCTTTAACTCAGCTAAAAGATGTGCAGGAACTAAAAGGGAAGTTTTTATATTTGGATTTATGGGCAAGCTGGTGCATGCCGTGCAGAGGAGAATTCAATTATAGGGAGCAAGTAGACACACTGCTGAATACATATAAAGACATAGCAATTATATACATATCTCTTGATCAAGAAAAACAAGAGAAAGCTTGGCGCAACTGCATCAAACAATATAAATTAGGTGGATTCCATTTGCGAGCTTCCTCCGAGTTACGGGAGAATATTCAAGAACAAGTATACGGTACGGATGTTTATGAAATTCCACGATATATACTAATCAGCCCAACGGGCAAAATCTTGCACAAGAATTTATCACGTCCCAGCAATTATCCTAAATTGAAAGAGGAATTAGACTGTATTATAAATGAACTATAAATTTCCCCACTTCATCCAGTACGATGCCATGGATTGTGGTCCTACCTGCCTCCGCATGGTAGCCGCTTTCTATGGCAGGCATTATTCATTGGAAGGATTAAGGGAAAAGTCATTCATCACCCGTGAAGGAGTTTCCATGCTTGGCATCAGCGAAGCTGCAGAAAAGATAGGTTTTCGCAGCATTTGCGTACAAGTAGGTTATGAGAAATTAAAGGAAGCCCTCCTTCCCTGCATCATACACTGGAACCAACAACACTTTATCGTAGCATATAAACTCACCGACAAGCATGTTTGGGTAGCCGACCCCGGCGCGGGAAAGCTGAAATATACCAAAGAAGAATTTTGCAATTGCTGGTTAAGTTCGCGGAAGGACGGAGAAGATACAGGGGTTGCGTTGTTACTGGAACCCTCTCCGAATTTTTACGAGATGGAAGACGAGGAGGACAAAGTGAACCGCAGAGGATTTGGATTCTTGTATTCGTATCTCCGTCCGTACCGGAACTTGGTAGGGCAGTTATTCTTAGGTTTACTACTGGGCAGCATGATACAGCTCATGTTACCTTTCCTCACACAATCGGTAGTAGACTTCGGTATCAACAACCAGAATCTTGGTTTTATCTATCTGGTACTGATTGCCCAGTTAATGCTGTCTTTCAGCAGCAGTGCCGTAGAGTTCATACGGGGATGGATATTGCTACATCTGGGTACTCGCATCAACATTGCCCTCATATCAGACTTCCTCATCAAACTGATGAAGATGCCCATCAA
>NZ_QROH01000022.1:0-5188 GCF_003474285.1 Bacteroides sp. AF39-11AC | reverse complement strand
AAAAAAGAACCGTCAAGTAACTTATATATATAGGTAATTTGAAAACTTTTAATAAACCGAGCGTCCTGAACAGAGCAAAATCACCGGTAGCAATACCGGTAATAAAAATACTTTTACAATGAAGAGTTTGATCCTGGCTCAGGATGAACGCTAGCTACAGGCTTAACACATGCAAGTCGAGGGGCAGCATGACCTAGCAATAGGTTGATGGCGACCGGCGCACGGGTGAGTAACACGTATCCAACCTGCCGATTATTCCGGGATAGCCTTTCGAAAGAAAGATTAATACTGGATAGCATAACGAAAAGGCATCTTTTTGTTATTAAAGAATTTCGATAATCGATGGGGATGCGTTCCATTAGTTTGTTGGCGGGGTAACGGCCCACCAAGACATCGATGGATAGGGGTTCTGAGAGGAAGGTCCCCCACATTGGAACTGAGACACGGTCCAAACTCCTACGGGAGGCAGCAGTGAGGAATATTGGTCAATGGACGAGAGTCTGAACCAGCCAAGTAGCGTGAAGGATGACTGCCCTATGGGTTGTAAACTTCTTTTATATGGGAATAAAGTGAGCCACGTGTGGCTTTTTGTATGTACCATACGAATAAGGATCGGCTAACTCCGTGCCAGCAGCCGCGGTAATACGGAGGATCCGAGCGTTATCCGGATTTATTGGGTTTAAAGGGAGCGTAGGCGGAAGCTTAAGTCAGTTGTGAAAGTTTGCGGCTCAACCGTAAAATTGCAGTTGATACTGGGTTTCTTGAGTGCAGTAGAGGTAGGCGGAATTCGTGGTGTAGCGGTGAAATGCTTAGATATCACGAAGAACTCCGATTGCGAAGGCAGCTTACTGGACTGTAACTGACGCTGATGCTCGAAAGTGTGGGTATCAAACAGGATTAGATACCCTGGTAGTCCACACAGTAAACGATGAATACTCGCTGTTTGCGATATACAGCAAGCGGCCAAGCGAAAGCATTAAGTATTCCACCTGGGGAGTACGCCGGCAACGGTGAAACTCAAAGGAATTGACGGGGGCCCGCACAAGCGGAGGAACATGTGGTTTAATTCGATGATACGCGAGGAACCTTACCCGGGCTTAAATTGCATTTGAATAATCTGGAAACAGATTAGCCGCAAGGCAGATGTGAAGGTGCTGCATGGTTGTCGTCAGCTCGTGCCGTGAGGTGTCGGCTTAAGTGCCATAACGAGCGCAACCCTTATCTTTAGTTACTAACAGGTCATGCTGAGGACTCTAGAGAGACTGCCGTCGTAAGATGTGAGGAAGGTGGGGATGACGTCAAATCAGCACGGCCCTTACGTCCGGGGCTACACACGTGTTACAATGGGGGGTACAGAAGGCAGCTACACAGCGATGTGATGCTAATCCCAAAAGCCTCTCTCAGTTCGGATTGGAGTCTGCAACCCGACTCCATGAAGCTGGATTCGCTAGTAATCGCGCATCAGCCACGGCGCGGTGAATACGTTCCCGGGCCTTGTACACACCGCCCGTCAAGCCATGAAAGCCGGGGGTACCTGAAGTACGTAACCGCAAGGAGCGTCCTAGGGTAAAACTGGTAATTGGGGCTAAGTCGTAACAAGGTAGCCGTACCGGAAGGTGCGGCTGGAACACCTCCTTTCTGGAGCGACGCTCATAAAGATATTAGAAGTTGGTTCTTTTTAGATGCTACATCAGAACCTCTTGGACTACGCGTACTTGTTTATATAATATACGAGAAAGTAGAAGCCGAGCCGCAAGGCTAGGGTTTGACTGACAGTCCTATAGCTCAGTTGGTTAGAGCGCTACACTGATAATGTAGAGGTCGGCAGTTCAACTCTGCCTGGGACTACGTTCTAATTGACGATTGTAAATTTACAATTGCCAATATGACCGGGGGATTAGCTCAGCTGGCTAGAGCACCTGCCTTGCACGCAGGGGGTCAACGGTTCGAATCCGTTATTCTCCACTCTTGAGAATAGGATAGACTTTAGTCAATCCTAACTCCGACTGGTCGGAGTTTTTCTCATACGATCTTTGACATGATGTACAAAAAAAAGTAAAGTTATAACAAGCTGAAAGTATATATCGAGCCATACGGCTAGGTAAGACTAAAAGTAAGTAAGGGCGCATGGCGGATGCCTTGGCTCTCGGAGGCGATGAAGGACGTGATAAGCTGCGATAAGCTGCGGGTAGGTGCAAATGACCTTTGATCCGCGGATTTCCGAATGGGACAACCCAATATCTTGAAGAGATATTATCCTACTTTGTAGGAGGCAAACGCAGGGAACTGAAACATCTTAGTACCTGTAGGAAAAGAAAATAAATAATGATTCCCCTAGTAGTGGCGAGCGAACGGGGAATAGCCCAAACCATATGTGTTACGGCATGTATGGGGTTGTAGGACCACGTTGTGGGACGAAAGTTAGTGAGTAGAATGATCTGGAAAGTTCAGTCATAGACGGTGATAACCCGGTATACTAAGCTAATTGAACCCTAGTGGTATCCTGAGTAGCGCGGGACACGAGAAATCTTGCGTGAATCTGCCGGGACCATCCGGTAAGGCTAAATACTCCCGAGAGACCGATAGCGAACCAGTACTGTGAAGGAAAGGTGAAAAGCACTTCGAATAGAAGAGTGAAATAGTCCCTGAAACCATGCGCCTACAAGCGGTCGGAGCAGCTTTTAGCTGTGACGGCGTGCCTTTTGCATAATGAACCTACGAGTTACTTTTTCCGGCAAGGTTAAGGATCTTGAGATCCGCAGCCGAAGCGAAAGCGAGTCTGAACAGGGCGGATAGTCGGAAGGAGTAGACGCGAAACCAAGTGATCTACCCTTGGCCAGGTTGAAGGACAGGTAACACTGTCTGGAGGACCGAACCGATAAGCGTTGAAAAGCTTCCGGATGAGCTGAGGGTGGGGGTGAAAGGCTAATCAAACTTGGAGATAGCTCGTACTCCCCGAAATGCATTTAGGTGCAGCCTTGATTTATACTAATATGAGGTAGAGCGACTGATAAGATGCGAGGGCTTCGCCGCCTATCAAGTCTTGACAAACTCCGAATGCGTATTAGTTCTATATCAGGAGTGAGGGCATGGGTGCTAAGGTCCATGTCCTAAAGGAGAACAATCCGGACCATCAGCTAAGGTCCCCAAATAACCACTAAGTTGATCTAACGAAGTCAGATTGCTAAGACAGCTAGGATGTTGGCTTGGAAGCAGCCATTCATTTAAAGAGTGCGTAACAGCTCACTAGTCGAGGAGTTTGGCGTGGATAATAATCGGGCATAAGTGGTTTACCGAAGCTATGGGATGTGCAAACATCGGTAGGGGAGCATTCTACTCTGCGTTGAAGGTGAAGCGTAAGCTTTGCTGGAGCGTGTAGAAAAGCAAATGTAGGTATAAGTAACGATAAAGGGGGTGAGAAACCCCCTCGCCGAAAGACTAAGGTTTCCTGATCAACGCTAATCGGATCAGGGTTAGTCGGGTCCTAAGGCTCAGCCGAACGGTGAGGCCGATGGCAGAACAGGTTAATATTCCTGTACTACCTTTTGGAGTGACGTGGAGACGGAGGCGTGACAGTGCCGCGAACTGACGGAATAGTTCGTTGAAGGGTGTAGATGTTGATCGGGGTAGGCAAATCCGCTCCGAGAGTCGAACCTGATAGTATGGAGCGTTCTTCGGAACAATCCAATAGTGCATGTAAGCATACTCCCAAGAAAATCCGCTAAACATAATCTTTAAGGTACCCGTACCGTAAACGGACACACGTAGTCGGGTTGAATATACTAAGGCGCTTGAGTGATTCACGGTTAAGGAACTAGGCAAATTGACCCTGTAACTTCGGGATAAAGGGTCCCCACTGCGAGGTGGGGCGCAGAGAATCGGTCCAGGCAACTGTTTAACAAAAACACAGGGCTATGCCAAATTGAAAGATGAAGTATATAGCCTGACACCTGCCCGGTGCTGGAAGGTTAAGAGGAGATGTCATCGCAAGAGAAGCATTGAATTGAAGCCCCAGTAAACGGCGGCCGTAACTATAACGGTCCTAAGGTAGCGAAATTCCTTGTCGGGTAAGTTCCGACCTGCACGAATGGTGTAATGATCTGGACACTGTCTCAACCGTGAGCTCAGTGAAATTGTAGTATCGGTGAAGATGCCGATTACCCGCGATGGGACGAAAAGACCCCGTGAACCTTTACTATAGCTTAACATTGAATTTGGGTAATTGATGTGTAGGATAGGCCGGAGGCTTTGAAGCAGGTACGCCAGTATTTGTGGAGCCGCTGTTGAAATACGGCCCTTTGGTTATTTGAGTTCTAACTCGCTGCTGCGAGGACACTGTTTGGTGGGTAGTTTGACTGGGGTGGTCGCCTCCAAAAACGTAACGGAGGCTTCTAAAGGTGCCCTCACGCCGATTGGTAACCGGCGGCAGAGTGTAATGGCATAAGGGCGCTTGACTGGGAGACTAACAAGTCGATCAGGTAGGAAACTAGAGCATAGTGATCCGGTGTTTCTGTATGGAAAGGACATCGCTCAAAGGATAAAAGGTACTCCGGGGATAACAGGCTGATCCCTCCCAAGAGCTCATATCGACGGAGGGGTTTGGCACCTCGATGTCGGCTCGTCACATCCTGGGGCTGGAGAAGGTCCCAAGGGTTGGGCTGTTCGCCCATTAAAGTGGCACGCGAGCTGGGTTCAGAACGTCGTGAGACAGTTCGGTCTCTATCTATCGTGGGCGTATGAAATTTGCGTGGCTCTGACACTAGTACGAGAGGACCGTGTTGGACTGACCTCTGGTTTACCAGTTGTGCCGCCAGGTGCATTGCTGGGTATCTAAGTCGGGATTGGATAAGTGCTGAAAGCATCTAAGTACGAAGCCAGCCACAAGATTAGATTTCTTAGGGTCGTTGAAGACTACAACGTTGATAGGATGCAGGTGTACAGGTGGTAACATCATAGCCGAGCATTACTAATTGCCCGTTCACTTTTGGTCCTTGCCTTGTATGGCGGATATATACGTTCAGTTTTTAGTTTTACTTTTTACATCATGTCTGACTTATTCAGGTGACTATAGCATCAGGGTTCCACCTCTTCCCATTCCGAACAGAGAAGTTAAGCCTGATCACGCCGATGGTACTGCGTCAAGTGGGAGAGTAGGTAGTTGCCGTTTTTAGAGGAAAGCCTCCATATC
>NZ_QROH01000021.1:627-5293 GCF_003474285.1 Bacteroides sp. AF39-11AC | reverse complement strand
TAAATTTAAAGTTTTTTTATTATGAACAAAAAATTTCTAAGTGCAATCCTGTTTGGAGCTTTGATGATAGGTTCTACAGGAACGTTCACGTCTTGTAAGGACTACGATGACGACATCAAGGACTTGCAGGGACAGATTGATGCCAACAAAACGGCCATTGAGAAAATCAATGCTTTAGTTAACGGCGGCTCTGTTATTACTGGCGTTACTAAGACGGATAAGGGCGTCACTGTAACATTAAGTAATAATACTTCTTTTGAACTGACCAATGGAGAGAAAGGAACTGCAGGTTCTGTTGTGGAAATTGGTGAGAATGGCAATTGGTGGATTGACGGTAAGGATACTGGTAAACCGTCTAAAGGTGATGCTACCTCTGGAACAAATGCACCTACCATTTACTATGAACCGGGTACAGTTGGCAGTGAAGATGGTTACTGGATAAAAGTGACTATTGCTGATGGAAAAACATCAAGAGAAAATACAAACTCTTCTTGGGTTACTAAAAACACAATCACTGTAGCTGAAACGGAAAGTCAATACGTCATTAAAGGACTGAAAGGTGCTGACGGTAAAGAATATGGGGACCTTACTTTGAATAAATACTCAGCATTGTTTGTATCTTCATTAACTTATATCCCTTCTAATATCAGCGATGAATTGGGCGATATTGTGTTCTTGCCCGTTATCGGTACAGATTACAACTCTATAGGAACAAATCCTGTTTATGAATACAACTTAGCCAACACGAAATTTGCAACAACTTTGGTTGATGGTTGGGCGGATTTCAATTATCAGGTTAATCCGGGTTCTGTAAGTCCTGATAATTATACCGTTACTGGATTTACCATGAAGAGTGCATGGTACGAGGCTATGACAAGAGCCGCCGCCGCTACTACACTGAATGTAGGTGAAATCATTCCAGGAAAAGCAGGAGCTTTGACCGTAAAAGCTAATGCAAAAGACTTTGCTTTGTATTCTACAGCAGTTAAATCAGAATGGAAGCAACCAAGTGTATATGCTAATGTTCCTGCTGGTACTACTGAACATGACTTCAATAACCCTGCAGGTGTAGTTGAAGAATCTCCTTACAGTGATGATATTTTGGCGGTAAATACTGCATCTCTTCGTGTTTCTAACAAGAATGAAGATGAAGCAAATATCAATGGTAGCTCTGTTGATGCTCCTTATGTAGCTGTTGCCAGAATGGTTGTTCCTCAGGAAGAGACTTCTATTGCTTTGAATGTCACTAAATCATATATCGTAACTCCGGAAGCAGATAGAGCTGCTGCAGGTCAAAAAGCATTAGACACTCCTAATCTGAAAGAATTGTCTCAGATGTATACTAAAGCAGAAGCTAATGTACAATCTTATTTAGCAGCTATACCTGTTCTTTTGGATGTTCCTTTTGCTGGAACTACTAATTTGAATGAATATGTAAAGGGTATCGCTCGTGAATTCATGACATCTACTGGCTTCACATCTAAGAAGAGCCAATATTTGCTGGACAAAGATTTGAACTTTGATGCTCCTACTTTTAAATTTTCTTTAGAAAGCT
The DNA here is from genome assembly GCF_003474285.1 of Bacteroides sp. AF39-11AC. Classification (NCBI taxonomy): domain Bacteria; kingdom Pseudomonadati; phylum Bacteroidota; class Bacteroidia; order Bacteroidales; family Bacteroidaceae; genus Bacteroides; species Bacteroides sp. AF39-11AC. The sequence continues at coordinate 3,738 of NZ_QROH01000021.1, read as the reverse complement.
TCAAACAAGCTGAAGTTGACCAAACTACCAGATATTTGAAATTGGAAGATGGCGTAGTCTCATTTGATCAAGCAATAACTGCAGCTATCAATCGCGAACCGATTGTTAAAGTTCAAATGTATGTAGGTTCAACTTTGGTTATGACTAAGCTGTTGAAGATGAAAGTTATTAATATGGTTCAGGGTACATTGAACTATCCGACATATGACTTAGGTACTAAGACTTTGGGATGTCAACCGTTAGTAGGTATAGCAAATGAAAGCTTCTACACATATGATTGGGCTAAAGAATATAAACCAACAAATGCAGTAGTGGATAATAAACTTGCCTTTGATTTTGACGCAGTATTCAATAAATTGGGAATGAGTAAAGATCAATTCGTGAATACGTATAGCTATGCATCTGCTCCGAAGTTTACGAAGGATGGCAATCCTTATCAAGCACTTAATATTGGTGTTAATACTTTGTGGATTAATGGCTCTGCAACGACTTCAAATAATTATGTATATTATGCATTAGACAATACATTGCTTCCTGGCGAATATGAAATCGAATTGCATATGACCACTAATAGTGAAACTGTTGCATATAAGGATGTTTATGTAACTGCTAAGGTTGTTATTCAGTTGCCGACTATCACTGCACCGCGTACCACAATGTACTGGTCTGATGAGAATACTGCTGAATTGAATGTAAATGCTCCTGAAACAGGTTATACTTCTACTGAATGTATCTTCATGTCAGAGTTGAACTCATTGTTTAAGACTACAAATAAAGTTCTTGACTTGACATTCAACCCGAATAAACCGACTGCAGGTGATTATGATTGTGTACAGACTAAGTACAGATTCACTGCTGATACTAAGGTGCTGAAAGCTGATGGTTCAAGTGCTGGTGTTGTAACCTTTGACAAGACTACTGACGATCGTCTGATTGTTAAGGTAGGTGGTGTAGATGTTGCTAAGATCAGTTCTCCGTCAACTACAGGTCAGACTATCGAATTGATTGAAAATGCTACAGTAAAAGCTCTGTTGAGCACAGGTGCATTGAAGATTACTAACCTCAATTTGATTGCTGAAGGTTTGTCTAAAGATATTCTTGTTAAGAAGTTCGATGTAAACTTCTCAAGACCATTAACATTAGCTGAAGCTGCTGTTAAGAGTTTCAAGGATGCTCAGGATATGGGTGATGATCTGAAGTTAACTGATGTCATTGCTTTGACAGACTGGAGAAATAAAGCAGTTGTTATTGATGGTGCTAAGACTACCAATTTGGAAGAATTCTATGCTGTTCAATACTTCTCACCTGCAATGTTTGTTAATACTGGTGGTTTGTTGGATAACAGTAAGATCTATACTAACTTGAAGAAGAATACCGCAGGTGACTATGCACCGGACAACTCGATTACAACTTTGGCTCAGGCTATGACAAACAAAGTTATGTTACCTGATTATACCAAGTTGACAGTTAAGGGTACTACAACTTCTGCTTCTACTACAGATAGTGACTGGGTATTGAACTATAAGACTAACATGTCTACTTTGTTGGAAACTTATTACATGTGGGTTCCTGTAACCGTAACTTACAAGTGGGGTACAGTAACTGGATATGTTAAGATTGCAGTTGATCCGGTTAACTAATGGTCTGATCTTTTCTTAGCAATTTAAATAAAGTGTGCCCCGAAGGGCACACTTCTTATTAATAAAACAACTACTCTGTGAAGAATAGTCCTTTTTTTCACCATCGTGAAAAATAAAATGTTGTTGTGTGAGGCTGTCCCCGTTGGGAGACAGCCTCACTCTTTTTATATGAGTAATCTGAAGCAAACGTATTTTTTTAAATCTTGCTTGCTTATCTAAAGGATTTGCCGAAGGAAATTACTTTTTGTTCAACTGAATTGAGGTAAGTCTGGTTAGTAAGCATTATCTTTGCAATCTAAGAAAGGAGACTAGAAGTATGACAAGTATGCAACGAATGACCGACGAACAACTGCGAATAATCTTCGCCGCCTCGTGCATCGAAGCCGCTGCCCGTCGCAAAGGTATATCCGCCACCGAGATGTACCGCCGCATGGCACGTATTGGCATGATAGAGGAGTATATTCTCCCCTATTATGATCTACTGCACACTCAAAGCCGTGAGTACATAACCGATACCACCCTCGAAACCTTGTACAACTGGGAAACAGCAGGAAAGACAATGAAAGGAGACAAATTATGAGTACCCTCGTCTACCATGGTGCAGCCGACACCGTAAGAAATCCACTGGCATCCTATGGGCGTCCTGATCTTGACTTTGGACAAGGCTTCTACGTTACTACCCTCCGTAGCCAGGCCGAACGCTGGGCACAAATCGTCAATTTGCGTCTGTTGCGAGGTACTCCCTGCCTCAACATCTATGAGATAGATATGGAGCGTATCCGTCAAGCCTATCGCTGCCTTCATTTCGAGACCTATAATCGTGACTGGCTCGACTTCATCGTACACAGCCGCAAGGGACTGAGACCCTGGCAGGAATATGATTTCGTGGAAGGAGGTGTAGCAAACGATCGCGTAGTAGATACAGTGGAAAGTTATATAGCGGGAACTATGCCCGCTGAAATAGCTCTTGAACAGTTGGCGCAACATCAGCCCAATAACCAGATGTGCCTGCTTAATCAGCACCTCATCGATGAATGCTTGCACTTCAAAGAATGTCTGCCCCTGAGCATTTCACAGAAAGGAGGTAAGTTATGATAAGTGACCTTCTCCTCTGGAACAAAATAGGACGTATCATCGTGTTGCTGGGCGAACGCCTCAACGTTTCTTCTGAACGTGCTCTCGGTATCTTCTACGAGTCCGACACCTGTGAACGGTTGCACGACCCCGAAACGGGGCTCTATTTAATGGGCGACTTATATATCGTGAACGACATAATTAGGGAACTGCAAGATAAGATGGGATAGGACAATAAAAAGCTTCCTCCCATTTGTTATTAAATAGACAGAGGCGATATTTTATGAATATTGCCTCTTTTTGTTTTTCCCCTAACAAATCTCTTTTTGACCTCTCTATAAAAGGTGTAATTTCATATTCATGTTCATTTTATATATATTGCACGATGAAATTATAT
>NZ_QROH01000021.1:0-617 GCF_003474285.1 Bacteroides sp. AF39-11AC | reverse complement strand
ATTCATGTTCATTTTATATATATTGCACGATGAAATTATATAAATTATTTAGGAATGAATAGAAATGAAGTTACTTTACAGAAGATGTTCTCAATGATAATTGAGGAACTTCGCGAAAACAGCCGATGGGGAACTGCGCATATCTATCAGGCTACATCAAATGCCTTTTCTACATTTGTAAACAATCAAGAACTGCCCTTGCGTAAATTAAATTCCGCAATACTGAAGCGGTTTGAGAACCATCTGAGACAACGGAACTGTAGTTGGAATACGGTTTCTACCTACATAAAAACAATACGCTCTGTCTACCACAGAGCTGTTGATATGAAATGCGCCCGGTATATACCAAGACTGTTTGAACACGTATATACGGGAACGCGTGCAGATAGAAAGAAATCATTGGAAACATCAGATATAAGCTACCTGGTTCGTCAAACGGAAATGAGCATACAAGAGACGAATTATTTATCTCAGAATCAGCAGACAAAGGTATTTTTTGTTCTTATGTTTATGTTGCGTGGCATTCCGTTTGTTGACCTGGCCTATCTGCATAAAAGGGATCTTCAGGGCAATGTATTGTCTTACCGTCGTCGTAAAACAGGACGGGCTTTGACGGT
>NZ_QROH01000020.1:423-5625 GCF_003474285.1 Bacteroides sp. AF39-11AC | reverse complement strand
CCCGTGGGATGACAATAATCCTTCCACGGGACGAAAAGAACGGTCTCGTGAGGTAAAAAACAGACTTGAACAGACTTTTATTTTTCAGGCAGAAGAACAAAAGGACAAAATAAAAAAACTCCGTCAAATACACTACAATGAGAGATTTCCATTCCCTCGGCATCGACGTCAACCGACGCACTGCCGGCCACATCAAAACCACTTGCCCCCACTGCACAGAAACCCGCCATAACAAGCGTGACAAATCCCTTTCCGTCAATCTGGACGACGGTAAGTTCCTTTGCCACCACTGCGGCTGGAAAGGCTGTGTCCCCGACGAAACCGAACTCCGCGAACGCCGCCAAAGGGCGGAGTCGCGCAAACGGCAGCAAGTACCTCCCGCCCATTTTCGCCGCCCGACCTTCGACCCCACTCGGCTGACACTTAGCGAAAAGACCGAGCACTACCTCGTTTCCACCCGCTACCTGTCCCAGTCCGCCATCCGCGACCTGAGAATCACCGAACAGGAAGAATTTATGCCCCAGTCCGGCAAACTGGAGAACTGCATCTGCTTCAATTACTTCGAAAGCGGTGAATTGGTTAACACCAAATTCCGAAGCGGACAGAAGCATTTCAAAATGGTGAAGGATGCTGAACTCATCCCCTACAACATAGACTCCATCCTGGACACACCCGAATGTATCATCACCGAGGGTGAACTGGATGCCGCCTCGTTCGTCACCATCGGCCGTCGGGATGTCGTATCCGTGCCCAGCGGTGCCAACAGTAACCTGACTTGGCTGGATCGTTTCATTCCCACTCACTTTGAAGATAAGAAAACCATTTATATCGCCGTGGACGAGGATTCCGCCGGCCTGAAACTGCGTGATGAGCTTCTCCGCCGCCTGGGAACGGAGCGTTGCCGGATTGTGCATTTTGGTCCGGGGTGCAAGGACGCCAATGAGCATCTGGCTCAATTTGGTGCCGGGAGTCTTGGTATCTGCATAGAGCAGGCTGAGGAAATCCCTTTGGAAGGAGTCTTCACTGCCGAAGAGCTCGCCGGGGAGCTGCGTGCCCTCTACGAGAACGGCATGAGTAGCGGTGCCGAAACTGGTTGGGAGAATTTCGATAAATATTGTACGCTCGAGCTTCAGCGTCTGTTGCTAATCAGCGGCCGTCCCGGTGACGGTAAGTCGGAATGGTTGGACGAGCTGGTAATGCGACTTTGCCTGCGCCACCAGTGGAAGGTTGCCTATTTCAGCCCCGAGAATATGCCCATCGTGTATCATCACCGTAAGCTGATTGAGAAGTTGACGGGTTTCGGATTTAATCCCAGTATCGGGATGACGGAGGAGCTTTACCAAAAGTCTGTGCAGTTCCTTACGGAAAATGTGTGCCACATCCTTCCGGGCGATGAGGATTATTCCATAGACACGATCCTGCAGAAAGCCCGCGGGTTGGTAGTGCGTAAAGGTATCCGTATCCTGGTTATCGACCCGCTGAACCGCATCGACCAGCGCCTTCCGCCGGGACAGACGGAGCTTCAATACCTGTCTTCACTGCTGAACAGTCTGAGCCGCTTTGCCACGCACTACCATTGCCTGGTCATCCTTGTAGCCCATCCGCGCAAGATGAACCGCAATCCGCTGACGGGTGTCACGCCCTGTGTGGGGATGTATGACATCTTCGGTTCCTCGGATTTTTATAACAAGGCCGATTTCGGTATCATCGTGGAACGTGACGATCAGAAAGGATTGGTGACGATACATGTTGAGAAGGTGAAGTTCAAGCATCTGGGTACTCCCGGCAATGCGACTTTCGTGTATAACATTGTAAACGGGCGCTACTCGCCTTGTGAAGAGGGGGCGGGCGATAGGCCCGGCCCCATAAATACGCAGTTTGACAATAAGGCGTGGATTTAAGGTATGTCTGGAAAAGAAAGGGATAGAGTGATTAGTGTTTAGTGATAAGTGATTAGCACCATTCGGTATACAGTTCCCGCATCATTTGTTGTGTCTCCGGTACAGAGAATCCATTGAAATCATATACCGAATGGTGCTAATCACTTATCACTAAACACTAATCACTTTATTCATCCCCCTCCAGTAATGAAGTAAATTATTGCTTTCCGGCACGTTTGCAACAGAAATAATGCTTACCTTTGTGGATAATTGGAAAGACGAAAAAACAGAAAGTCATGGAACAGAAAGACAGATATATACGTTTTGATTGGGCTGTTAAGCGTTTGCTTCGCAACAAGGCCAACTTTGGTGTGCTCGAAGGTTTTCTCACCGTGTTGCTGGGCGAGCCTATCCGCATCGTCGAGATCTTGGAAAGCGAGGGCAATCAGCAACGTGAAAACGAGAAGTTCAACCGTGTGGACATCAAGGCGCGTAATAGCAAGGATGAAATCATCATCGTAGAGGTGCAGAACACGCGCGAAATATATTATTTGGAACGCATCCTTTTCGGCGTTGCCAAGGCCATCACGGAGCATATCGAACTGGGAGAACTTTACTCGGAAGTGAAGAAAGTGTACTCCATCAGCATTCTCTATTTCGACATTGGCAAGGGAAACGATTACTTGTACCACGGTCAGAACTCCTTTGTAGGTGTACATACGGGCGATTTCCTTGAGGTTACCACCAAAGAGAAGGACGCTATCGTGCGCAAGCTTCCTGCCGAGATCTTCCCCGAATACTTCCTGATCCGGGTGAATGAGTTCAATAAAGTAGCCGTCACCCCACTTGAGGAGTGGATAGAGTATCTGAAAACCGGTATTATCCGCCCCGATACGAAAGCTCCCGGACTGGAAGAAGCACGCCGCAAACTGACTTATTACAATATGGACAGGGCGGAACAACTGGCGTATGACGAACATATCAATGCCGTGATGATTCAGAACGATGTGCTGAGTACGGCGGCAGAGGAAGGCAGACAGGAAGGCTGGCAGAAAGGTATGCAGGAAGGTAGGGAAGAAGGTAGGGAAGAAAGAAACGTAGAGAATGCTCGAACAATGAAATCCTTGAATATTTCCTTCGAGGTTATCCATCAGGTGACGGGTTTATCTATCAAAGATATAGAAAGACTCTAAAAAAAAGTAACAGGATTATGCATGTACTTTTCATTTGCATGGATTCTTTCGGAATATAGCGCAGCTACTTGTAGCTCGTAACTGATTCATACCCCGAAAGAAAAGAGCTAATTCAACTACAAATAATATCGGTTAATGAAGCACTCGGACTTCCAATTTAAGGTTCTCCCAACGCTTCTATGATGAGCCGTACCTGCTTCGGGGTGTACCTCCTTGCACTGCGGCTCATTCCTGTTTCCAAAAGTTTCTGTTCCAGTCCGGGTGCTTTCCGAATCCAAATGTTGAATTCCTTGACGGCGCTTGCCTGTTGTACGTTGTGGATATAGAGACAGGCGAGTTCGCCTTTTCCGTAACTACGGATGGGGAATACCTCTTCTGTAGAGAGGTTTGCATCAGATTTTGTCATAATTAAAGTTTAAGTTTATGGGGTTTAAATATGACGTAAAGTTACTGATTTTTCGTGAATAATACAACTCTTTAAGAGGGGAATATTATGAATGGATAATTAAATATTCCATTTTGCGGGGGAATTTAGCTGAATTTTCCCCGCATTTATTTCATCCCTCTGTAAACTCGTATATAGTTACCATTTATTAATGCTTTATTGTTCCCATTGCTTTCCCAACCGGACTGAACCGGAATTCCTTTCATCACCCTGTCGTACCTTTGTTTCACCGAATCGGAAAAGGAAGATCGCCGCGGGATTTTCTCTCTTTTCGCTTCAGGCGACAGGAACTTATTTTTTATAACTTAAACCTTTTTAATTTTATGGCAGTAATTGTAGAGCGCACCTTGCGCCACAGGAAAGTCGGGGATGCCTCGTCTCCTAAACTGAATTACCTGAAGCGTAAAGCTCGCACCTCCAGGTTGTATGACATCAAGCGCCTTTCCCAGGAAATCGAAGAAATGGGCGGCATGTCTGCCGAGGACGTGGAGCATGTGATGAAAGCTATCGTGCGTAACCTGAAACGTAAGTTGACAGACGGGGACAGTGTGAAACTGGATGGCTTCGGAGTGTTTTATACCACCTTTCATAGCGTGGGAACTGAGAAAGCCGAGGATTGTGTGGTGAAGAATATCGATAAGGTGAACATTCGTTTCCTCACGGATAGCAGTCTGAGACTGGTGAACGAGGCGAATGCCACCACTCGAAGTGCCCCCAATAATATTACCTTCCAGCTTTATAGCCCGAAAGACGAAGATGGCAGTTCTTCCGGTGGCAACTCCGGCGGTGGGGATTCCGGCGGTGACGGCGGAATTGAAGATGATCCGCTGGGATAGGGTCTAAAGCCGGAGGCTTTAGAAATTAAAGAATTAAAATTAAAGGCTGCGCAGCCTGCTTATCATTTATCACTAATCGCTAATCACTAAAAAAACTCTCTTATGAAGAAAACGACTTGGGACAAGATTTTGAAAATTGTAATTGCAGTGGCTTCGGCTTTAATCGGCGCTTTTAGTGCGAATGCGATGACGTTATAGGCTAATCTATGAGAAAAATTGATTTACTCGTGATTCATTGCAGCGCCACCCGCGCTGACCGTTGCTATACGGAATATGATTTAACCACAGACCACCTGCGCCGGGGCTTCTCCGGCGCAGGCTATCATTATTATATAAGGAAGAACGGGGATATCAAAAGTCTTCGTCCGGTAAAAACGCCCGGTGCACATGCGAAAGGGTACAATGCGCACTCCATAGGTATATGCTATGAAGGCGGTCTGGATACAAATGGTCGCGCTTCCGATACGAGAACCGATTTCCAGCAACATTCCCTCCGTGTATTGGTCATGTTATTATTAAAAGATTATCCCGGCAGTAGGGTAGTGGGGCATCGTGATCTCAGCCCCGACCTGAACCATAACGGTGAAATAGAACCGGAAGAATGGATAAAAGAGTGTCCTTGCTTCCATGCTTCTACTATTTTGCAAGATCCCCCGCCTCAGAATCCTGCCTATCTATAACCCTGCTATCCCAATTTCCCTTTCGCACGCGCACGTATATATATAATGTGCTCCCTTCCGTGCCCGGCCACGCCCTCCTTAAAAAACATGTTCTACAACATCCTTATCAATCAGTGAGTTACAAAATAGTTTCAAAAAACCAGTGAAAAAATGATAGATATATTTGGA
>NZ_QROH01000020.1:0-413 GCF_003474285.1 Bacteroides sp. AF39-11AC | reverse complement strand
GTTTCAAAAAACCAGTGAAAAAATGATAGATATATTTGGAGCGAATGGATATATCCGCTACTTTTGCACCCGCTTTCCAAGAGACGGAAAGCCTTGAAATTGACATTCTGACAGAAACGGATACTGAACTCCAGCAAATTTCTCTTCTTTTGCTCTTATTCTAACCAAGAATAACGCTGCTGAAAAGAAATTTGAAAAAAAACTTCCGAAACATTTGGAAGTTATCTGATAAAGTTCTTACCTTTGCACCCGCTTTCCAAGAGATGGTAAGCCTTGAAATTGACTTGCTGACAGAAACGGTGCTAAGAGCTTCTTCTTCTTTTATCTCCCTTTCGCAAAGAGAGACGACGAGAAAAAGAAAAAAAAGAAAAAAAACTTTCGAAATTATTTGGAAGATATACTTAAAAGTTCTT
>NZ_QROH01000002.1:372154-788589 GCF_003474285.1 Bacteroides sp. AF39-11AC | reverse complement strand
ACCGTCAAAGCCCGTCCTGTTTTACGACGACGGTAAGACAATACATTGCCCTGCAGATCTCTTTTATGCAGATAGGCCAGGTCGACAAACGGAATGCCACGCAGCATAAACATAAGAACGAAAAAGACCTTTGTCTGCTGATTCTGAGATAAATAATTTGTCTCTTGTATGCTCATTTCCGTTTGACGAACCAGATAGCTTATATCCGATGTTTCCAATGATTTCTTTCTATCTGCACGCGTACCCGTATAAACGTGTTCAAACAGTCTTGGTATATACCGGGCGCATTTCATATCAACAGCTCTGTGGTAGACAGAGCGTATTGTTTTTATGTAGGTAGAAACCGTATTCCAACTACAGTTCCGCTGCCTCAGATGGTTCTCAAACCGCTTCAGTATTGCGGAATTTAATTTACGTAAGGGCAGTTCCTGATTGTTTACAAATGCAGAAAAGGCATTTGACGTAGCCTGATAGATATGCGCAGTTCCCCATCGGCTGTTTTCACGAAGTTCCTCAATTATTATTGAGAACATCTTCTGTAAAGTAACTTCATTTCTATTCATTCCTAAATAATTTATATAATTTCATCGTGCAATATATATAAAATGAACATGAATATGAAATTACACTCTTTATAGAGAATATGAAAGTGACATTTAGAATTAGGTGGATTTCAGCCCATTTAAGCAATCTTGCATTTTGAACCTACAAGGTTTCATCCCCAAGAAGAAAAGCGAAAATACGAATGCGAGATAAAGCGAGAGAAATGCCTAAACAAAAAAGTAACGCTCCCATTGTTAGTGGAAGCGTTACCTTTTTTAAATTAAAATATCATAGCTGAACCTCAATATTAAGTTTACCGCCAAGTCCACGCTCTACAATATCAAACAATGTTTTGAGAGTAATATTCTCCCCATCATTTTCGACTTTTGATATAAATGTTCGTTTCTTGTCAATACGACTTGCAAGTTCTGCCTGTGTCAAATCCAATTTCTCTCTGGCACTTCGTATTTTGAAACCGATGCGCAAAGCCACAAGTTCTCGTTCGAGCCGATCCCGTTCCGGCATCCCGACTTCACCGTAATATTCATCTTTAATCTGATCTAATGTCTTTGTATTCATTTGAATGTCTCCTTTCCTTTTTCTTCGTAATAATCAGTCATCAGGCGTTCAGCTCTTTTTATTTCTTCGGAGGGTGTCTTTTGGGTCTTTTTTTGAAAGCCACTTAATAGAACTACCAACTTGTTACCATCGAAGAAACAAAAGATACGAAATATATTATTGCCAAGCTGTACACGAACCTCAAATAACCCATTAGTCCCCTCAATGTATTTTAGGTATGTCAAGGGTATTCGGTCTATCTGCTCGATAATATCTAATACTTTGATGATTTTATCACGAACCTTTTGCGGTTGTTGCTTGAAAAACTCATCAAAATAGCCTTTATATGTTACTACTTCTCTAACTTTCATAGAGCAAAGGTAATTTATAAGTTACATGTATGCAAGAAAAACAAGATACTTTTTTCAATATTGCATTGTGTTTAACATTCACGCAAAATAGGTAAATTGACAGTAAGGCAAGATTCCTTCCTCCAGTCACAGCAATACATCTGTGTCTTTTCTGCTTCATCTGGTTTTATTACATGGCTTTTAAGTTCTCTCACGTCATGTTGTATCTTTATAGAAAAGTCCTAAAAATGGTTTGCTTGGGGAAAAGAAAAAAGAGGCGATATTCATAAAATACCACCTCTTCCTATATTAAGTTATTCTGCACATATTATGGACAATCTCCGTCGAAGGGCTATCAGAACATTTTTTCGTGCAAAGTCATTTATATTTCTAAAAGTAGTTTTTTGCTTCAACTTATTAAACCCTAAAATAGGGATCAGTTTTGCGATACATTCATCTGCAAATGAATTGGAAACAACATTCACTCCTTCAAAGTCTAAAATCACACACTCAGAGGATTCGATAGTTGCTATCAAGTCCTGACGAACCTTTTCACCCAAAACCCGGGCTCCAAGGTTTTCACCGAATGATCTAAATTTGAATACTGTCGTTTCCATATTACAATAGCAAAGATATACTATACACTTGAAAAAAGAAACGATTGTTTCTATATTCTATTTCATTATAAACGAATATGTATCCACTTCCGATTATCTATATAAAAAGAGTGAGGCTGTCTCCCACTGGGTACAGCCTCACACAACAACATTTTACTTTTCACGATGGTGAAAAAAAGGACTATTCTTCACAGAGTAGTTATGTTGTTAATAAGAAGAGGGTGTGTTTCGAACACCCTCTTCCACTCTTAAAGAATCAGTATGTTATTAATACTTTGTTCCATCCGTTACAATACCCGGAGTCGGCAATGTTACCGGACGTTCCTTGTCTGCCGGATAAACCTGTACTGTAACATTGTGTTCAGTATAATCCGTAGGAGCCCAACCATAGTAAGCTTTAATGGTAACAACGATTGGCTGTGCACTGATAACTGCATCACCGGAGTTAACCCAAGTAAGGATACCAGGACCTTCACTCTCTACCTTACCATTTTGCAAAGACAGACCATCAACACGTACATTGGTCAATACACCGTCGTCAGCCAATACTTTATTCTTGGCGATGTCAACAACGTAAGTGATCTTCAATCCGTGCAAAGTACGCAGACCTACACCAACTTTATCCTTGTTTGAACCTTGTTCCCACCAGCCTTGTTGCTGAGTCGGTTCCCAAATGATACCGTTAGTTGTAGACTTGTGAGTATCATATATTCTGAACAGTCTGTACAACGGAACTTGATAACCGTATTCAGTCGTTGACGGAGCTTTGTCAATCAGATACCACTTGTCGTTAGTATAATCAGCAAATGCAACCGGATTAACGAACTTAACATCAAAGATTGCGCTATTCGTAGCATTGTTTACACAGCCTGCTTTGTGTGCTTTCGCTGTACCACAAACAGGAGTAGTTGCATCATGGTTCGGGCAGTCAAGAATACCATTGAAGATAGAGTAAGCTCTAACCTTAATGTTCTTGTTTACCATCTTAGCATACTTGAAGTTACCATATTTACCGGCTGTAGCATCCCATGTAGCATCCAATTTTATCTGATGCTTAACAGCACCTGTACCATCAGTTACTTCTGCGATTGTTACGCGCCAAGCACCATCAGCATAGAAGTTTGCCTTATTGTATTGACCTTCTGTACTATTATCTGTGATAATTTCGAAATGCAACGTAGAAGTAGCTTTCGGACAAGAAGAACCGGTATACTTAGTGAAGCCATTTTCAAGGTAACCTTCCATTACAAGCGGGTTGTCATAGTCACTATTGTTCGTTGCATGACCATAAACCAGCATGTTTTCAGTGCCGTTCCACATATTAGGATTGTAAGTCAATGAAGTTTCAGGATAATCAATCCTAAATTCATCTGTAATGACAACCTGTTTGTAAGCAGCTTCAGTAGACTTAGTTTCGTATGTGATTTCTACGGTATATAAACCCGGTAATGCATAAGGTTTAATATACAGTGGCAATCTGTTGTTTTGGTATGTACCATCTTCATACCATTCTACGTTTTGAATATTCATATAAACAGCATTAGCATGATCTGCATCAAGAATTTTGCCATCTTTCTTAATAACGAGTGTTCCTCGTTGATAATTCCACCAGTCAGTAGCTAAACGAATATAAGTATTAACAAACTGTTCCTTACTCATGTTCAAAGCATTGAATACCTTATCCATATCAATATATCCACCCAAAGTATTTTCCCCATCAAATGGCTGACACGGTAGTATCTGATCTTTTAAATGATCCAGTGCTATTGGTAACTTATCTTGCTGGATATTACGAACAACTTTCAATTTCAGCAACTTAGTCATAACCAATAATTTGTTATCACCTTCACCTGCATATAATGAAACCTTGATCATCGGTTCACGACCAATAGAAGCTGTATTTTCCTTATGGAATGAAATTTTGCTTCCGTCCAATACGAGATACTTCATCACTTCTTCTTTGTCGTATATTTCCGCACCTTCACTCTGGTCTACCTGAGCTTTTGTATAAGGTTCGATAGCATATTCCAAAGAAAGCTTGTCAAATCCAAGTTCTGTCAAAGTAGCTTGCCACTCAGAATTCTTGCCATCAAGTTCATTGATGCCTTTACCTTTATCATATCCAGTATTAGTATGAATACGGATAGCATATTCTTCAAGATATTCGCTCAAATCTGTAATACCATCGAAAGGAACGTTGATATTCACAGCAAGATCCGCCTTATAAGTATTCTTCTTATCTGCACTCCAAGCAAGCGGATACATACGGTGTAAGTCGCGGTTTAATGTTACGGCTTTGTCCAAATTGATATCTTTATTTAGACCAATCATAACATCTTCCTGTTCAACTACCATACGCTTCATTGTGATGTACTCAGAAGTAACAACACCGTCAGCAGCTGCACTTTCCTTGCTATTCTTTACCTGAAGAGCCAATTCATCAACTTGGTTTCCGAACTTATCTTTTTGCTCAATACCCTTACCACCATTCTTCACCAATGGATCATCAAAGAGGTTGCCATAGTGCATCATCTGCAAACCTTTGATAGGAACAGACAAGGTACCATCATTCAGCCCCCATGTGCCAATAGTTAACTCTTGAGCAATAGCTCTGGTTGTATAGGCCTTTCCATGATCGAATCCTAGAACAGTAAATGCATCTTTTGATATAGTGGCAGGGTTAACCTTATAGTTCATGTTCAACCAACCTTCATACATCGTAATGTATTTAGCATCTTCCTTTGTATCTTTCTTGCTTGAATTATGCTCATAAATAGGACTGTTTTCCCAAGAAGCGTAGTCATAACCAATAACAGGGAAGAATGCAACTTTACCCAAATCTTCATTGATATTAGTTGTCATGTAGCTCAAGGAGCTCAAGAAACTATTACTTCTTGCCAATACCACTTTACCGCCATCTACACCACTCACATTGAACAATGTAATAGTATTGTCATCAGCAACAGCAGTTATAGTACCTGCAGGCAACCAAGTATTGCTTGTAGCCTCTCTTGTTTCGGTACCATCGGCTGCTACTGTAACCTTTACCCAAACCCCTTTTTCATCGCCTGATGTTCCAGGAACATAGTAAATGGTAGAAGCACTAGTTCCGGCAGAACCTGATGCCCCACGTGACGGTTTTCCGGTATCCTTACCGTCAATCCACCAATTGCCATTCTCGCCGATTTCAACAACAGAACCTGCCTTGCCATCAGTACCATTGCTTCCATTGGTCAAATCAAAAGAGTTACCATTACTTAATGTAACGGTTACACCCTTATCCGTTTTATTAACGCCAGTAATAACAGAACCGCTATTGATCAAAGCATTGATCTTGTCAATCGCAGTTTTGTTGGCATCAATCTGCCCCTGCAAGTCCTTGATGTCGTCATCGTAGTCCTTACAAGACGTGAACGTTCCTGTAGAACCTATCATCAAAGCTCCAAACAGGATTGCACTTAGAAATTTTTTGTTCATAATAAAAAAACTTTAAATTTATAAATTTAAAAAAATAAAGAATAATAAAAATTCATTTCTAAAACCTCACCTTCTTAAAACCGTTACTTTATAGGTAACAGAGTCTAAATCAAATAATTGATTTAACCTTTTCTAAGAAATGTAACTTCTCATAATTTTTAGCCATTAGCTATTGATATATTCTGTAAATTTTGAATACTGCGATAATGTTGACATTGGCAAAAAAAGAGAAAACAAAGAGGTTTTCAAGCTAAAATACTTAGATAGAATATGCAATTAATTAATATTGAGCAATATGACGCAAAAAAACATTAGAAGAGTAGGGACACAAAAATATGCCCGAAGAATATTATTCCCCGGGGTGAACGTAAAACCGATTATTATTCTAATAAATCTCTAAACAATACTTGCGTATTCTTTCACATAAGAGATAACTTGCGAATTAGCATTATCTATTTTCTCATTTTGGAACGGCTTTAAGTAAGTTTCCGTCACTTTGATAGACGAGTGCCCCATCGCTTCTGATATAATACCTGGATGTATTTCGCAATAATATGCCATTGTTGCCCATGTATGCCTAATAGTATAGGAACTTAGATGGGCAGCAGTTTTCATATATTTTTTTAATCGGGATAATCGATAATTAAACATCCTTAAGGATGATTGATACTCATGATAAGCAGCTTCTGTACCTTCTGGGCTTGATAAAAAGGGAAAAAGATAAGGAGATTCCGGCTTTGTTTTAGCTACTATACGTATAAGTTTCATAGCATCTGGTGTCAACATTACAGTCAATAAACGTCCAGTCTTTCGCCTACGGTATCTTAGAGTATTACCTTGAATATCCGCTTTACGCAAATATGCCAAATCTACAAACGGAATACCGCGTAGTAAGAACATGAGTGCGAATATGTTCTTCGTAGTTTGCAACTCTATAGGTAAAGAACCACACGTGGCTGCTTTTTCTGTCTCACAAAGCAGATTCCCTATATCAGAAACCTCTAAAGCCCTTCTTTGATCCGCACACACACTTGTATGCACATGCTTGAAAAGTCGCGGAACATATAAAGCATATCCATTGTCTACTGCTCGGTTATAAATAGCTCTTAATACTTTCATATAAGTAGAAACCGTATTCCAACTACATTTGCGTTGACGAAGATATATCTCAAAGCTTTTTAATAAGTTAGGATCCAATTTGTAAAATGGTATATCCTTATTATTATTAAATGTAGAAAAAGAATTGCGGGCACTTCGATAAACGTGAGCAGTGCCCCATTGACCATTAGCACGAAGCTCCTGAATGGTGGTGGATAGCATTTCCAATAATAACTTTTGTTTCATAATCGAATGTTTTTTGAATACTATTACTCTTTTTTTAATGAATATCACAAAAAAAACAGCTTTATTTGCACAATTATATAAAATCAATTATATTTGCACGGTATTTTATGCCGTTACCTATAAAGTAACGGACGAGGAAAAGCCTCTTCGTAAAAGAAATATTATCGTACTAAAAAATGTAAACGTATAGAATTGTTCTATTGAAACTGAGTGTTTAATAATATATTATTAATGTAAATTAAAAGCAATTATGAGAAAAAGATTTGTTAAAGTGGTGCTTTTTGGAGCATTGACATTCGCTGCCACGACGTCTTTCATCAGCTGTAAGGATTACGATGATGACATCAAACGTATTGACAACGAAATCGGTCAAATCAACCAGAGCCTTACTGACTTGAAAACTGCTATTGGAAACAATGGGGTAAAAAGTGTAACTTACGATGCTGCAACCGGAAAGTTGACTATCGTTGACAGCAACGATAAGAGCGTTTCTTGCACAATCGCCCAGAACCTTCCAAACTACACTATCGAGATAAAGGATGGCAAAGTTATTTTGAAGAAAGATGGTACTGAGGTTTCATCTGCTACTCTCCCTACTTCTGAAGTTGCAGAAAGCTTTAATCCTACGAAGCTGACGATCAACGCTGCAGGAGAAATCTTGTATGATGGAGTTAAAACAGGTGTTACTATTCCGAAAGCAACAAGTAGCATTGCTGCAATTAAGAAAGATGGTGTAATCATTGGTTATACTGTAACAGAGAATGGTGAAAGTTCTAATTTCTATATTCAGGATGCACTGCCTTTGACAAGCTTGGTTTTTGTTCCTGAAGCATACCTGAGCGGTGTAGAAGCTATGAGAGCTACTAACCTGACTTATGACAAATGGACTGTTAAGAGCCAAGCTGTAACAGAAAAGGGTGAAATTTGGAATGCTCCTGCAACTCCTGCTTCTAAGAGTAATATTACTCCGGATATGGTTGCTTACTATCATGTAAACCCGGTTGGTGTTACTATGAAACAAATCTCTAAATTAGTATTGTCTGCAGATGATAAAGAATTCGTTGGCACACGTGCTACTGGATTTAACATTGCTAACATTGATTTGGAAAAATGTTCTATTACTGATGGTATCTTGAAAGTTGTATTCAATGGTAACAGTGAAGCTATCCAGAAGATTGATGCTTCTAAGATTACTGTGATGAATCTGCAAGCTACTGTAGAAGTAAACGGTGGCACTAAAGTGGTTAATTCTGACTATGCTGCTATTTACAAATCAGTTTTGAAAGATTTTGTTTTGGCTAATGCTAAAGATGCTGGTGCACATAAAGCTCACTTGTATGGTGCTGATGCAAAAAATACGGCAGCTGGTTTGGTAGGTAAGGCAGAAGATGCAATTACTAAAGATCCTATTTGTGAAGTTGCTTACAATGACAAAAAGGGTATCGATTTGTCTAAATATGTTGAGACACACTATACTGAATGGACTGACTCAGATCCTATGACGCAGATTGGTACAGTTGGAACTGATAAGACTATCGCTAATGATAAGTTGGCTGATTATGGTTTGAAATTGGTTTATAAATTATCTGACTACTATCAAGGTGATAACAAGACTCTCCAGAGTAGCTTCTTTGCTAATCTGAACGGTACTGTTTTGACTGCTAAGGTTGGTGATATTACTGAAGATCCTATCGCTGCTGTTGGTCGTATGCCTTTGGTACGTGTAGAACTTCAAAATGCTTCTAATGGTGAAGTTGTTAATGTAGGTTGGATCAAAGTTAAGATTACAAGAGGTGATGTTGCAGGTACTGACTATCCGAAGGCATGTGGTGACCTCAAACTGCAATGTGTTCCTGAAACTTACGATCTGAAGTTTGACGAAATGAATGTTCACATCTATCAGAAGTTAGGTTTGACTAAGGAAGACTTCCACGCAATTTATGAATTGAAGTCAAGCTCTACTAATTCTGATGGCCAGAAAGTTGCTGACCTGAAAGTTGGTGAATATGGTACAGTTGTTGAATTGAACGATGCTGATCCTAATGTTGAAACAGTTTGCTTGGCTTGGACTGTAACTTCTGCAGATCAGGTAAATGCCGTAAATAACAATAGTGGTAAACTGATTGCAACTGCTACTTATGTTCCTAAGAATGATAAGTCACGTGCTGATGTAACTATTACATTTACTGCTACTGTTAAGACTCCGTCTGCAAGCTTCAATACTGGCAGCAAGAACTCTGAATACTGGTACAATAACATGAACAATATCAGAATGAATACAGTAGTTCCTGGTGTTACTCCGAACGATTGCTCATTCTCTGTAAATGTTGATAATGTATTCGAAGGAAACAAACCTTCATTCAAATTGAATAATGAGGTAAGTGATGACTTTAAGTTGGATAAGATTTCTTATCAATACATCTTCTCTGATAAAAACAATAATGTTAAAGTTCAGGGTAATGATGGTGCAACTTATACATTGACTGTAGCTGCTAACGGTAAAGAACTGTATGCTAATGCAACTTCTTTAGTTGCTAAGATCATTGGTAACAATGTTGAATATCAACAAACAGCTGCTGCTAAGGCTATCCTGAATATCTCTGCTCATGATGTTGCTCCGTTCACTGCTATACTTGATATGGTATTGACTAATGAGTGCAGCATGCGTTTACCGATGACTGATGGCCAGTTCAATGCTGAATTCTTGCGTCCGATCAATGTATTTGCTAACACAGGTAAGTACTTCGTAGATGCTACAGATGAAGGTTATACAGTGAAGATGCTTGATCTTGTTTACTTGACCGACTGGAGAGATTACAAGTTTGCTAAGGGAACAAGTGCAAGTGGCGTTGAATATGATGGTACTGGTTATTATGATTATTATAAAGTTGAGTCTATTGCAGCTGATATTGCTAACATTACAACTAACATGAATGGTAACAACATCGAAACGAAGAAGTTGTCTGAAGTGACTAATCAGATTGTGATTACTCCTGCTAATTCTACTGTTGTTGGTGACTATGGTACACTTACTTACAAGAATAATGGAAATAATGTACAAGCATTTAAGATTAAGATTCCCGTAATCGTAACTTATAAGTGGGGTACTGTGAAGACTGCAGTTTACATGGATGTTAAATCAACTGAAGGTAACTAAGTCTTTGCTTTCCTAAGCAATTAATATAAGGTATGTCCTTCGGGGCATACCTTTTTAATAAAACAACTACTCTGTGAAGAATAGTCCTTTTTTTCACCATCGTGAAAAGTAAAATGTTGTTGTGTGAGGCTGTCCCCGGTGGGAGACAGCCTCACTCTTTTTCTGTCATATTGTCCCATACCTTGTCACTCTTTCCTTTTTCTGCCATTTTTTCCACTTCCCTCCTTGTTTGATCTTCTTGTTTTTGATATAGATCAAGAAATATGTTATAAAACATACTTTACTGCCAAATATTGCTGTTTGTTCTAAACAAAGGTATTATTTTTGTGTTATAAAACATGTATTTAATAGGATAACAAGATTTTTTAAGGAGGATAACAAAATGAAAACGTTAAAGAAAATTTTTAAGCACATCAGCGAAGCTGATAAGCATGTTTGGGGGTATTCAACAATTTACTAAACCCCTCTTTTAGATTGTGTGTATTTGATTTTTAGGTATTAGTTTAATTTTTAAGGTTATGAAAAAAAAGATTTTTAAAACATGGAGAAACATTCTCGCCGAAGTAGGTCGGAATGAGATGTTGATGATGGGTTATACCCTGAAGAAATAAGAAAGCATTTTAACTAAACTTGATGAAGCGAGGAGTACGTCCAGAAAACGTATTCCTCGCTTCTTTTATATCCCCTTGAAAGCTTTTTTATATAAAAATCAGCTTTTGTTTAAACTTTATTCCCTTACTTTGTTGTTAGTACAAAGACTAATAGAATAATATCTATGGAAAGAATTCAAAGAATTTGTAGTTTAATACTGCTGGCAGCATTTTGGGGTTGTATGCCCGTGCTGCATGCGCAGTCGTTTGATAAGTTGTGGAAACAAGTGGAGCAGGCACAAAAAAAGAGCTTGCCGCAAACTGTGATAAAACTGACGGATGAGATATTCCGGAAAGGGGAACAGGAAAAGAATACCCCGCAGATGTTAAAAGCCTATATGTGCCGGAATACATTTCAGAATGTACTGACACCTGATAGCTTCTATGTCAACCTGAAAGGGCTGGAACAATGGGCGGAGCGTGAACAAAATCCGGTCAGTCGTGCCGTACTGAATTCACTGGTGGCAAGTATCTATGCCAATTATGCAGATAATAACCGATGGGAGTTGCGGCAACGCACTTCGCTCGATCTGGAAGGTGAAGCCTTGCCGGCAGATATTCGTGAATGGAGCGGCAACCTCTTCATGAAGCAGGTGATGAAGTATACAGGAGAGGCATTGAAGGACTCTGCTGATTTGTTGAATACATCTTCGCGTACTTATATTCCTTTTGTAATTTTAGGGAATGCAAGTGAGTACTATCACCATGAAATGTATCATTTGTTGGCATCACGTGCCATTGATGCTTTGCAGAAAGTTTCATGGTTCGAGACGGACTCATTGGTAAAGAAAGACATCATGGGCATTTATGGCCAGATGATAAATACCTATCGGAAAATGCCCGGCATGGAAGATGCTGCCGTACTGACTATGCTGGATTATATGGAATGGCGTAACAGGGAAGGAGATGTTTTGCTTCGTCCGCGAGCTGTGAAAGAAGGTAAAAGTGAAGTTCAGAACCAATACTTACGTGCCTTGGACCGCATTATTAAAGATTATGCCAAGCGTGATGTGTGTGCAGAGGCTTATTTAGCCAAAGCACGTTATTATCGCAATATACGTGAATATGAAAAGGCTTTGCAAACTTGTGATGAAGCCATCAACCTTTACCCCGACTATAAACGGATATCTGCATTGCGTGAGCTGAAAGAAAGTCTTTTGCAGCCGCAACTGAACTTTAGTGCAGACAAGGTTACCTATCCCGGTGATGCTCTGAAATTGAGGGTTACTCATTGTAATTTGGATGGATTTACGGTGAATGTCTTCCGTACTACTCTGTCGAAGGCTACAACGGATATGCCGGTGATTAATCCTGCTTTCTATAAGAAGTATGCCCATAAAGTAAAAACGGAACACTTTTCTTTGTTGCGTCCGGCTAATTACCTTCCGGCAGATAGTACATATCATATGTTGTTGCCGAACGAACCGGGTATTTATGTAGTGCAGGTAGTACCTGATGATAAGAAAGGGCGAACTGCCGAGAATTACCTTTATCTCACTCGTTTCAAAGTATTGACTATGCCTCTCTCAACTAAAGATTATGAGGTTGTGACCTTGGATGCTGAAACCGGAAAACCTGTAGCGGATGTTCAGATTACTTTCTATTCAAGTTATGGAACCAGAGAAAACAAGGTATTGGAGCAGAAAACTACGGATGCATCGGGTAAAGTGATACTACCGTGGAATAAGCAGTTCCGTTCGTTGGTTGCCACGAAAGGCACTGATACGGCAATGCCATTGCAGCGTATCTATAATAACTCTAATGGAACCTGGAATCATACAGACAGAGAATCCGAAGCAGTGAAGATATTGACGGATCGCTCTTTGTATCGTCCGGGACAAACAATTTATATAAAAGGTATCGCTTATTCCCAAAGTGGTGATACGGCTATGGTGCTTTCCAATAAGACTTATACTGTGGAGCTTACCGATGTGAATGATACTAATATTGGAAAGAAAGAAGTCCGTACCAATGAGTTTGGTTCGTTTACCACTGAGTTTGTGCTTCCTACTGCTTGTCTGAACGGGTCTTATTCTATCAGAACAGGAAAAGCAAACGGTTGGACATCTGTACAAGTGGAAGAATATAAGCGTCCTACATTCGACATCGTCTTCGATTCTCAGAAAGAGTCTTACCAGATAGGAGATAGCGTACAGGTGAAAGGTACGGTAAGTTCTTTCAGTGGTGTGCCCTTGCAGGGGTTGGAATTGAATTATACTGTTACCCGCAGCCAGTTCTCGTGGTGGAGAGCTTATGGAAATACTATTTCTCTGGTTTCAGGTAGCGTAATGATAGGTGATGACGGAATGTTCTCCATTCCTGTCCGGTTGCAAGGTGTGGAAGGTGTTACTTCCGGTTACTATACTTATCGGATAGAAGCCTCTGTAACCAATCAGGCCGGTGAAACACAGACTTCTGTAACTACCTTGTCTGCCGGAGACCGTTCATTGATTCTGTCTGTTGATACACAAGATCGTATCTGTAAGGATGACAGTATCCAGCTGACTTTTGTAGCCCGGAACCTGAATATGGAGCCTGTATCGGTGAAAGGGGATTACCGTTTGGTGCAAACTGTGAATGGAAAGCCTGAAGCTCGTTTCAGCGGGCAGTTTACTTCCAATGTGGAAGTAGTATTGCCGGAATGGAAGAATCTGCCTTCCGGCGCTTATGAACTGCAACTGACAGCAAAGGACGATCAGAGTAGGGATGTTGACTACAAACAAAATATCGTGCTTTTCTCCTATAATGATAATCGTCCTCCTGTGACATCGCCCGTCTGGTTCTATTCACGTAATACGCAGTTTGATGCCGGACACCCTGCACAGTTCAGTTTGGGAACTTCCTTTAAAGATACCTACGTGATGCTGGATATATTCAGTGGTAAGCAGCGCCTGAGCAGTACAACACTTCAATTATCCGATTCCATTGTTCGTTTTGATGTGCCTTATAAAGAAGAATACGGGGACGGAATAGAATATCTGTTTGCTTTTGTCAAGGATGGAGAACTCTATTTCGAAAAAGTGGATTTGCAGAAGCGTAGACCGGATAAAGAACTGACAATGAAATGGGATGTGTTCCGTGACAAGTTACGTCCCGGGCAAGAAGAAGAGTGGCGCCTGACCATTAAAACACCACAGGGTATACCTGCCGATGCTGAAATGCTCGCCACTATGTACGATGCCTCTTTGGATAAGATATACCCCAATCGTCAGAGTTTTTATGTGAATTATTCTCGGTTTGTGCCTCAGATTTATTGGTCGTATGGGTATACAGGCTCTGTTTATTACTCTTGTTATTTCCCAATGCGAGACTGGAAGGTGCCTCCATTTGTCTATGATACTTTCTATTCGGAAGAAGGTGTACAGGAAGCATTGATAGTAGGTTATGGTGCTATGAAAAACTCCACCATGACCGGAAGTGTGCAGGTACGGGGATTGGCGAGTCCACGGATGAAAGAGAGGGTTGCTGAAGATTCTTCTGCCGATGTTGCAGATATGGTATTTGAAGAAGAAATGGTGTCAACTGAAGAAACCGGCGCTGCCGTAGAACTTGGTGATGCTCCCGAACTGCGTACGAACTTTGCAGAGACAGCTTTCTTCTATCCGCAACTTCGCACAAATGAGCAAGGGGAAATTTCCTTCTCCTTCACCATGCCGCAAAGCCTGACACGTTGGAACTTCCGCGGGTATTCTCACACGAAAGGAATGATGATCGGGAAATTGGATGCTTCAACAGTCACGGTGAAAGAATTTATGTTGTCTCCTAATATGCCGCGTTTCGTACGGGTAGGGGATAAGACCAGTATTGCCGCAACGATTACCAATCTGACAGGAAAAGCTCTGAAAGGAACCACGAAGTTTGTACTCTTTGATCCGATGACGGATAAAGTGATTTCTACACAACGCCAATCTTTCACAGTAGAAGCCGGAAAAACAGTTCCTGTAAGCTTCCGTTTCACAGTAACGGATAAACAGGATATGCTGGGCGTACGCATGATTGCTGATGGCGGTACATTCAGCGATGGCGAGCAACACTTGTTGCCTGTATTGAGTGATAAGGAATATATCACTGAAACTCTTGCTATGCCGATACGAGGTGAAGAAACCCGTACTTTCTCTCTGGACAGCCTGTTCAATAATAACAGCCGTACGGCTACCGACCGTCGTCTGACAGTAGAGTTTACCGGAAATCCGGCCTGGTATGCCGTACAAGCATTGCCGGTATTGAGCCAACCTCGTACAGATAATGCTACTGCCTGGGCTGCCGCATATTATGCCAATTCCCTTGCTTCATACATTGCCAATAGCCAGCCACGCATTAAAGCTGTATTCGATAGTTGGCGCATGCAAGGTGGTAAGAAAGAAACTTTCCTCAGTCAGTTGCAGAAGAATCAGGATGTGAAGAATATCCTTCTTGAAGAAAGTCCCTGGTTACTGGAGGCCACTACAGAAGCTGACCAGCAGGCCCGTATTGCTACACTGTTTGATCTCAATAACCTGGCAAATAATAATATAACCACTCTTACCAGATTGAAAGAACTGCAAGATGCCGATGGCGCATGGAGCTGGTATAAAGGGATGCCGGGTAGCCGTAATATGACGGGATATATCACCGAACTTCTTGTTCGTTTGCCTTTACTTACCGGACAAAAGAATTCCGGTGATGCCCTTTCTATGCAGCAGACAGCTTTTAAATATCTGCATCAACAAGCATTGGAGGAATACAAAAGTATTCGTAAAGCGGAGAAAGACGGAGCTAAAATAACTACCCTCTCACATCCGGCAATGACCTATCTCTATCTGATAGCTATTTCCGGTGAGAAAGTACCTGCTGCCAATGGGGCTGCTTACAGTTATTTCCTTTCCAAAGTCGGCAAGAACCTGAACACTGCTGAAATGGGAATGAAAGCGCAGTCGGCTATCATTCTACTAAAAGCCGGCCGTACGGTTGAGGCTAATGAGTTTATTGCTTCCATTAAGGAACATCTGGTGCAAACCAATGAACAGGGAGCTTATTTTGCTTTCAATGAAAAGCCCTTCCGTTGGGGAATGCAGCCTATTCCTGTTCATGTGGAAGTAATGGAAGCTTTACGTCTGGCAGGCGGCAATGACGCCTTGGTAGAAGAAATGAAGCTCTGGTTGCTGAAACAAAAGCAGACTACAAGTTGGAACTCACCGGTTGCAACAGCGGATGCCGTTTATGCATTGCTTTGCCAAGGGAGTGATTTGTTGGCTACCCGTGGTGATGTACGCATTGTTCTTGGTAATAAAGTATTGGAAACATATAGTCCTGCTAAGACCACCGTTCCCGGACTGGGATATATTAAAGAAAGCTTTGCACAAGGCAGTCCCGAATTGCGTGCCAAATCTATCACTGTAGAAAAACGGGATGCAGGTATTGCCTGGGGTGCAGTGTATGCTCAATACCTCTCACCGATTTCTGACGTGAAACAGCAGGGTGGTGAATTGGCAGTGGAAAAGAAACTTTATGTAGAACGCACTTTGGCTACCGGAAAGAAGGAACTGCAACCAGTCACTGCTACTACACAGTTGGCTGTGGGTGATAAAGTGGTTTCCCGTCTGACGATACGCCTTGACCGTGCAATGGATTTCGTTCAGTTGAAAGACAAGCGTGGTGCTTGCTTCGAACCGGTGAATTCACTTTCCGGTTATCGCTGGAACGGCGGAATAGGATATTATGTAGAAATAGAGGATGCTTCTACTAATTTCTTCTTCGACAGCCTGAGCAAAGGTGTGTATGTGTTGGAATACAGTTACCGTGTGGCTCGTAGCGGGCAATATGAGGCTGGATTAGCTACCATACAGTGTGCTTATGCACCCGAGTATGCTGCCCATTCGGCATCCATGAAAGTAGAGGTAGAGTAGTAATTTTAAAACACCCTTTTAGGAACTCTCATTTAAAAAAACTACTTTTGTGCATCCTAAAATGAAAACGAATGAAACGAACCTTGATATGTATGTATGCGTTTGCCGCCGTAGCACTTACTGCTGCGGCGCAACCGCGTTTTTCATCTAATAAAGAAACCCACAACTTCGGACAGATTGAGTGGAAACATCCCGTCAGTGCACAGTATGTCATCACCAATACCGGTGACCAACCTTTGGTGCTTACTGAGGTAGATCCTTCCTGTGCCTGTTCCGTAGCTCAGTGGACCCAAACGCCTATTGCCCCCGGTGATAAAGGTATCATTACCGTGGAGTTTGATGCAAAGGCATTGGGCCGCTTTGATAAATCAGTGGCTATTTACTCTAATGCACAGCCTAATCTGGCTTATTTGCACTTCACAGGCGAAGTAGTGCGCGAGATTAAAGACTTTACGAAAACTTATCCTTATCTGATTGGTCAGATTCGTATAGATAAGAATGAAATTGATTTCCCTGATACCCATCGTGGCGCAAAGCCTGTTATACGGATTGGAGTTGTGAATCAGTCGGATCGTTCGTATGAACCGGTATTGATGCACCTGCCTTCCTATCTGGATATGAAAGTGGAACCCAATGTACTTCAGAAAGGTGAGAGGGGACTGATTACATTAACCCTCAATACAGAAAAACTGACTGATTTGGGCTTAACGCAAGCATCAGTTTACCTGTCCCGTTTCATAGGAGATAAAGTGAGTGATGAAAACGAAATACCGCTTTCAGCTATCCTTTTACCCGACTTTTCCGGTATGACAGATACGGATAGAGCAAATGCTCCGGTAGTCCGTCTTTCGGAAACTGATATAGACCTGAGCGCTTTATTGGCAAAGAAGAATAAAGTGAAACATGATATACAGCTTACCAATACCGGACGCTCTCCGTTGCAGATTAGTAAACTGCAGGTATTCAATCCTGCCTTGGGAGTAAGTCTTAAGAAAAGTGTTTTGCAGCCGGGAGAAACTACCCGTTTGCGTGTGACGGTAGATAAGAAGAATATTGCAAAGAAGAAACGTCATTTGCGTATTCTGATGATAACAAATGATCCGATGCAACCTAAGGTTGAGATCAATATTAAGGCAAAGTGATAAGATTTATGATTTATAATACGCTATTCTACCGCCCTATAAATCATAAGTCCTATCGTAAATCGTAAATCATAAATTATAAATCTTATCATGGAACATCCTGAAAACAATGAAGCCTATAAAGGCCTGGTTGTCAATGCAGGCATTGAACAACCTTCATCTGTTAATCCCTATCGTCGTCCTAAACCCAGAAAGCGTCAGCTTTCCGTGGCGGAGTTTGTAGAAGGCATTGTAAAAGGTGATGTAACCATTTTAAGCCAGGCAGTGACTTTGGTGGAAAGCGTGAAAGTTGAACATCAGGCAGTGGCACAAGAAGTCATTGAGAAATGCCTGCCTTATTCCGGAAATTCTATCCGTGTAGGTATCAGTGGTGTACCGGGAGCGGGTAAAAGTACTTCCATTGATGTTTTCGGTCTGCATGTATTGGAAAAATATGCAGGTAAGCTGGCGGTGCTTGCCATCGACCCCAGTAGTGAGCGTAGTAAAGGTAGTATTCTGGGTGATAAGACACGTATGGAGCAACTTTCCGTTCATCCTGCATCTTTTATTCGTCCCAGTCCATCGGCAGGGTCTTTGGGGGGAGTAGCCCGTAAAACGCGTGAGACGATTATTCTTTGTGAAGCTGCCGGTTTCGATAAGATATTTGTAGAGACAGTAGGTGTAGGACAGAGTGAAACAGCTGTACATTCTATGGTAGATTTCTTTCTGCTTATTCAGTTGGCCGGTACGGGCGATGAATTGCAAGGCATCAAACGCGGCATCATGGAGATGGCCGACGGTATTGTTATCAACAAAGCCGACGGTGATAATCTGGAACGTGCTAAACTGGCTGCAAATCAGTTTCGTAATGCTCTGCATTTGTTCCCTGCTCCTGAATCAGGATGGACGCCACAGGTAATGACCTATTCCGGTTTCTATAACTTGGGAGTGAAAGAAATCTGGGATATGATTTACGATTACGTTGCTTTTGTGAAGGACAACGGTTACTTTGATTACCGCCGTAATGAACAAAGTAAATACTGGATGTACGAGAGTATCAATGAACGCCTGCGCGATAGTTTCTATCATAATCCGGTTATAGAAGCTATGCTGGGGGATAAAGAACAGCAAGTGTTGCAAGGTAAACTCACTTCATTTGTTGCTGCAAAAAGCTTGCTGGATACGTATTTCGGGGAAATGAGAAAGAGTGATTAGTGGTGAGTGATTAGTGATTAGCCCATACGGTATAATAGCGTAGCCTGCTAATCACTAATCATTAACCGTTAATCACAAATTTTCCCTTCCTTTTCAAAGTCTGCCTTCGACTTACTCTTCGTCACAATATATACGCCGAGGAACACTAAGGCAATAGCTATTCCCTTTTCCCAGCCGAATACTCCCAAGCCCATGATAATGGCAGCGATAGAAGCTACGATGGGCTGCATATAATTGTACATACTTACCACTGTGGGGCGCAGTAATCTTTGTGCAGTCATAATGAAGATATAAGCAAGGAAACTACCGCCTATTACCACATAACCTACTTGTACGTATGCTGCAGTGGAGATCTCTGCCCACTGAATACCCGCCACATCTTGATAGGAGAATGGAATATAACACATGGATGCATATATAAACATCCACTTATTCAGCGTGATGGGAGAATATTTCTGCGATAACCCCTTGAATACAGTCAGATAAATAGAGAAACT
Organism: Bacteroides sp. AF39-11AC; assembly: GCF_003474285.1. Taxonomy (NCBI): domain Bacteria; kingdom Pseudomonadati; phylum Bacteroidota; class Bacteroidia; order Bacteroidales; family Bacteroidaceae; genus Bacteroides; species Bacteroides sp. AF39-11AC. Next base: position 769,175 of record NZ_QROH01000002.1, on the reverse strand, counting down.
GATTTGCGCTACCAGACAAAGTAAATCTCCGATAATGCTACCGTTACCACTGCCTGCAGTCTGACTACTTAAAATAAGTGTCAGTGCTCCCATAGCTCCCACAAAGATACCCAGTACCTTCAGATTCGTGATAGGCTCTTTCAGGTAGATAGCGGCAATAATCATGGTCACGATGGGAAGTGTGGTTGTCACAATGGAGGCATCAATGGGTGAAGTCATTGAAAGACCGAAAATATATACCCCTTGATTGAATACCAGTGCAAAGAGTGAAGCAAAGAATATCTTCAGCATATCGCGGTGGTCCACATGCTCATACTTACAAAATGCGGACAACAACCAGAAACAAGCTGCCGCACCCACCATGCGGAATGTGGTCACCGATAAAGCTGAAAACTCCATAAGTGCGGATTTGCCGATAGGAGCCATAAGCCCCCATAAAATGTTGGCAGTCAGGGCGAATATATGCCCTTGTACATTCTTATTCATACTCTTTTTGTTTTTGAGGCTGCAAAAGAACAACTATTTTGGGAAACTAAAAAATAATCCTGTATATTTGCTTTGATTAAAAGCAAAAACTATGGAAGAACAAGCCAATTATATCCAACGTATCGAGATACACAGGTTGTGGGATCGCTTTAACATAGCCTGGGATTTGCGTCCCGATGTGAATATCCTTTCCGGTATCAATGGAGTAGGGAAGACTACGATTCTTAACCGTTCCGTCCACTATCTGGAAGAGCTTTCGGGTGAGATAAAGAATGGTGAGATAGAAGGAGTACGTATTACGTTCGATCGTCCGGATGCCACGTATATCCCTTATGACGTAATCCGCAGCTATGACCGTCCTTTGATAATGGGTGACTTTACCGCCCGCATGGCTGATCCGAACGTCAAATCCGAACTCGACTGGCAACTCTATCTTTTGCAACGCCGTTATCTTGACTATCAGGTTAACATTGGCAACAAGATGATCGAGCTTCTTTCAGGCGATGAGGAACAGCGTTCGCAAGCTGCTTCCCTCTCTTTGCCCAAGCGAAAGTTTCAGGACCTGATGGACCAGTTGTTCAGTTATACCCGCAAAAGCATAGATCGCCGCAGCAATGAAATCATCTTCTATCAGGACGGTGAACGCCTGTTGCCTTATAAACTTTCTTCCGGTGAAAAACAGATGCTGATTATCCTGCTTACTGTGCTGGTGCGCGATAATGCCCATTGTGTCCTCTTTATGGACGAGCCCGAGGCCTCCCTTCACATCGAGTGGCAGCAGAAACTTATCAGCATGATACGTGAACTGAATCCCAATGTGCAACTGATACTCACTACCCATTCTCCCGCCGTCATCATGGAAGGTTGGCTGGATGCAGTGACGGAAGTGAGCGATATTTCGGTTGAGATATAAATAAAGGTGATAATATACCTATGGCTACTTCTTTAAAACATAATCTCACCTCCGCCTATTTCAATGCCGCCAACAAACTCTATCCCAAGAAGGCGCGTCGTCGTATTGTGGCATATGTGGAAAGTTACGATGATGTAGCTTTCTGGCGCACATTGTTGGCAGAGTTCGAGACGGATGATTACTACTTCCAGGTGATGCTGCCTTCGGCCACCTCTCTTGCCAAAGGTAAGAAGATGGTGCTGATGAACACGCTGAACACTACTGAATTGGGCAAGAGCCTGATAGCCTGTGTGGACAGTGACTACGACTTTCTGCTGCAAGGCAAAACGAACGTTTCACATAAGATAAACAGTAGCCCCTACATATTCCAGACGTACGCCTATGCCATCGAGAATTTCCATTGCTATGCTGAAAGCTTGCATGAAGTTTGTGTACAGGCTACGTTGAACGACCGTATGCTGATAGACTTTCCTGCTTTCCTGAAACGCTATTCGCAGATTATTTATCCGCTCTTTCTGTGGAACGTCTGGTTCTATTGCCAACGGGATACATATACTTTCCCGATGTACGATTTCAATGCCTGCACCCGTTTACAGGAAGTTAATGTGCATCATCCCGAACGGACGTTAGATCCTGTGCAGCGGGCCGTTGATAAGAAACTTTCTGAGATGCGCAGGCGCTTTCCGCGAAATATAAAGGCGGTGGAGGCTTTAGGCGTGGAGTTGGAGAGACTGGGATTGAATCCTGATACAACTTACCTGTATATACAGGGGCATCACCTCATGGACGGTGTTGTGATGAAACTTCTTATCCCCGTATGTACCGTATTGCGTCGTGAGCGCGAACAGGAAATTAAACGTCTGGCTGCTCACAACGAGCAATTCCATAACGAACTGACCAGCTATGAGAATAGCCAGACCAACGTCGGCTTGATGTTGAAAAAGAACAGCGGATATAAGAACCTTTATTTGTATCAGTGGTTAAAAGAAGATATAGGAGACTTCCTGAGCAAGTGACGAGAGACGAGCTGCAAAAGTGACAAGTAGCAGATGTATTTATTAATAATAACCCCCTTACTATCATGAGTATTGTACAACAAATTAACGAAGGACTTCAGAGTTTAGGTTTCAGCCAGTCATTGGCCGACCAGTTAGATCAATTTATAGCATTTCTGGGAGTTCTCCTGGTGGCTTATCTGGCAGATTCCATTTGCCGGAAGATCTTACTGAAGGTCGTTTCGCGTTTGGTAAAACAAACAAAAGCTACTTGGGATGACATTGTTTTCGATCGGAAGGTAATGGTGCACCTCAGTCGTATGGTGGCACCTATTCTTATTTATATCTTGCTTCCCCTGGCTTTTTCCGATGCGGGTTCGGCTACGTTGGCGCTTATTATGCGTTTCTGCCTCATCTTTATTATTATAATGTTTCTTAGTTTTCTTAGTGCTTTGCTTACTGCGGTCTATACCGTATATAGCGAGAAGGAACAGTTTCGCGACCGCCCTTTGAAGGGACTCTTGCAGACAGTGCAGGTCATTCTTTATTTTGTCGGGGGTATCATCGTTGTCAGCATACTGATTGACCGTTCACCCGGTGTATTGCTCACCGGTCTGGGAGCTTCGGCTGCCGTGCTGATGTTAGTATTCAAAGACAGTATCATGGGCTTTGTTTCAGGTGTGCAACTTTCTGCCAACAATATGCTGAAAGTGGGAGACTGGATCACTATGCCTAAGTATGGAGCGGATGGTGACGTCATAGAAGTGTCATTGAACACGGTGAAGGTGCGCAATTTCGACAAGACCATCACTACCATTCCTCCTTACCTGCTTGTAAGCGACTCTTTCCAAAACTGGCGTGGTATGCAGGAGAGTGGCGGACGCCGCATCAAGCGTTCTATCAATATCGATATGAACAGTGTACGGTTCTGTACTCCCGAAATGTTGGCAAAGTATCGCAAGATACAGCTCTTGGCAAACTACGTTGAACAGACGGAACAAGTGATAAAGGAGTATAATGAAGAGCATCATATCGACAACTCCATCCTTGTGAACGGTCGTCGCCAGACGAATCTCGGTGTCTTCCGTGCTTACCTGAATTGCTACCTGAAGAGCCATCCGGGTGTAAATCATGATATGACCTGTATGGTGCGTCAGCTTCAACCTACCGATCACGGTATACCGTTGGAATTGTATTTCTTTTCTGCAACCACATCCTGGATACCTTATGAAGACTTGCAATCTGATGTTTTCGACCATCTGTTGGCTATTATTTCAGAGTTTGATCTGCACGTATTCCAGTCACCATCCGGTGAAGATTTCCGTGAAAGGCTTAGTTGAGACGAAAGGCTCTTGAATTCTCGGCTTTCTCACTATGTTGAGAATGTATTCTCATTGCGATGAGAAAGAATACTCAATACGATGAGAATATATTCTCAGTGCGGTGAGAATATATTCTTGCTATAGTGAGAAGAAATCGATCTTGTAGTTCCCTGATATTAGTAAACGCCGGACAAGTTCAGAAGAACTGTCCGGCGTTGCTTTTGTAGAAGCTTAGCTTCGGCGTGTGAATTTCAATGAGTGATTAATATACTGTGTTTTGTGGGTCGAAGTTCGTCCAGCCTTCCAGCCAATTATCATTCGTGTCGCGGAAAGCACCGATATAGTTTCCGTCAGTTCCCATGATAGCCGTAGCGGGGCAGTAATTCTGACCGGTATTCATCGGGTCAGTCAATCCCAGTTCAGCCTCAGTCATTACTTTGTTCGAAGCCTCACTCTTGAAGAAAGTGTGTGAATAAGAAACCTGGCTTTCATCATACGTTCCGGTTTCTCTGTTGTAGAGATAATCTTCGTATTTCTTATTATTGTCCGAGCCAACTACACCCATACCGGCAAAGATGATATTCTTCAGATGGAAATCGCCGTTTTTAGAATATTGAACCGTGTTTCCTTTTTCGCCATCCACAATCAGACCGATAGGATAACCTACTGCCAATGTGTTTTCGCAGTTCAGCTTACTGCTGCGACGTATCTGCATGGCGGACTGGAACAGACCCAGCTTGGATTTATTATCCGGGTACATGTCACCGGCAGTGATGTATTCGGAAGTGTTCTGGAAATCAGTGTTCTTGGCAGTCATCGGACCGATGAACGTTACATTCTTGAATGTTGCGGTTGTGAATGGAGCGATATCTGCACCTGTTCCGTTGTTATCGCTTTCGAAGCCATTGGATTGCGAAGTGTCGGCAATGCGCGGGTCACGGATAGACAGGCAGTATTGTACAGTTCCGCTGAAGCCGTTGTCCGTATCGAATTCATCGTCCCAACCTTTATAAGCTACCAGATATTTGCAGCTCACTGCGCCACCGAACCATTCGAAAGAGTCATCGTTAGAGTACGATACCTGTAAGTGGTCGATGGTGGTACCACTACCCACGGAGCCGAATGTAATACCGTTGATCTCTTTGTCTGTTTCAAAGGGATAACCTGCAAACTCCACGCGGATATACTGGAAGATACCGGAATTGTCGGCATCGTTGCTGCCTCCGTGTATGGTGCGTGGTCCGCCTTCTATTTGCTGTGTACCCTGGTTATTTTTAGCTTTACCGCAAATGATTAAACCACCCCAGTCACCCGGCCTGCGCTGTCCGGGAGCCTCCTCGGAAGTCATGACAATAGGGGCTTCCTTGGTTCCTTTCATTTCTACATATCCCCCCGGTTCTATAATAAGGGCCGCCATTGTTTGTTTGTCACCCTTGATAATAGTGCCTGCGGGAATTTTCAGTTTAGCGCCATCGGCTACATATACCCAACCTTTCAGCAGGTAGGTTCCTTTTTCCAGAGTTACGTCACCGGTGAATACGAAGTGTTGATCGCCATTGCCCAGTTCTGTTCCATTCTTGAACAAGATGCCTTTGCTGTAGGCTGTTGTACCATCGTAGGTCACTTCGGGATCTGTACTTCCGTTTCCGTTTCCTCCGTTGTCTCCATTGGTGTCGTCGGAGCAGGAAGACATCACATTTCCAATTACAATGGCTGTGCACATCATAATGATCCAGCCAAACTTCTTAATTTCCATTTTCATACTTTTCTTAATTTGGGAATAAAACTTCTTTATTATTCAGGTTTTGTTAGTACTTAATAAACTGAAAGGGTAGGTTGTCAGAGACTATAGGCTATGGTCAGATTGTAGCTTCTGCCCGGTTTATAACTGCGGGTCACCTCTTCAATGGTGCGGACTTGTCCGTTTACGACGACGTCTTCAAACTGCTTGAAGTAGTAGCGTTCAGCCAGCAAGTCGCGTACGGTAGCCTTTATTTCCAGTTTGCCAAACTTTTTGCTTACCGAAAGGTCGATACTGTTGCGCGGCATTTCGTAAGAGTTTGGTATGTTGCGTGCATCACCTTCGGAAGAACTGCCGTAACGGTTGCCTACACCGATGATACGTTTTCCGATACGGTTGTAGAGTACGGCGGCATTCCATCCCTTATCCGTATTGTTATAGAAGAGGCCCGTGTTGATGAGGTAAGGTGATTGCCCCTGCATGGGACGGTCTATATTATTGCCTCCTTCTTTAAACTGTACTTTACTCTTAATCCACGCGCCATTGAATGAAAAACTGAAATTACGCATACCGATGAAGTCGAGATTCTTGCGGATATCTACTTCGATACCGTAGTTGTTGGCACCTTTGGCGTTGACGTAAGAGTAGATCGGATCGGTTCCTCCCGACATGGTGTAGGTCCATTCAATGGGATTTTCAAAATGTTTGTAGAACAAGGCAATGGAAACTTGTTCACCGTTGCTGGGATACCATTCGTAGCGCAAGTCTACGTTCTGTATGTAAGCTGCCTGCAGGGATGAATTACCCATGACACTGCTTCCCAGGTCGAAATCATAGTAAACGGAAGTGGACAGTTCGCGGAATTCAGGACGGTTTACCGATTTACCGTAAGCCAGGCGGAACTGATGCTTTTCACTCAGTTTGTAAGTGGCATTGACGGAAGGGAACAGGTCTTTATAGTCATAGAAAGTGCTTTGCAGGCTTTCTTCATACGAACGGGTGTTCATAATCAGTTCCTGACGTGCATATTCATAGCGTGCTCCGGCGTAGAAGCTGAAGGAACCTATCGGAACGTTGATGCCGATATAGCCGGACAATTGAGTGTTTTTGCCCTCATAGTTATTCATGTAGTTCACTTCTTCCTGCATGTAGAGCTTGTCAATTCCATAGTTGGAATCTATCAATACATTGTTTGCCACATCATTGTCAAACTGGAATCCCTTAGGCAGGCTGTTATTCGGTTGCCAGCCGTACTGGAACTGGCGGGTGTTGTAGGTACGTGTACGGTACTCGCCATAAACGCCGGCTTTCAAAGTGGGGGCGATGTCACCGAACTGGAAGTCCTGGCGATAATTTATATTTGCTGAGCCGATGTGCTCGTCCAGTTTGGTGAATTCACGGCTGATACGGTAAATACCCATGGTTTCATTGGTGCGGTCGGTACGTTCAATGAGACGGCGGTCCGGCAGGTTACGGTTGGCGTAAGCATAACCCACACTCCAGTCGAAACGACTGTCATCAAAGCTGTGCCTGCCTGTGAATTGGGTGTTGTAAGTGGTACGGCTGGAGTAGTAATACTCCATGTTGTTGATGTTGTCCGGTTGTGCGTTGAAACCTGTACGTTCCGAGTAGCGGTCTTTGGATATCTGGTTGAAGATATTCTTGAACTCATAGCGGTGGTTGCTGTTGCGCGGCTGGAAGGTGAGGTTCAGCAGGGCACCGAGGCGGATATCATTGCTGTACTGGTTGTCCGTTGCTTTCCGCAGATAGACGTATTTGTCATTGTTGGTATCATAAGGACCATAGAGAGAATTTTCCATATCGAGATAGGTCTTATAGGAATTGCTGTAATTCACAGCAGCCAGCATACCGATGGCACGTCCGCTTTCGGTTTCCCACTTGCGGTTGTATGCCATATTCAATTTTAAGTCCCCTACGGGTTTGATGGTTTTCAGTGTCCAGTCATTGTTGAAACCATTGTTCAATACATCTATGCGGGCTGTGTTTCCGGTTTCATATCCGGGATACATGTTCAGTGTGCCTTTCATGCCGGCATCCAGACTACGGAAACCGTTTCCGAAGCCGAGCCAGTCCATGCTGCTACCCTTGGCTTTACGAAAGTCTTTGAAGTGCGTCTGGTCATTGATAGCTCCTCCTACTGATATGTTGAAGCTGTTTTCGCCGGGCATATCTTTGGTATTTATCAGGATGAATCCGCCTGTGAAGTCTGCGGGATATTCCGGGGCGGGGCTTTTTACGATTACCATATTATCCAGTTGTGAACTGGGGATGATGTCGAATGAAAAGGCGCGTGAATCGGCTTCCGAACTGGGAACGGCACTACCGTTCATCCATACATTATTGTACCGCTGCGACAGGCCGCGCACCATTACAAACTTTTCGTCGATGATGCTGATGCCGGGTACACGACGGATGACTTCCGAGGCATTGCTGTCCTGGGTTTTAGCTATTTGTTGGGCGGAAACCCCACTCTGTACCACAAGGCTGCGGCGTTGTTCCTGTATGAGTGCTACCTCGTTATTCCGTTTGGCTTGTGCGGTGACGGAGACTTCGCCTAATGCTTGTGCATCACTTTCCATTTCGAAGTTCAGCACAGTTTCGGCCTTGACTTTTACACTGTTGAGCAGGATGTCTTTGTATCCTATATATCTCACGGCTATGGTGTATGTACCATCTTTTACATTCAGCGTATAGTTACCGTCGATGTCGGCTACTACCCCCTGCGCTGTCCCGGTTATCTGTATGGTAGCTCCGGTCAGCGGCTCTTTCGTCTGCTTGTCGAGGACGGTTCCTTTGATGTTTCCAGCCAGGGCGGTCGTGGTGGAAAGTACCAGTAATAAAATGAAGAAAAATACTTTTCCTAAATCCAGTTTCATGCTCATCTTTTATCGTTTCTTGTTTCCGGTGCAAAGATGCGGCAACGGAATTACAACCGTAATACACATGTCATACAATTGATTCTCAATTAGGTTACAATTAAGTGACAAGGCAAAACAACTGGCAGAAGACCTTTTCATTTTCCTGTGATTCACTCTGCTGACGGCTCTAAACTTTCTTTTTTTTTGTTGGTGTGAATAGAGCGGAATTTAATAAGTAAGCATTATCTTTGCATCTTTAGAATATTAAAAACACAAATCGTATGAGCGACAACCAATCGCATGAGGTAAAACGTTTTCAGCTTCTTTCCTCTATAGGGCAAATAGGTTGGTGGGAAGCAGACTTTGCCACCGGGGAATATCTTTGTTCCGAGTATGTTTGCAAGTTATTGGGGCTGGAAGGCAATACTATGACCTTTCAGCAGTTTGGTGCACTGATTCGTGAGGATTATCGAGGGCGTATTACTCGTGAGTTCCTTTCGATAGAAGAAATCGAGGTGTATGAACAGACTTTTCCTATTTACTCTTCAGAAGGGGTTATCTGGGTTCGCTCCCGTCTGGGCGAGAAGTGGCTGACGGAAGATGGACATCCGGTAGCATTCGGTATTCTGCAGTTGGTTAATGAACCGACCGATGCACGGTCGGGCGATATTTTGAAGCAATTCAATGAATTACTGTTCCGGCAGCACTCATTGTCGCATTCCTTGCGCAATTTCCTGAAAGATAAAAGTCTGAGTGAAGCTATCTTAAGCGTATTGAAAGATGTCCTCGATCTCTTCCACGGGGGGCGCGTCTATATTATGGAGTATGATAAACATTACCGTGTTCTGAGCTGTACATACGAAGTGGTAGCCGACGGAGTGAGTTCGGAGATGAATCTGTTGCGGCAGCTTCCTACCGACGACATGAAGTGGTGGCTCAAACAAATGCTGGAAGATAAACCCATCCTGCTGAATACTTTGAATGATTTGCCTCAAGAGGCCCGTCGGGAATACGAAGTGCTTGCCGTGCAGAATATCAAATCACTAATGGTGATTCCTTTACGGAATACTGAACGAATGTGGGGATATATCGGCATCGACCTGGTAGACAGGCATTATAAGTGGACGAATGAAGATTACCAATGGTTCTCATCTCTGGCCAATATTATCAATATCTGTATCAGTCTGCGTCTTACCAAAGATGAAGCAGAACGGGAACGTGCCTTTCTGCGCAATCTCTATACGTACATGCCCATGGGCTACGTGCGCCTCTCCATTTTTTGCGATGAGGATGGAGAACCTTATGATTATCTTATCACGGATGCCAACCAGTTTAGCTCAGATCTGTGCGGTATGCCTTTAGAGGCCTATAAAGGGCGTTTTGCTTCGGAGATTTATTCCTCGGACAAGATGTGCGCGAAGCTTCAGATGCTTGCGGATATACACAGGCAAGGTACTTTCCGCGAACTGGACGAGTATTTTGAACGGACTGACAAGACTTGCCATTGTGTGATCTATGCACCCGAACCGGATGAATTGGTCTGTCTCTATATGGACGTAACCGAGATGCGTCGCACTTATATGGCACTGGATCATAGCGAAAAGCTATTGCGCAATATCTTCTCCAACATTCCGGTCGGCGTGGAAATCTACGATAAGGATGGAATATTGATTGACCTCAATAACAAAGACTTGGAAATATTCGGCGTTAAAGATAAGTCTGAAACCCTTGGCGTCAACTTCTTTGAAAACCCCAATGTGCCACTGGATATTCGTGAAAGGGTGAAGCTGGAAGATGAGCTTGATTTCTCACAAGATTATGAATTCTCTAATGTGAGCAATTATTATGAATCTGAAAAGAAAGGCGGAATAGAACTCTATACCAAAGTAAGTAAGATATATGACAACCGGGGTGAATGTACCGGATTTGTGCTTATCAATATTGATAATACGGAGCGTATTTCTTCCATCAACCGTATCCGCGACTTCGAGAATTTCTTCCTGTTGATTTCCGATTATGCCAAAGTGGGCTATGCTAAGCTGAATCTGCTGACCCGTAAAGGATATGCCATTAAACAGTGGTTTAAAAATATGGGTGAGGATGAGGATACCCCATTGGGGGAAGTCGTAGGTGTTTACGGTAAGATGCACCCTGAAGATCGCAGACGTATACTTGCTTTCTTCGAGAAAGCTCGGCAGGGTGAGGCGAAAAGTTTCAAAAGTGAGGTGCGTGTGCTCAGACCCGGTACACTGAACCGATGGAACTGGGTGCGTGTGAATGTGCTACTCAACCGGTATGATCCGGCAAATAGTATGGTTGAACTGATCGGTGTCAACTATGATATTACTGAACTGAAAGAAACCGAGTGCGAACTGATAGGTGCCAAAGAGAAGGCCGAAGAGGCTGACCGTTTGAAGAGTGCTTTTCTGGCAAATATGAGCCATGAGATACGTACACCATTGAATGCTATTGTAGGTTTTTCAAGTCTGCTTGTGGAGACGGAAGACCCGGATGAAAAGCAGGAATACTCGAAGATGGTAGAGGAAAATAATGATCTCTTGCTGCAACTGATTTCCGATATTCTGGATTTGTCGAAGATAGAGGCGGGAACCTTTGACTTCAAACTCAGGGAATTGGATCTTAATACTTTGTGTGGGGACGTGGCACGTTCCATGAGGTTGCGCGTGAAACCGGGAGTAGAACTTCTGTTCGAACCTACTTTGCCATCGTGTATAATAGTGAGTGATCCAAACCGGTTGCACCAGGTGATTTCCAACTTTGTAAGCAATGCCAGTAAGTTTACCACAATGGGTAGCATTCGCATCGGATATGATAAGCCGGATGCAGGTCGTCTGCGGATATATGTGTCGGATACGGGTATTGGCATTGCACCAGAAGCCTGCAAGAAGGTATTTGATCGCTTCATAAAGCTGAATTCGTTCGTTCAGGGCACCGGATTAGGACTTTCTATCAGCAAGAGTATTATTGAACAATTGGGCGGTACCATAGGTGTGGATAGCGAACTGGGTAAGGGATCGACATTCTGGTTTACATTGCCGGTGGTATAAGGCGGGCATCATGGAATAAAAAAAGTGTATACCGGAGATTTTATTCTTTTGGTACACACTTTTTGTGAAATAAGAATTTATAGTTCGTTATAGCCCGAACGAGAACTTGTCGATGGATTGATAAACCACGCTTGCAAGGCTCAATACAATAATACCGAGCGTACAGATGACAAGACTGGCACGCGTATAATTATCGCTACGGAAAGTGGCGATAGGCTCATCGCTCTTGTTGATATACATAGATTTCACAATCTTCAGATAGTAATAGAGCGAAATAATAGTATTCACCAATGCAATAAATACCAGTAAATGGAAGCCACCCTGAAAGGCTGCTGCGAAGATAAAGAACTTCGAGAAAAAGCCTGCAAACGGAGGAATACCTGCCAGTGAGAACAGAGCGAGCGTCATAAGGAACGCCAGCTTGGGATTGGTACTGTACAGTCCGTTATATTCTTCGAGTGTGAAGCGGTGGGCACGCAAAGCAATAATCGTGATTACTGCAAATACGGAGAGGTTGGCAAACATATAAATGAGTATGTAGTACACCAATGATGCCATACCTTGTTGTGTACCGGCAATGACACCCAACATAATGTAACCTGCCTGCGAGATACTGGAGAATGCCATCAGTCGTTTCAGGTTTTCCTGGCGCAGTGCAAAGAGGTTGGCAAGGGTGATAGAGGCTATGATAACCCAGTAGAGTACTTCCTGCCACTGATCTATCATCGGAGCAAACGTCTTGATCAGAATTGTCAGCAGCACGAAAGCAGCCGATCCTTTGGAGATTACACTCAGGTAAGCAGTTACCACGCTCGGAGCACCTTCATATACGTCGGCTGTCCAGAGGTGGAAGGGGACGAGCGAGAGCTTGAATCCCATACCGGAGAAGAAGAATACGAATGCCATTATCTGCAAGGCGCTACCGTTTAGATGAGCCGGAACATCATCAAAGTAAAGTGTACCCACCGTACCGTAAATAAGCGAAATACCATATAGCAACAATCCGCTTGAAAAAAGTGCGGTAAGAATGTATTTGGCACCGGCTTCGGCAGAGTGGTGGCGATACTTATCAAAAGCAACCAGCGCAGCCATTGGGATACTTGCTGTTTCCAACCCGATGAAGAACATCAGGAAGTGTCCTGCAGAAATCATGAAATACATACCCAACAGTGTGCAGAGTGTCAACATATAGAATTCACCTTGTTTGATTACCGTATCCGGAAGTTTCAGCCATTCGTGTGCCATCAGGAAGACGATAAGCGTGCCAACACTGAGTATAGACTTCACAATACTTTGTATCGGCGCATTATGGTACATACCACCGAAAGCATCGGCAGCCGGACCGGGTATGATAGTAATCAGCGTGTGTATCGTGAGTAACACGACGGGCAACATGGTGTTGAGTCGTGGGTTGCCATCCTTTTTATGTGCATCAGGGCTCATAAAGAGGTCGGCTACGAAGAGGATAACGATGACCGCTATCAGCGAAAGCTCTTCTTTGAGAATGAGGAATTGGGAATAATCCATATTTTTAGTGATTAACTATTAGTTATTAGCATGACTTTATTGGAATATGCTTACCAGAGGAAGCACACTGTCTCCAATCATATTACTGATCCATAACGGAGCAAGACCGAGACCTGCAACGCAAACGATGAGTATGATAACGGCGGTGCGTTCATCCCAGGTAGCGTCGGTTAATGCCAGGTGATGCTTGTTAGTACAAGTGCCATAGAGAATCTTACCAACGAGTCTAAGAATATAGACTGCAGTGATTACGATACTGGTGCAGGCAATAATCGTCCACGTACGGTGGAAGACATCCACATGCTGGAATGCACCGTTGAAGATAGTCATTTCGGCAACGAAACCGCTGAGTCCCGGAAGTCCGAGATTAGCAAGTCCGGCAATCACATAGCAAACAGCCAGGAAAGGCATAATCTTCATCAAACCGGAGAGTTCGCGTACGTCACGGGTATGAGTACGACCGTATATCATACCGATGAGGGCAAAGAACAGGGCAGTCATCAATCCGTGGCTGAGCATTTGCAGGACAGCACCGGTACAAGCAGTCTGGTTCATCATCAGGATGGCGAAGAGTACGAGACCGCAGTGAGATACGGAAGAGTATGCGTTGATATACTTCAAGTCAGTCTGTACACAAGCAGAAAAAGCACCGTAAACTACGGATATACCAGTCAGGATCAGGAAGATCCATCCAAGTTCCTGGGCAGCTTCAGGCATCAGATACATGGCGATACGGAAGCAGCCATAACCTCCGAGTTTCATTAATACACCTGCATGGAGCATACTTACAGCCGTAGGCGCAGAGGCGTGACCGTCGGGGCTCCATGTATGGAACGGGAATAATGCACCGAGTACACCGAAACCGAGGAAGGTGAGCGGGAACCAGATGCGTTGTTGTTCAATTGGAATATTGTGCAGTTGTGCAATCTCCAGCAAGTTCATACTGGTGGCACCGGAACCGAAGTAGATACCCAGAATACCAATCAGCAAAAATGCAGAACCACCCATCAACATCAATGTCAACTTCATGGCAGAATATTCCTTTCGTCCACTGCCCCATACACCGATAAGCAGGTACATAGGAATGAGCGCTACCTCATAGAACATGAACATGGTGAACAAGTCCGTAGAAATGAAGAAGCCGAACACACCCAAGGAAAGCAGGGTGAACCAGAGGAAATACTCTTTTGTCAGCGGTTGCAAACGCCAGGAGGCGAAAGTACCGGTGAAGACAATGATGGCAGAAAGCAGCAACATGGCTACTGAAATGCCGTCTACTCCCACAGAGTAATGTATATTGAGTGCCGGATACCAAGGTACATCTGCACGGAACAGCATTTCGGCAGTGTCTCCGGCGGCACGGGCTTGCAGGTAAGCAATGGTCAGGCCTACGGCAGCCAGCACCAATGCTGATGCACCTACGACCATCACCGTGCGTATCTGCTTGATGTTACGACTTAGCCAGAGACCAAGCAACATCAACAGAGGGATGAGAACAAAAATACTTAATATGTTCATCTTTATATTACGTTTTACTATTTACGAATTACGATTAACATTTCTCTATTATAGCAGTAACAGCAATATCAGCGCCAGCGTACCCAACAGGAATACGTAAGTGTATTGCTGAATCTGTCCGCTTTGCAAACCGCGTATCTCATCGCTGGTGGCATTGGCACTCCAGGCAAGGAAGTTGAAGAAGCCATCTACTACATGGCGATCGAACCAGGCAATGGGACGGGAGATGCAACCGAAAATAATCTTGTGAGTTATGAACTGATATACTTCATCGATATAGAATCGATGATAAGCAGCTGTCCATAATCCGCGGAAGCGGTGGGCAAGAGCGTTGGCAACAGGTTGTTTGGCTCGTGCATACATAGCTGTAGCAATCGCAATGGAGATAACGGCTATAACGATGCTGGTGCCTGCTACTCTCCAATCGAGATGTATCTCGTAAGCTGTACCGTTGGAGCTGATGAACTTACCGAAGGGGATGAAACCTGCCACAATGGTAACAACAGCAAGGAACATCAATGGGATAGTCATAGCCAGCGGGCTTTCGTGGGGGGAGGTATGGGAGTGATGAGTGGTGAGTGATGAGTGATTAGCAGGCTGCGCAGTCTTGTCATTTCCTGCCACTTGCTTATCACTAATCACTAATCCCTTATCACTACTTCCCCCCCAGAAAATACCGTAATAGAGGCGGAACATATAGAATGCCGTCATAGCAGCAATTGCTGTCATAATCCAACCCATAGCAGGACTGAACTGGAAGCATGCAGTCAGTATTTCGTCTTTAGAGAAGAATCCGGAGAACGGAGGGATACCTGCAATGGCAAAACATGCAATCAGGAACGTGATATGGGTTACAGGCATATATTTATGTAACCCACCCATAGCGGACATTTCATTGCTGTGTACTGCATGGATAATGCTACCTGCACCGAGGAAGAGCAATGCCTTGAACATGGCGTGTGTAAACAGATGGAACATTCCTGCCATGTAACCCAGGCCACCGTGATGTGGATCGGTAGAAGTACAAACTCCCAGTGCCACCATCATAAAGCCAATTTGTGAAATAGTAGAGAATGCTAATACACGCTTGATATCACTCTGCACACAAGCTACCGAAGCGGCGTAGAATGCAGTGAAAGCTCCGACGTAAGCTACCAGGTGCAGCACATCCGGTGCATAACCGATGAACAACGGGAACATTCGTGCTACAAGATAAACTCCGGCTACTACCATCGTTGCTGCATGGATCAATGCACTGACAGGTGTCGGGCCTTCCATAGCATCTGGTAACCAGATATGCAATGGGAACATTGCACTCTTACCGGCACCACCGATAAACATAAGTCCCAGTGCCAGAGGTATCATTGTCGCACCACCTTTCAGTAATGCCATTTCACTGGGCTGGAAAGTATAGGTTCCGGCATAGTAACCGTAAACGAGGATACCGATCAGGAAACCCAGGTCGGCAAAACGGGTGACAATAAACGCCTTTTTGCTTGCAGCAACAGCAGATGGTTTCGTATAGTAGAAACCGATAAGCAGATAAGACGAAACACCCACCAACTCCCAGAACAGATACATCTGGAAGATATTGGTAGCCACTACCAAGCCCAGCATGGACATAGTGAAGAGGCTGAGGAATGCATAATAGCGTTGGAATCCACGTTCACCTTTCATGTAGCCGAAGGAGTAGACATGTACCATCAGCGATACGGTAGAGATAACGATGAGCATCATTACTGAAATAGGATCGAGCAGGATACCCAAGTCGATACTCAGCGTTGGGGTGAAAGGCAGCCACGTCACATTATAAGGTATAACTGTGTCGAAAGTGCCGTCCGCCAGACGTGGAGCGGAGAAATATTGCCAGGCAGTGACATAGCTCAGTAGGGCTACCACAGCCAATACCGTGGTACCGATGATGCCTGCCGTCCGGTGCGTCATCCATTTGCCGCCAATCCCCAATACCAGGAAGGAGAGGAGAGGAAGCAGGAGAATGAAGATTGTATATTCCATATTCTTTTCTTTTTATTCTATTATTGATACTGTACTAATTCTACCACTTCAACTCGTCCAGTTTATTAACCTGGATGCTTCGTATATTACGGTAGATATTGATCATAATCGCGATAGCTACTGCCGTTTCGGCTGCCGAGATGGCAATGGAGAACAGGGCAAAGAAATACCCTTCCAGTCCGTCGGGGAAAAGGAAACGGTTGAATACTGCGAAGTTGATATCCGTAGCATTCAGTATCAACTCGATGCTGATAAGTATCGCCAGCGTGTTGCGGCGGGTGAAGAACCCGTAAATACCGGCGAAAAACATGATAGCCGAAACTATCAGATAATATTCCATGTGTATCATAATCACTTGTTTTTATCGTTTACGTGCAATCACCAAGCCACCTACGATACATGCCAGCAACAGGATGCTGACTGCTTCGAAAGGAAGCAGATAACCATATTTATCACTACTCAACATAGAATGTCCGATAGTCTTGATATTGATTTCCAATGGTACAAGATCGGTGGTTACTATAAACTTATGTTTCAGTGTGATAAACAATACGATGATGGCTCCGACTACGGTTGCTCCCAGACCGGCCACCAGTTTGCTACGTTTCAATTTGTCAATGGTACGGTCTCCTTCACCACTGGTTAGCAGGATGGAGAAGACGTAGAGCACCACAATACCGCCGGCATAAACCATGATTTGTACTGATCCCAGGAAGGTGTAACCTAGCAGGAAGTAGATGCCTGCTGTGCCGAAAAGCGTAAACAGCAGATACGTTGCCGAGCGTACCATGCGGCGTGTGGTCACTGTGAGAATAGAACACACGGTGATGAACACTGCCAGAAAGTAGAATACTACGGTTTCAAGGGTTATTTCCATTTGATTTAATGTTTTAGTGTTTAGTGATAAGTGATTAGTATATACCGCATGGCACTAATCACTTATCACTAATCGTTAATCATTTT
The DNA here is from genome assembly GCF_003474285.1 of Bacteroides sp. AF39-11AC. Classification (NCBI taxonomy): domain Bacteria; kingdom Pseudomonadati; phylum Bacteroidota; class Bacteroidia; order Bacteroidales; family Bacteroidaceae; genus Bacteroides; species Bacteroides sp. AF39-11AC. Next base: position 751,747 of record NZ_QROH01000002.1, on the reverse strand, counting down.
TTTATTACGTGACTGCCCGGATGGTTAAGCGTCTTCACCAGCTTTGTGCGGTCGAATACTGCATGTTCAAAGTCTGTAGCAAACGTAATTGCATCGTGCGGACAAGCTGTAACGCAAAGTTGGCAGAACATGCATGAACCGAGATCGTATTCATACTTCGCCAAAATCTTCTTTTTCTTGCCGTCCTCAGTCTCTATCATTTCACTGGTTACTTTGATAGTGTCATTGGGGCATGCTATCTGACATAGGCCACATGCTATACAGTGATGTTCGTTCCGCTCATTGTGGGGCATGGTCAGCGTTCCGCGAAAACGGTCGAACATTTCCAGTGTCGCACGGTTTTCCGGATATTGTTCCGTTACTTTCCGGCGGCAAAAAACAGTCATGGTAGTTTTCATACCTGTCAGCAAAGAACCGACGCCATGCATCAATCCGCCTAAATAACTGTATGTTTCGTTCTTATCTTTCATTATCTCTTTATATTTAATTTACCCGAAGGGAAACTTTGCTCCGGCGCTACGCCGGCTAGAAGTGCAGTTTAAATACAACAATCAGTACCATGATGATCAGGTTCAGCATTGAAATCGGTACCAGGTACTTCCATTCCAGTGCCAATATCTGGTCGATACGCAGGCGGGGGAATGTCCACTTAATCCACATCAGCAGGAATACTACAAAGAAAGCTTTACCAAAGAACCAGATGAAGCCCGGAATATAATCCATTATAGCATTGAAGCCGTCCAGTCCTATAATATGGAATGGCATCCAGCCACCCAGGAAGATGGTAGCAGCTACACTGGCTACGATAAACAGGTTCAGATATTCGGCCAGGTAGAAGAAACCAAAGTGCATACCACTATATTCGGTGTGGTATCCTGCCGTCAATTCACTTTCTGCTTCCGGTAAGTCGAACGGACCGCGGTTACATTCTGCGTTTCCGGCTATCAGATAGATAACGAATGCAATTACTGCAGGTATGTGTCCTTTGAAGATGAACCATCCATCTGCTTGTCCTTCTACGATTTCAGAGAACTGCATTGTTCCCATCAGTACTACCATGGTCAGTATACTTAGTCCCACAGACAATTCATATGAGATAATCTGTGCGCCGCTTCGCATGGCACCGATGAGTGAGAACTTATTGTTCGAACCCCATCCTGCCAATAGAATGCCTATTACACCTATACTGGACGCAGCCAGCAGGAAGAATACACCTACATTGAAGTCCAGTACTTCCATACCTTTATTAATAGGCAGGCATGCAAAGGTCAGGAACGAAGCTATGATCACCATGAACGGTGCCAGATTATAGAGAAAGCGGTCGGCATCCTTGGGGGTGAATATTTCTTTGGTCAGCATCTTCAATACGTCACAAATGACTTGGATGCTACCCCATTTACCTACACGGTTCGGACCGAGGCGGCATTGGAAGAAAGCGCATATCTTGCGCTCCATATAAATAAGAATGATGGCGAGCACGGCATACATCAGAATGATGCACACGCCTATCACTACACATTCGAGGAATATTGCCAGACCTTCCGGCATGACGGAAGTCAGCGTCTGGTGTATCCAGTTGGTTACTATACTAAAGTCAAACACGTTATTTAGTTATTAGTTGTTAGTGATCAGTGATTAGTATCTTGCGATGTGACAGCGTAATTCGCTCATCATTAATCACTAATCGTTCATCATTAATTACCTGTCAATATCTGGCACTACGTAATCCAGTGTTCCTCCGATAGCTATCAGGTCGGCAATCTTCGATCCGCGGCAGATAGTGTCTACGGTACTTACCAATGGTAATCCCGTTGAACGGAAATGCAAGCGGTACGGAGTTTTGTCACCATGACTCTCCAGGAAGACGCCAAACTCACCTCGGCTTCCCTCTACAGCAGCATAATACTGCCCTTCGGGTACGCGGATAATAGGTTTCATCTTTTCCTGATACGGACCTTCGGGAATATTGTCGATGAGTTGCTCAAGGATATTCATACTTTCCATGATTTCATCCATACGAACCATGTAACGTGCCCAGGAGTCTCCTTCGGTATAGACGATTTCTTTGAAATCTACTTTGTCGTATACTCCATAAGGTTGGCGCTTGCGCACATCACAAGCCCAGCCGCTGGCACGTCCTGTGCCGCCTGTGGCTCCGAAGGCGATAGCATCTTCACGGCTCAGCACTCCTACACCTTTCAGACGTTGTTGTGCGATAATGTTGCCGGTGAATACCTGGTGATATTCATGGATGATTCCACGCAGATAGGGGATGAACTCTTTCACTCGTTTCTGGAAGTTAGGATGCAAGTCAGCCTGTACGCCACCGATGGTGTTGTAGTTCATGATGAGGCGTCCGCCACAGGTTTCCTCAAAGATGTCGAGTATTTTCTCACGATCACGGAAACCGTAGAAGAAAGCGGTAAGGGCACCGAGGTCCATTGCCAGACAGGAATAGAATAGCAAGTGAGAGTCGATACGTTGCAATTCATCCATAATGGTACGGATATACTTCACGCGGTCGCTCACTTCTATGCCCATTGCCTGCTCAATACACATACACAGGGCATGGCGATTCTGATGTGCACCCAGGTAATCCAGACGGTCGGTCAGTGCCAGTGTCTGCGGATAAGTAAGGCTTTCGCACATTTTCTCAATACCCCGGTGGATATAACCGCAGTTAGCATCTATCTTATCGATGGTTTCGCCTTCCAGTGATACGCGGAAACGCATTACACCATGCGTAGCCGGGTGTTGGGGGCCGATGTTCACAACGTATTCCTCGTCACCGAAGAGTATCATCTCTTTATTTCTCACGGTACCATCCGGGTTCAGTTTCAACTCGATAGTGGTATCGATTGTTTCTTCATTGTCCATACACAATGGGTTGTCTTTTTCCGGATCATTATCCTTACGCATCGGATAGCCTATCCAGTCATTACGCAGGTAGAGACGACGCATATCAGGGTGCCCAATGAAGACAATGCCATAGAAGTCATATACTTCACGTTCATTAAAGTCCGCTGCTTTCCAAATGTCGCTTACACTGGGCAATTCAGGATTTTCGCGGTCCAAAGTAGCCGTACGTACTGCTGCTTGCTTACCGGTAGCGGTGGATTCCAGCAGGTAGACAACACCCAGTCCGCGTGGAGCATCCTGTGCGTCTCCGTCGGCGGGTTCTCCCCAGTCCATACCGCTGAGGCACTTTAAGAAGTCCATCTGCTCTTCTCGGTACAGACGCAGCATTTCAGCATGTAAGTCCGCAGGTTTTATAAATCGTATATTATCCATATTTTGATTATTTTTCTGTCTCCTCTTTCGGTTTAGGTTCTTTCCTATTGACTCCACCGAAGAATTTTTCTATTTTTACTTTGCGCTGCAATTGCATCATACCATAGTAGAATGCTTCCGGCCGGGGAGGACATCCCGGAATGTACACATCCACCGGTAGAATTTTATCTACTCCATTTACCACATGGTATGACTTTTTAAATGGTCCGCCACTGACAGCACATCCACCTACGGCAACCACATATTTCGGGTCCGGCATCTGGTCGTACAAGCGTTTAAGTACAGGTGCCATCTTATTGGTAATGGTTCCGCATACCATAATCATATCTGCCTGTCGCGGACTGGCACGGGCTACTTCAAATCCGAAACGTGCCATGTCATAGCGCGCGGCACCCAGTGCCATGAACTCGATACCACAACAGCTTGTTGCAAACGTAAGTGGCCACAGCGAATTACTGCGTCCCCAATTGATGAAATCGTCCAATACTCCGAGGGCGACGTTTGCACCTCCGGCATTAAGTTCGCGAACGAGTTTCTCCAATGTTTCATTATCCGTAAATTCTTCATACGGGATAGATTTTATTTTGGGCTTTTTTATTCTTTCCATTCCAGTGCTCCTTTCCGCCATGCGTAGGCAAGTCCTAATACGAGGATAAGTAAGAAAAATAAGATACTGAGTAATCCTGCTATTCCCAGGTCACGGGCAATAACAGCCCATGGGAACAGAAATACTGTTTCCACATCAAACATCAGGAACAGGATGGCAAACAGATAGTAACCTACCCGGAATTGCATCCATGATTTACCACGCGTAGGGATACCGCACTCGTACGCTTCCATTTTCTGTGGATTGTACGAACGGGGTGATATCGCTTTAGACAATGCGATAACAATACCCACGAAAGCAATTGCCGTCAGCAAGACGACTACTAACAAAGTAAAGTTCATAAATCTAATTAACTTTTAGATGTATATAATAGGATAGTTGGTCGAAGTGAGCAATGCCTCTGAATTGCCTTCGACGGACTTTGGTAAGCTCTTAAGCTTGCCAGACTTTTTATCAAATGATTATCTTTCTCAGCCCGAACACATAGTAAGAAAGCGGGTCGGGAACAGGGTCGAAAGAAGCATGTAGCAACGAGCCACTGATTGAAGAATCAGGCAGTCCGTACATCCGGAAATAATTCAGCAATAGCAAGACGCTCTTGTTACCGGGTACTTGCGTGCTGTCCACATTGTCCATATATAAAGCCATAGACGAGAAGTGGTCATATAATATACTGCGGATATCTTGTTTGTGGGCAGTAGGAGCCTGAGACAGGATACAGCGTTCTTCATCATTACGTATGAAAGTGCATGATATACCTGCCGCCTGTGCAGCGCCGTCGTATAATAATACGCCGAGTAAGACTATCATAAAGTATTTTATGCACTGTTTCATACAACTACTTTTTTCATTCGGCTGCAAATGTATAACAAATATTGGCTATTTTGTTATATAGAGATGGCAAAGTACTTTATTTTTAGCACTTTTTTGCCTTATATCAACTTCTTCTCCAGAATTCCGGGGTAAAAAGCAGCAATACCGTGAATAATTCCAGACGCCCCAGAAGCATAAGGAAAGATGATAACCACTTTGCTACATCGGGCAATGCATTCCATGAGAAGGCAGGACCTGTCTCACCCAATCCGGGACCCATATTACCGATACTGGAAACTACGCAACCCACAGATTCTACAAAACCGATACCCAGTCCCATCATGATCAGTACACTGATGATAATAATAACTGCATATATAAAGCAGAATGCCAGTACGGTAGATTGTACGGAAGGTGAAATAACCTGTTTGTTAATCCTGACCGGTAACACTGCATTCGGATGGAGAATATGTTTGAATTCATTACGCGCTACTTTGCCGAGAATAACCATGCGGATACATTTGAGACCACCTGTCGTGCTTCCTGCGCAGGCGCCCATCAGCATGACAATGGTTAGTAATCCCCATGTTACGGCAGGCCATAGCATATAGTCATCTGTAGCAAATCCGGTAGAGGTATGCAGTGAGATAACCTGGAACAGTGATTTGCGGAAGGCATCTTCCATTCCTATTGGTTTGGAATAGTAAAGTATGACTGTAATTAAGCCGGTGAATAATATAACTGACCAGAAATACCATTTCAACTCGGCATCGTGGATAACTTTCTTGAATTTCCGGTTGACGAAGAGCAGCAACAATGTAAAGTTGATGCCGGATATAAACATGAAGATGGATATTACATATTCAATATAGGGAGATTGATAGTAGGCTACACTGGCTTGTTTGGTTGAGAAACCACCTGTGCCGGTAGTGGCAAATGCATGACAAACGCTGTCGAACCAATCCATTCCGCCCATCATCAGTAAAACAACGAGAATACCAGTAATACCTGCATAGATACTCCAAATCCATTTGGCGGTAATGCCTATACGCGGATGTACTTTATCGTGTGTCGGCCCGCTGGCTTCGGCTGCAAATACCTGCAAACCACTGACTCCGAATATCGGAAGGATGGCAATGGTAAACATGATAATCCCCAAACCGCCTATCCACTGGGTCATACTGCGCCAGAAGAGGAGTCCGTGGGGCAATGACTCTATGTCATCCAATATGGTAGCGCCCGTACTGCTGAAGCCAGACATTGTTTCAAAGAAAGCATTGGTGATGCTCGGTATATATCCGCTGATATAAAATGGCAGCATGCCGAAAAGTGAAAATGCTATCCACGCAAAGCTGACGAGTACATATCCGTCTCTGCGTGTTAGTTGGCGATCTCCTCCCTTGCCCATGGCTGCCAGAAGTAATCCTGCTCCTGCTGTGATACCTGCCGATACCCAGAAATCTATCAATGCTTCGTCCTGATAATAGAACGAAACGCCGGAACAGGCAAGCAGCATCACTGTTTCAAGCAACAGGAGAATACCGATAATCCGTATTACTATCTTAAAGTTAATCACGTCGCTTAATTAAAGAATTTCTCAATCTTTTTAATCATCATATTCAGGCAGAACACCACTACGTGGTCGCCCGGTATTATCTGGGTATTACCGGTTACTACCACACCTTCACCCTGGCGGATTAATCCACCGATAGTAGCTCCCTTGGGTAAACCGAGGTCTTTAACTTGATGTTTGGTGATTTTAGAATCGGCCTTCACGGTGAATTCTGCAACGTCGGCATTGGCAAAAGTAAGACATTTTACATTGCTGACATCAGCATCCAGCATCATTTGGTAGATGTGGCTGGCGGTGATCATCTTCTTGTTGATCACTGTACCGATATCGAGGCTTTCTGCCATACCTATATAATCTATATTTTCTACTTCTGCCACTGTTTTGCTGACGCCCATACGTTTGGCTGCAAGGCAGGAGAGAATATTCGTTTCCGAGTTGTCCGTCAGTGCTACGAAAGCTTCCGTATTCTTCAGACCTTCTTCAATCAGTAAGTCCATATCACGACCATCACCATTGATAATCATGACCTTATCATCGAGGATTTCCGTCAGACGGTTACAACGGTTCAAATCGTTGTCTATGATCTTTACCTGCATATAGTCGGGCACATATTGTGCGGTTCGCACGGCAATACGGCTTCCACCCATAATCATTACGTTACGTACATCGGCATAGTCTTCCTTGCCGGCTATCTTGCGTATATAGGGTACATATTTGCGGGTGGTGGTGAAATAAACAATATCATGTAGTTTAATTACATCGTCACCACGCGGAATAAGTGTCTCGTTACCGCGTTTGATGGCTACTACGTGATAGGGTTTATCTGTTCCGGCAAGTTGGTGGAGAGGAATATCCAGTATTTCTGCTTTTTCACGCATCTTGGTACCGATAAGTATCAAGGACCCGCCACAAAACTCCCACCATTGGCGTACCCAACTCATACGTATGGAGGATACGATTTCTTTTGCTGCAAGCATTTCCGGGTAAATCAGTGAATCTACACCCAGTTTCTTGAAAAATTCTTTATTTTTGGGCAGAAGGTATTCGTAATTATCAATGCGGGCAACAGTCTTTTTCGCACCGAGGTTGGTAGCCAACATACATGCGGTCATGTTACGGCTCTCATCGGGAGTGACGGCTATAAAGAGGTCTGCCTCTTTAGCCCCCACTTCTTTCAACCCTTGAATGGAAGTAGGTGAAGCTGTGACCGTCATTAAGTCAAAGTTAGAACTGAGAGTGCTCAACCTTTCCTCATTGTCGTCCATCAATATGATGTCCTGCTTTTCGCGGGACAACAATTTTGCCAAGTGTGTGCCTACTGCGCCGGCACCGGCAATAATAATTTTCATCGCTCTTTTATTATGCTTTCTAATATCCCTTTTTCATCCATACCACACAAGTGATACAACTCTTGTACTGTTCCATGTTCTATAAACGTATCCGGTACACCTATGCGTTGTACGTGTGGGGTATATCCGTTGTCGGCCATAAATTCCAGAACGGCACTACCCATGCCGCCTTTCCGTATGCCATCTTCAATGGTGATGATGCGGGAAAATGAGTGTCCTATTTCATGCAGCATTTCCTCGTCCAGTGGTTTAAGGAAGCGCAGGTCATAATGTGCTATTGATATATCTTTTTCTTTTTCTGCCCGTTCGATGGCTTTTGCGGCAATATTACCTATCGGACCAAGGGTGAGTATGGCGAGATCCTTACCATCCTTTAGTTTGCATCCTTTGCCGACGGGGATTTCTTCCAATGGGCATTTCCAATCTGTCAGTACACCGCGTCCGCGAGGGTAGCGGATGACGAACGGTCCTTTATCCGGCAACTGTGCCGTGTACATGAGGCGGCGCAGTTCATGCTCGTTCATGGGTGATGATATAGTTAGATTGGGAATGGGACGGAAATAAGCTAAGTCGAACACACCGTGGTGCGTTGGTCCATCTTCGCCTACCAGTCCGGCACGATCCAGGCAAAGTACAACGGGTAATTTGAGTATGGCTATGTCATGAATGACGTTGTCATAGGCACGTTGCATAAATGAGGAATAGATGTTACAGAACGGCTGCATTCCTTCTTTTGCCATACCTCCTGAGAAAGTGGCAGCATGTCCTTCGGCAATTCCTACGTCGAAGGCACGATCGGGCATTGCCTTCATCAGCATGTTCATAGAGCATCCTGTAGGCATGGCGGGAGTAACACCGACAATACGTGGGTTCTGTTCGGCAAGTTCCACAAGGGTTTCACCGAACACATCCTGATAGAGCGGGGGCAGATTGTGAGTGTCTGCCGTAAAGCGTTCACCGGTTTCAGGATCAAATTTACCCGGTGCGTGCCAGATACCCGGTGCCTTTTCTGCCGGTTCAAATCCTTTTCCTTTGACTGTATGTAAATGTAGGATTTTCGGTCCTTTCATGTCTTTGATATCCCGCAGGATACGGGCGATATTCTTCACATCATGCCCGTTGATGGGACCGAAATAACGGATATTCATTCCCTCGAAGATGTTCTGTTGTTGGGCAGCCATCGATTTCAGACTATTACTGAAACGAATGAGTGCTTTACGGCGGTCTTCATTGAGAATGCCCACTTTGAATAACATCTTGGATATTTTGAAACGCAGTTGATTATAGCGGTTCGAAGTTGTCAGGTTGAACAAGTATTGCTTCATACCACCTACGCTGCGGTCGATGGCCATGTCATTATCATTGAGGATAATGAGAAGATTGTTGGAACTTGCAGAGGCGTTATTCAACCCTTCAAAAGCCAGTCCTCCACTCATGCTGCCGTCGCCTATTACAGCAACCACATGGCGATCTTTTTCTCCTTTTTCTTCTGCTGCTACGGCCATGCCGAGTGCTGCTGAAATGGAATTAGACGCATGTCCGCAGGTGAAAGTATCATAATCGCTTTCATCGGGAGAAGGGAAAGGACGAATGCCTTTGAATTTCCTGTTTGTGGAGAATGTTTTCCGGCGTCCGGTCAGTATCTTATGACCATACGCCTGATGGCCCACGTCCCACACAATACGGTCGTAGGGGGTATTAAACACATAATGCAGGGCGACGGTCAATTCTACCGTCCCCAGACTGGCTGCAAAGTGTCCCGGGTTACACGAAACTTCTTTTATAATGTCCTGCCGCAATTCTTTGCAGACTTCCGGGAGTTGCTCAACACTCAGTTTGCGCAGGTCTTCCGGGTCAGAAATAGAATTTAGCAAGTTATATGTTGCTGTCTCTGTCTTCATCTCTGTTCTGAGGATTACAAACTGCAAAATTAGTAAAAGAAAACGGAAGGTCATTTCCTTTTCGGGGAAAAAATACGAATCCTTGCTTCTTTAACCTTCGTGTATCTGTATTTATCTTATATTTTAATAACGGAAAAGTTACGAGTTACGGGTTACAAGCTACAAGTGGTTGCGCTATTTTCCGAAAGGCGCTTATAGCTTGTAGTTAATTCATAACCCGAAAAAAAAGAACTAATTTATCATTTAAAGCAGTTTGTTTGTTACAATTTCTTAAGACCTGAAAGGTTTTTTGCAAATGCTTGATTATCAAATATGTTATAATGATGGTATCTCGGTATGGGACTGAGGCCCCCTAAGTACGGAACTGAGATACCCTAAGTATACGACTGATCTCACAAATATCTTGTTTTGTAAGCATTTGTTGCTTATATGTGGAGGTGGCATACTGAATCATCATTTAACTCATAACCCGTCCGGGATGAATTGATTTATCAACGCGTCTTATCTATTCTTTGATTAGCGGATGGGTTATCTTTGCTTTTTGTTTGTCCCTTTAAAACAAATTGATTACTTTTGTTGCTGCAATGCATCGCTTGGTTTTCGTATAGAAAACAGTCAGCCTCAGTTTTGGCATTTTACGAAATGCAGAAGTGTGCATCTATGAACAAGAAATGCATTGGAACTTAATTAGCACAAATCAAATGGAGAAAGAAAAAGATTCCTTATTTAGCGTAGCGGACATAGTGAAGCGCGCCAAACGTGTACTGAACTTTAAGACTGATGCTGATCTGGCCGCTTACCTGGGCGTTTCGCGTTCCACACTTAGCAACTGGATTGCGCGTAACAGTACTGACTTTCCGTTGTTGTTGAGCAAAATGAAAGACGTAGACTACAACTGGTTATTGCTGGGAAAAGGAAGTCCTGTACATCAGGCAAAATTATGCAATAGTGAGTACGCAAGGGGAGAAGTAGAGATAATCCACAATCCCAAAACACCCGACCCGGTGGGCGATCGTAGCGTAGCGCTTTATGACATCACTGCTGCTGCCAATCTAAAAACACTGCTTGCCAACAAACGTCAATATGTAGTAGGTAAGATACAGATTCCCAGCATTCCCTTGTGTGATGGTGCCCTCTATATCAGTGGAGACAGTATGTACCCCATCTTGAAGTCAGGAGATATCGTAGGCTTTAAGGAAATCAGTAGCTTTAGCAATGTCATTTATGGTGAGATGTACCTGATTTCGTTCAATATCGATGGAGACGAATATTTGGCGGTGAAGTATGTGAACCGTTCGGAAATAGACGGTTGTATCAGGCTGGTGAGCTATAATCCGCATCATGAACCGATGGATGTGCCGTTTGCGGCTATCCAGGCAATGGCAATTGTGAAGTTCTCGATCCGGAAGAATATGATGATGTAGAATACTAATTTTCATAATCTATGGATTTCTTTACTCCCGTTGAGTTGCCTTCCGGTTTACCACCTCTTGTACAGGCAGATAGCCTCCTGTTGATGGGGTCTTGTTTTGCTACCAACATGGGGAGCTTACTCGCGGATGCTAAATTTCATCCGGATATAAATCCTTTTGGTGTTCTCTATAATCCCTTGTCCATTTCGGCTGCCTTGCGTGAGGTGGTGGCAGGTAAGGTATATAAGGAAGAAGATTTGTTTTTCTTCCGCGAATGTTGGCATAGTCCTATGCATCATGGAGATTTTTCTTCACCTTCAATGGAGGAAACTTTGCAGCGCATCAATGCCCGCTTGTTGGCGGCACACGAATGCATTCATCAACTGGATTGTCTGATGTTGACTTTTGGTACATCCTGGGTGTACGAACAGAAGACTACGGGGCATGTTGTTGCAAACTGCCACAAGCAACCGGAATCTGTCTTTATTCGTCGCCGACTCAGTGTGCAGGAGATTGTATCCGACTATACCTCCCTTTTCTCCGGTCTGATTGCCCGGAACCCGAAGCTGAAAGTGATTCTTACCGTCAGCCCTATACGGCACATACGCGATGGAATGCATGCCAATCAATTGAGCAAAGCCACGCTTTTGCTTGCCATCGACCAATTGCAGGCTTCTTTTCCCGAATATGTCTCTTATTTTCCGGCTTACGAACTCTTGCTTGATGAGCTTCGCGACTATCGTTTTTATGCTGACGATATGGTGCATCCGTCCCCCCAGGCGGTACGTTATGTATGGGAGAAGTTCGTGCAGACTTGCTTCTCGGAAGATGCGTTAGAGATTATGCAGGAAAGTGAAAATATCAATAAAGCGCTATCTCATAAGCCCTTCCATCCGGAGTCAGAGGAGTATAAGTGTTTTTTAGGACAAATTGTGTTAAAAATAGATCGACTTAACCAAAAATACCCGTACTTAGATTTCCAAAACGAGAAAGAAATATGTCATATACGATTGAAACAATAGCCGAACGCATTGGTGCACGACGTGTGGGGGACACGCCGGCAACTATAGACTGGTTACTTACCGATAGCCGTTCCTTGAGTTTCCCCGAAGAAACTTTGTTCTTTGCCTTAACTACCAAACGCAATGACGGTGCCCGCTATATATCTGATTTATATTCACGTGGCGTTCGCAATTTTGTGGTAAGCAAAGAAACTTATAAGGCAATTGAAAATGGACAATTGATTATAGATGATTCTATACAACATGATGATGCGCAGTCAAGTCTCATACCCCAACTCAACTTTTTAGTAGTTGCTAATCCGCTGAAAGCTTTGCAGAAATTGGCGGAGCAACATCGTGAGCAATTCCAGATTCCTGTGATTGGCATCACAGGCAGTAATGGAAAGACTATTGTGAAAGAGTGGCTTCATCAGTTGCTTAGTCCCGAACGGGTAATTGTCCGTTCGCCTCGCAGTTATAATTCTCAGATCGGAGTGCCTCTGTCTGTCTGGCAAATGAACGAACAGTCTGAGCTTGCTATTTTCGAAGCTGGTATCTCGGAGATGGGGGAAATGCGTGCCTTACAGAATATTATCAAGCCAACCATTGGCATACTGACTAATATTGGTGGTGCTCATCAGGAAAACTTCTTTTCTCTGCAAGAGAAATGTATGGAGAAACTAACCCTGTTTAAGAACTGCGATGTGGTGATTTATAATGGTGATGATGAGTTTATCAGTAATTGTGTGGCAAAATCCATGCTCAGTGCCCGTGAAATAGCATGGAGCCGAAGGGATATGGAGCGTCCCCTGTTTATAAGTAAGGTGGAGAAGAAAGAAGATTGTACCGTCATCTCTTACCGTTACCTGGAAATGGACAATACTTTTATGCTACCTTTCATTGATGATGCTTCTATTGAGAATTCGTTGAACTGCCTGGCGGCTTGTCTTTACCTGATGCTTCCCGCCGAAAAAATTACGGAACGCATGACGACACTGGAACCGGTGGCTATGCGTCTGGAAGTAAAGGAGGGCAAAAACGGTTGCTTATTGATTAATGATAGTTATAACAGTGATCTCGCTTCATTGGATATTGCGCTCGATTTCCTCTACCGTCGCTCGCAAAGCAATGGGTTGAAGCGTACACTCATTCTTTCTGATATACTGGAAACGGGGCAGAATGCACCGACGCTTTACCGGAAGGTATCGCAATTGATCAACAGTCGTGGCATTGAGCGCATCATCGGTGTTGGAAATGAGATTGCTTCGTGTGCTGCACGTTTTGATATTGAAAAGGCTTTCTATCCTAATACGGAAGCATTGTTGCGTGCTATTTCCCGTGGTGAGCTACGGTTGGAAAATGAAATTATATTGATAAAAGGTGCCCGTCAGTTTGGCTTTGATGCTTTGACGGAAGAACTGGAGAAGAAGGTACACGAAACGATTCTTGAAGTGAATCTCGGAGCCATGATAGCCAACCTGAATTATTATCGTAGTAAACTGAAGCCGGAAACCAAGATGGTCTGCATGGTGAAAGCGTCTGCATATGGTGCAGGTTCGTATGAGATTGCCAAGACGCTACAGGAACATCATGTCGATTATCTGGCTGTGGCTGTGGCCGACGAAGGTTCCGAGCTGCGCAAAGCAGGCATTACGGCGAGCATCATCATTATGAATCCGGAGATGACGGCATTCAAGACCATGTTCGACTATAAGCTGGAGCCGGAAGTGTACAGTTTCCATTTGCTGGATGCACTGATTAAGGAGGCGGAAAAAGAAGGTATCACCAATTTCCCTATTCATATAAAACTGGATACGGGTATGCACCGTCTGGGTTTTGCGCCTGAGGATATGCCACGGCTTATAGAACGGTTGAAGAGCCAGAATGCAGTCATTGCACGGTCTGTGTTCTCTCACCTTGTGGGTAGTGACGCATCTCAGTTTGACGCGTTTACGCGTGGACAGATAGAAATGTTTGAAGCTGCTTCTATGCAGTTGCAAGCAGCATTTCCGCATAAGATACTCCGTCACATCTGTAACTCGGCAGGTATTGAGCGTTTCCCCGGAGCACAGTTCGATATGGTACGTCTGGGCATCGGTTTGTATGGTATCAGTCCGATCGATAATACTATTATAAATAATGTAAGTACACTGAAAACTACCATCCTGCAAATACGGGGGGTGCCCGAAGAAGATACGGTTGGATATAGTCGCAAGGGACATCTGACACGTGATTCGCGTATTGCTGCACTGCCTATCGGATATGCCGACGGACTAAACCGTCACTTAGGCAATGGTCATGCATATTGTTTGGTGAATGGGCAACGTGCACCTTATGTCGGTAATATCTGCATGGATGTCTGCATGATAGACGTTACGGATATTGAATGTAAAGAAGGGGATACCGTAGAGATATTTGGCGATCATCTGCCCATTACGGTGCTTTCCGATGTACTTGAAACCATTCCTTATGAAGTATTGACAAGCGTTTCTACACGGGTGAAGAGGGTCTATTATCAGGACTGATATTCGGGTTTACCTTTATTCTTTTCGTTTTAATCCGTGTAAAAGCGTGTAATCTGTAGTGAAACTATTATATTTGCAACAAATTTAAAAACTATGAATATGACAAACTTACTTTTATTAGGCTTTCTGCCCAGCGGTTCCGAATGGGTCATTATTGCTTTGCTTATCTTGTTGTTGTTCGGTGGTAAGAAGATACCTGAATTGATGAAGGGATTAGGTAAAGGCGTGAAGAGCTTCAAGGATGGTGTGAACGAGGCGAAAGAAGAAATAAATAAAGCAAAGGATGATATAGAAGAGCCGGCTTCTAAAAAATAATAAGCTACGGGTTACAAGCTACGAGCTACAAGTATCTGTGCTATCATGCCGAAGGTACTTATAGCTTGTAGCTTGTAACTATTTCACTAGTATGGCAGATAAAGAACTAACCTTTTGGGATCATTTGGACGAACTGCGTCGGGTACTGTTTCGAGTTCTCGGTGTGTGGTTTGTATTTGCAGTCGGTTATTTTATTGCAATGCCGTGGTTGTTTGATAATGTGGTGTTGGCACCCTGCCACAATGATTTCATTTTTTACGACGTGCTGCGATATGTAGGAAAAACATTCAATCTTAACGATGAATTCTTTACGCAGCAGTTTCATGTCAAACTGATCAATATAAATCTGGCGGCTCCGTTCTTTGTTCATATGTCCACCGCATTCTGGATGTCGGTAGTTACGGCTACGCCTTATATCTTTTTCGAAATCTGGAGGTTTATCAGTCCTGCCCTTTATCCTAACGAGCGTCGTGGGGTGAAGAAAGCTTTATGTATTGGTACAGTGATGTTTTTCCTCGGTGTACTGCTGGGCTATTTTATGGTCTACCCATTGACGTTGCGCTTTCTCTCTACCTACGAACTGAGTGCATCCATCGAGAATCAGATTTCTTTAAATTCTTACATAGATAACTTCATGATGCTGGTGCTCTGTATGGGACTGGCTTTTGAATTGCCGTTGGTGACCTGGTTACTTTCACTTTTGGGATTGGTACACAAATCTTTCCTGCGCAAGTACCGTCGTCATGCACTGGTGATTATTGTGATAGTCGCAGCTATTATTACGCCAACCGGCGATCCTTTCACTCTGACAGTGGTTTCTATTCCGCTTTATCTGCTCTATGAGTTGAGTATCCTGATGATTAAGGATAAGAAAACTGACACGGACGAGGCGGATGAAGATAAGGAGGAGTAATGCAGGAAGAGGCACGGGAATACTATTACTTTTTACTTACGGTCTGCCGGGATGAAAATATTCCGTTAACAACGGCTTACCGTCAGCTCCGTGAATTTCTGGAACGTCTTTGCCGTACACAGATGCCGGACGGTAGCTTGCAAATGACTGACTTGTCTGCACGTATCAGCTTTGTTGCCTCGAAAGCCGGACTGTCTGTTGTGGAACAAAATCGTTTACATACTTTTCGCCTGACCTCCAATGCTGTTCTGAACCGTTTGGCTGAACCCTCACGAGAGAATCTGTTGAGAGACATCAAGACATTGACTTTCTTTGTGAAGAAGCTTACGGGAGAGGAGGTACCGGCGGAACTTTACCGCTTGCTTCCCCGTGCGGATGCTACTTACATCGTTTCTCCGCCTGCTAAAGAACGGGTACGCCGGATGCGTGTTTGTTTTCAATATGCCGATGATACGTATTTATATGTATTGCCTGTAGATACCGTTGCTGATGAACCGTTACGGGTGCGATACAATGTACCGCAGGTGAATGAGGAATTTGCAGAAACCTGTCAATTGTTATGGCGCCATGCACAGGTCAATCTATTGGATGTAGCTGTAGATGAGGCAGGTGTATTGACACCTTCCTTTATTATTTTAGAACCGGATTATCTGTTGGATATCAGTTCTCTGGCAGAGTGTTTTAAAGATTACGGGCATCATCCGGCCAATTATCTGCTGGCACGTTTGCAATCTCCCGATAATACACGTCCTCTGTTGCTCGGTAATATTGCCAATCTTTTCCTGGACGAATGGATCTATGCGAAAGAGGAGCCGGACTATTTATCCTGCATGAAAAAGGCTTTCCGCACTTATTCCATAGAGTTGGCTGCATGTGCCGATTTGCTGGACAAGGAGAAAGAAAAGGAATTCTTTGCCGATTGTAAACGGCACTTCGAACATATCCGTCAAACGGTGACTGAAACTTTCCGGACTCCCGGTTATGAACTGGATAAAACAGATGCGGTACTGGAACCTACCTATATATGTGAAGCACTGGGGTTGCAAGGACGTCTGGACTATATGCAGCGCGATATGTCTTCCTTTATAGAAATGAAGTCGGGTAAAGCCGATGAGTACTCTATCCGGGGTAAGGTGGAACCGAAAGAGAATAATAAGGTGCAGATGTTATTGTATCAGGCAGTGCTGGAATATTCTATGGGAATGGACCACCGTAGAGTAAAGGCATACTTGCTGTATACACGTTACCCGTTGTTATATCCTGCTCGTCCATCGTGGGCGATGGTACGGCGTGTGATGGATGTCCGCAACCGGATTGTGGCGAATGAATATGGCATGCAATTACGTAACAGTCCTTATTATACGGCGGAATGTCTGAAAGCTATCAATCCGGAGACACTGAATGAGCGTCATCTGAATAACACGTTATGGAAACGCTATCTCTATCCGTCCATCGATGTAGTGGCACAACGTATCCGGATGCTTACTGCATTGGAGCAACGTTACTTCTATACACTCTACAATTTTATAACCAAGGAATTGTACACTTCGAAATCAGGTGATATCGATTATGAAGGGCGTGCAGGAGCTGCTGCTTTGTGGCTTTCCACACTTGAAGAAAAACGTGAGGCGGGAGAGATACTATATGATCTGACGATCACGGAGAATCATGCGGCAGATATACATAAGGCATATCTTGTACTGGCACGTCCGGTTAATGATTCACCTCTGCAAGTTTTGCCGAATTTCCGTGAGGGTGACACCATTGTCCTCTATCAACGCAATCAAGATACGGACAATGTAACCAATAAGATGGTATTCAAAGGAAATATAGAGCGAATCACCGACCGGGATATCCGTATCCGTCTTCGTGCTTCGCAACAAAATACTTCTGTGCTTCCTCTGGATAGTCGCTATGCCATAGAGCACGATTATATGGATACTTCTTTCCGCAGCATGTATCTGGGACTTTCCGCTTTCCTTTCCGCTAACAAGGATCGCCGGGATCTATTGCTGTCTCAGCGTGAACCGGAATTTGATACTTCTTTTGATGCCCGTATTGCAGCTGCTTCCAATGATTTTTCCCGCATTACCTTGAAGGCACAGGCAGCCAGGGATTATTTTCTTTTGATAGGTCCTCCGGGCACCGGAAAGACTTCCCGTGCTTTGCGTGGTATGGTAGAAGCATTCTATCGTGACGGGAAACAGATACTGTTGCTTTCATATACAAATCGTGCAGTGGATGAGATCTGCAAAACCCTTTCTGTAATAACGCCTGAGATTGATTTTATTCGTATCGGAAGTGAGCTCTCTTGCGATCCTCCTTTCCGTTCCCGATTAATAGAGAATGTGCTGGAGCCTTGTTCTACACGTCGTGAAGTACACGCACGCATAGAACGTTGCCGTGTTTTCGTTGGTACTGTTGCTACCTTCTCATCTAAAACGGATATGTTTCGTCTGAAGACTTTTGATGTGGCTATTGTGGATGAGGCTACCCAGATATTGGAGCCGCAACTGTTAGGACTTCTTTGTGCACGAAATGTGGCTGGCAACAACGCCATCGGTAAGTTCATTCTTATCGGCGATCATAAACAACTGCCTGCCGTTGTTCTTCAATCCGAATCGCAATCTGAAGTGTGTGAAGAATGTCTGCAGAGTATCGGTTTGTATAATCTAAAAGATTCTCTGTTCGAACGTCTCTATCGTACAATCTCTGTTAATCATCCGTCGCCAACCACTCAGCATTTTTACGATATGCTTTGCCGGCAGGGACGTATGAATGTGGAAGTAGCCCGGTTCCCTAATCGTGCTTTTTATGGCGGATTACTGGAAGCGGTCGGTTTGCCGCATCAGCAAGGTGAACTTGAACTTGCTCCGGGACTGGAGAATGATGAATTTGCTGATGTATTGGTGAGTCGGGTAGCTTTTCTTCCCTCGGTGCCGGAGACTCCTTCACAATCAGCGAAGATTAACCATTCCGAAGCACAGCTTACAGCTCGGTTGGCTGCTGCCGTTTACAGACAGTATGAAGCAAGCAATTCTGGTTTTAATTCTGCTTTGACTTTAGGTGTTATCACTCCTTATCGTAGTCAGATAGCTCTTATAAAGAGCGAGATAGCAGCTTTGGGTATTCCTGTTTTGAATGATATTCTGGTGGACACTGTAGAACGTTTCCAAGGGAGTGAGAGGGATGTGATTATTTATTCTTTCTGTGTGAACCGTACTTATCAACTGAAATTTCTTGCCAACCTTACGGAAGAAAAAGGGGTATGGATTGATCGGAAACTAAACGTTGCGCTCACCCGTGCCCGCAAGCAGCTATTTATGACAGGGGTGCCTCACTTGTTACGACAAAATCCTATCTATGCCGATCTGCTTGATACGGTTTTATAAAGCTTTACCAATTCCATTTAGTAAATCTTAAATGTTCCTCAAATCTTTATATCTTTTATTAATATCTCCGAATGGAATAAACGGCTATCTTTGCCGAACGTTTTTTTCATAGAGATTTAGATTTAAGGTTAGAAGAATTGTGGAAGTCGTGAGACTTCCCTTTTTTTCATCTTAAAATTTTGCGCTCCTGTATCTCTCATGAACCGTCTGGAGGTGTAATTTGCTAAAGTGGGCACTGAGGTTTGTGTGGTTTTAGCAGGAGAGTGCAGAAGAGAGTCACTTCGTGAGAAGGGGCTTTTTTTGTGCCCATACTTTTTATATTATACTAAAAAAGGTGCCCATCGCTGAGCACCTTTGTCATTTTTTATTATATATAGAATAATAATATTATTCCAATACGATAGGTTTGTATTTCGGAACCAAAGCCTTCATGACAACCCAACCGAGCAGGTAAGCTACCGCACATACGCAGAAGATGATGAAGTATCCTGCCGGTTTGCCTTCAAAGCCCATGAAAGTCATGTTGGTTTCTCCGGCATAAACGAAGAGCTCACCTGCTATGAACTGCAGCAGCATGGAACCTACGCCCCCTGCCATACCACCAATGCCAGTGATACTTGCAATAGCAGCACGGGGGAACATATCACTTACCGTAGAGAAGATATTGGCAGACCAGGATTGATGAGCTGCGCCACCGATACCGATCATGATAACCGGCAACCACGGAGATATAGTACCCAAAGGTTGTGCTAGCAACACTACCAGCGGGAAGAATGCGAAAATCAACATCGCACGCATACGGGCGGCATAAGGATTTAAGCCGGTTTTCTTCATGATGATGGTAGGCAATTTACCACCATAGATTGAGAGCATCGTAATGGCATACAGCGTAAAGATCAATGCCATACCCAATCCTTCAGAGGTTTTGATACCGAATTGTGTATTCAGATAAGAAGGAGTCCAGAACAAGAAGAACCACCACACACCGTCGGTCATGAACTTACCGAAAGCGAATGCCCAAGTTTGCTTGTAGCTGAAGCACTGCCAGAATTTCATTTTCTTTTCGTCTTTCTCTGCTACTATCGGAGCAGCACCTTCTTCATAACTATCCTGTTCGATGTAGTCCAGTTCAGCTTTGTTTACGTGTTTGCTTTCAGAAGGTTTGGAATACATGAATACCCAAAAGCCCATCCAGATAAAACCAAGAGCACCGATTACTATGAAAGCCATCTCCCAGCCCCAAGCCTTAGCCAGCAAAGGAATAGACAGCGGGGCAACCAAAGCACCGATAGAAGCACCGGCATTGAAGATTGAAGTAGCATACGCGCGGTCTTTCTTAGGGAAGTACTCGGCGGTTACTTTGATGGCTGCGGGGAAGTTACCGGCCTCACCAAGTGCCAGTACGCAACGGGCGGCGAGGAAGCAGTACATACTGACGGTAGCGATGGTTACTACAACATCACCGGTCGCTCCCATTAATTCGGCTGCACTGTGCAGACCTACAAAATGTTCTGTAACGATACCACATAAGGCATGGAGGCAGGCACCTGCCGACCATACGCCGATAGCCCAGAGAAAACCCTTCTTAGTTCCCATCCAGTCTACGAAACGGCCTGCAAATAACATGCAGACTGCATAAACAATAGAAAAGACAGATGTGATAATGCCGTAGTGTGATTCGTCCCAATGGAATTCGGGTTTGATAAATTCATCCCACGTCAATGACAGCACCTGGCGGTCAAGGTAGTTTACTGTTGTCGCAAAAAATAACATGGCACAGATGGTCCACCTGTAGTTGGTCATCTTTCCCACTGCATTTTGATTTAAACTCATGATACGTTGATTTAAAATTATTAATTCTTATTTCTGGGGCCAAAAATACACATTATTTGATGTATATCAATACTTTTTTCGTCTAATTTCCTGCAATTTTTGTTCGAAATGCAAATAAATGGCAAAAAACTCGTTATCGCGCACGAAATCGCTCGTTCTCGTACACGAAAAAATAAGATTGTAGAGGACGAAAATAAATAATGCACCATTTCGGTCGAAAAGTACACAACGGTTTAGGTGAGAACCGCTATCTTTGTCACATTACTCAATATAATCTATATACCTAAAAACAAGAATAGAATGATGAATAATCTACTTTGTAAAACTTTTGTGATGGGAGCGCTGCTTTGCTCTACCCAGTTGTCCGCCCAGAAAGTCAGTGATAAGCAACCCTGGTCGGTGCGTATGGTAGAGTCAGAGATGATTCGTTGCCCGGAATCCTGGCAGTTGGATTTCCAGCCGAAATTGAAATGGGACTATTGCCACGGGCTGGAATTGCAAGCTATGCTGGATGTGTATGATACCTATGGAGATAGGAAAATGTTCGACTATGCATTGGCTTACGCGGACACTATGATACACAATGATGGAAGCATCGAGACTTATAAATTACATGAATATAATATTGACCGTCTGAACTCCGGTAAATTCCTGTTCCGTATTTATGAACAGACGAAAGATGAGAAATATAAGAAAGCTATAGACTTGCTGCGCAGCCAGCTCGATACCCATCCGCGCAATGAGGACGGTGGCTTCTGGCATAAGAAGATTTATCCTAACCAGATGTGGCTGGATGGTATTTATATGGGAGCGCCTTTCTATGCAGAATATGCTTACCGTAATAATCGTGTGCAGGATTATCAGGATATTGTCAATCAGTTTATTACAGTAGCCCGCCATACTTATGACCCCAAAAATGGCCTTTACCGTCATGCCTGTGACGTCAGTCGTAAGGAACGTTGGGCAGATCCTGTTACCGGACAGTCTCAACATAGCTGGGGACGTGCTATGGGCTGGTATGCAATGGCATTTGTAGATGCATTGGACTATATTCCAAAGCATGAGGCTGGACGTGATTCTATGCTCGTTATCTTGAATAATATTGCTGCACAAGTGAAGCGTATACAAGATCCGAAGACGGGACTGTGGTATCAGGTACTGGATAAAAGCGGTGAGAAAGGAAACTATGTAGAGTCTTCTTGTTCCACTATGTTTGTTTACGCTTTGTTTAAGGCGGTTCGTAAAGGATATATTGATAAGTCATATCTGGAAGTAGCTCTCAAAGGCTATCAGGGCATCCTCGATAACTTCATCGAAGTAGATAAAGATGGTGTGGTAACTATTACGAAAGCTTGTGCAGTTGCCGGATTAGGCGGTAAGAATTACCGTATGGGCGATTACACCTATTATATAAATGAGACAATCCGTAGCAATGATCCCAAGGCGGTAGGCCCGTTTATCATGGCAAGTTTGGAATGGGAGCGTTTGCAGTCGCCATTGTCGGCACAGACTCAATGGAAGGATACGATTGTTGTATCTCGCGATGGTTCGGGAGACTATCGTACTTTGACAGAAGCTATGGAAGGTATCCGGGCTTTTATGGATTATAAAGTGACGGTACTGGTAAAGAATGGTACTTATAAAGAAAAAGTGGTTATCCCTTCCTGGTTGCAGAATGTAGAATTCATTGGTGAAAGTGTGGAAAATACGATTATCACGTATGATGACCACGCCAATATTAATAAAATGGGTACTTTTCGCACCTATACAGTGAAAGTAGAGGGGAATAGCATAACTTTCAAGAATCTGACTATAGAAAATAATGCCGCCAGACTGGGACAAGCCGTGGCACTTCATACGGAAGGTGATAAACTGGTATTCATAAACTGCCGTATTTTGGGTAATCAGGATACTATTTATACAGGTGTTGCCGGTACACGGCTCTATTTTGTAGATTGTTATATTGATGGTACTACCGATTTTATATTTGGTCCTTCTACTGCATTGTTTGAGAATTGCGAGATACGGAGTAAAACCAATTCATACGTAACGGCAGCTTCTACCCCCAAAGATATTGCGGTGGGATACGTTTTCAAGAACTGCCGGCTGACTGCCGACCCTGGTGTGGATAAGGTATATCTGGGACGTCCCTGGCGTCCGTATGCCGCTACTGTATTTATCAATTGCGAAATGGGTAAACATATCCGTCCCGAAGGTTGGCATAACTGGGGAAATGCAGAAAATGAGAAGACAGCACGTTATGCTGAATATGGAAGTACTGGAGAGGGCTCTCCGACAGCCGATCGTGTGAAGTGGGCGAAACAATTGACGAAAAAGGAAGCTACACTATATGATGATCTGAGTTATATCTATAAAATGTGTAGTGATTGGAAATCTGCAAAATAACAACTTAACTTCCTGCCTGCAAGAACTTAATTTCTTGTCGACAGGAAGTTAACTTTTTGTTCGCAAGAAGTTAACTCCTTGCAGACAGGATTTAGCGCTTCAGAAAATCTGCTCTCATGGGGCTGAAACAGTCTATCAGGATACCAGCCTCCAGGCATACACAACCATGTACCGCATCCGGTTCGATGTAAACACCGTCTCCGGTTTCTACAATTTGTTTTTCACCATTTACGGTAAATTCAAATTTACCGCTTGCCACATAAGTGGTTTGTGTATGATAGTGAGTATGTGGTGTACCGACAGCTCCTTGCTCGAATTTCACTTTTACAAGCATCACTTGTCCGTCGTAGCCCATGATTTGGCGTACCACTCCTTCACCTGCAGGTTCCCATACTATTTCTTTTTCAAGAATGAAAGTGTTACTTCTTGTCTTTTCCATTTTGCCAGTCAGATTGATTATTTTGTCGGCAAATATACGATTAATATTAATTTTTCTACCGATTGCGACTTTTTTTACCCCTAAAACCCTCTGTTTTTAGGTAATATTGCAGCCGGAAACTAAGAATACTATTTATATATAATGAACTATGAAACATAAGTTGACATTATTGCTGGGGTTGTTTTTTCTGCTTTCTGCTTTCAAGGCTGACAAACCAGTGATTACGATTTTTATGATCGGAGACTCCACTATGGCTAATAAGTCATTGACGGGTCAAAATCCGGAACGGGGGTGGGGGCAAATGTTGCCCGGTTATCTCTCCGAGGAAATACGTGTGGATAATCATGCCGTGAACGGGCGGAGTTCCAAGAGCTTTATTGATGAAGGGCGCTGGGAGAAAGTAATCTCACAAGTGAAGAAAGGTGATTATGTATTTATCCAATTCGGTCACAATGATGAGAAATCCGACCCAAAGCGGTATACAGCTCCGGGAAGTACTTTTGATGAAAACCTGAAACGTTTTGTAAACGAAACACGTGCTAAGGGAGGTATCCCTGTTTTGTTTAACTCCATCGTACGCCGAAACTTCGGCACAGCGGATGGGAATGCAGTTGCTCAGGCTATCAGTCAGGATGATATACAGAAAGGCGTGAATCCGGATGCAAAGCGGGAAGCTTCGGAACAGCCGGCTGTTGCTGAAGGTGACAAGTTGATTGATACGCACGGAGCCTATCTGGACTCTCCGCGGAATGTGGCGAAAGAGCTGGGTGTTGCATTTGTGGATATGAATAAGATTACGCACGACCTGGTAGAAGGCATGGGACCGGTAGACTCTAAAAAGCTGTTCATGTGGGTACCTGCCAATCAGGTTGCTGCTATACCTAAAGGACGCGAAGATAATACCCATCTGAATGTATATGGTGGCCGCATTGTAGCCGGCCTGGCTATGGATGCCATTGCTAAGGAAGTACCGGAATTAGCTAAGTATGTACGACATTATGATTTCGTAGTGGCACAGGATGGTAGCGGAGACTTTTTCACTGTACAGGAAGCCATTGATGCTGTTCCCGATTTCCGCAAGAATATCCGTACTACGATATTGGTGCGTAAAGGTGTGTATAAAGAGAAAATTGTAGTACCCGAAAGCAAAATTAATATTTCCCTGATAGGTCAGGAAAGTGCCATACTTTCGTATGATGATTATGCACAGAAGAAGAATTGCTTTGGTGAAGAAAAAGGAACTTCCGGTTCATCTTCCTGCTATATTTATGCTCCGGACTTTTATGCTGAGAATATTACGTTTGAGAATTCCTCGGGTCCGGTGGGACAGGCTGTAGCCTGTTTTGTAAGTGCCGATCGTGTTTATTTCAAAAACTGTCGTTTCCTTGGTTTCCAGGATACACTCTATACCTATGGAAAAGACTGCCGCCAGTACTATGAAGATTGCTACATAGAAGGTACGGTCGATTTTATCTTTGGCTGGTCTACGGCTGTATTCAATCGTTGTCACATTCATAGTAAAGGTGGGGGCTATGTGACAGCACCTTCTACGGATCAAGGGCAGAAATATGGTTATGTATTTTATGATTGCCGACTGACGGCTGATAAGGGTGTACAGGATGTCTATCTGTCGCGTCCCTGGCGTTCGTATGCGCAGGCTGTATTCATCCGTTGCAATTTAGGCAAGCATATCGCTCCTGCCGGTTGGAATAACTGGGGTAAAAAGGAAGCGGAAAAGACCGCATTCTATGCAGAGTATGAAAGCACGGGTGAAGGTGCCAATCCAAAAGCACGTGTACCTTTCTCACATCAACTGAAGAGCCTCAAAGGCTATGAGATAGACTCCATACTTGCCGGAGAGGATGACTGGAATCCGGTAAAAAATGGGAATGAATTATTAAGCATAAAGCGCTGACCCGTATCTGTCAAAACCGTATCATCTCCGTACCATCTCCGTGTTCATAACTACGGACTTGACACGGTCTTGACACGGAGTTGATACGGACTTGGTAGGAAGATGGTCTTTGTGACTGGTAAAATAATGTGATAATACTAAAAACATAATGATGAAAAAGAGTTTGTTTATATGGCTGTTCGCCTTGATCTTTCCGCTGTCATTTGTATGTGCGGAAAACTACCCGTACCGGAGTGATGTACTTTGGGTGACCGTGCCCAATCATGCTGACTGGATTTATAAGACCGGAGAGAAAGCTGCGGTTGAGGTGCAGTTCTATAAATACGGAATTCCGCAGGATGGTGTAACTGTTTCTTATGAAATAGGTGGTGACATGATGCCGGCGGATACTTCCGGTTCCGTTATTTTGAAGCAAGGAAAGGCGGTGATACCTGTGGGAACAATGAAAGAACCCGGTTTCCGTGATTGTCGTCTGACAGCGACCGTGGATGGAACAAGCTATAAACATCATGTGAAGGTAGGCTTTTCACCGGAAAAGATTCAACCTTACACACAGATGCCGAAAGATTTTAAAGAATTCTGGAAAAACAATAAAGCGGAAGCTGCCAAATATCCGTTGACTTATACTAAAAAACTTGCAGAGGAGTATTGTACGGATAAGGTTGATTGTTATCTCATTAAATTAATGCTGAATAACCATGGACAGTGCATTTATGGTTATCTTTTCTATCCTAAGAATGCAGTGAAAGGTTCTTGTCCGGTTGTACTTTGCCCTCCGGGAGCTGGAATTAAAACTATAAAGGAGCCTCTGCGCCATAAATATTATGCAGAAGAAGGATGTATCCGTTTCGAAATCGAGATACATGGCCTGAATCCGGAGATGAGTGCGGAAAAATTTAAGGAAATCAGCAATGCTTTTAATGGCAGAGAGAACGGTTATTTAAATAACGGATTGGAGAACCGCGATAATTATTACATGAAACGTGTCTATTTGGGTTGTGTACGCAGTATCGATCTCCTGACTTCTCTGCCCGAATGGGATGGTAAAAATGTAATTGTCCAAGGTGGCAGCCAAGGAGGAGCTTTGGCACTGATTACTACCGGACTGGATAGCCGTGTAACGGCTTGCGTAGTCAATCATCCGGCATTGAGTGATATGGCAGGCTATAAAGCAGGACGTGCAGGTGGCTATCCTCATTTTTTTAGAGTAGAGGGTATGGATACTCCGGATAAGCTGAAAACGATGGCATATTATGATGTGGTGAACTTCGCCCGTATGATTAAAGTTCCTACTTATATCACTTGGGGATATAATGATGATACCTGTCCGCCTACTACCAGTTATGCTGTTTATAATGTGCTGGATTGCCCCAAGGAAGCACTGATAACTCCGATTAATGAGCATTGGACTTCTGATGCTACGGAATATGGACAGCTGAAGTGGATATTGAGACATTTGAAGTAAATAAGAACGTTTTATATTCTGTTTCCTTTCTGATATACTTCCTTTGAAAATATATCAGAAAGGATTTTTTATAAGCTTTTCTTTTTTGATAGAAAATGAGATGAATGAGTGTAGCGAAATAGTAGTTTAATAAAGTGGTTGATGTGAATAAACAGAGAGTGATGAATAGATTCGTAGAAAAAACGGTTTCAAGGGGAGAAAAAGGTGTAGAAAAGATGTGGAATAATTGTTTAAAACCCCTTCCAAAAGAACTTTGGGCTGTGTGGACTATTTTTTTAACCGATTTGAGCATATTTTTCACCTGCAAAATCAATATAATCCTCTCCTTTGCACGGCAAGGTGAAAGACAAAATCTTATTGAGAAACTTTGAATCTTTATTTATTAACCCCAAATGTATTGATATGAAAAACAAACTGCATTTTGATTTTAGAAAGTTGTGTTTTGTATTGGCATTGATAGTAACACAATGTCTGTATGCACAAAACAAGACGATTACAGGAACGGTGACTGACTCGAAGCAAGAGCCGTTGATCGGTGTGAATGTGACTGTAAAAGGTAATTCCGCTGTAGGAACAATAACTGATATGGATGGTAAGTATACATTGTCGGTTTCTTCGGGAAAAAACACTCTCATCTTCTCTTATATAGGATATGTAACACAGGAAATCGCAGTCGGCTCACAAAATACAATTGATGTGGTACTGCTGGATGATGCACAGGCTTTGGAAGAGGTGGTGGTAGTAGGTTATGGTACTATGAAAAAGTCCGATTTGACAGGTTCTGTATCTTCCATCAGTAGTGATCGTTTTAAAGTTGGTACTGACCTGAGCCCTCAACAATTGATGCAAGGTGCTTTTTCAGGAGTAAATATCAGCCAGAATAGTGGTAAGCCCGGTGGATCTAATACAATTCGTGTTCGTGGTGGTACATCTATTACCGCTTCCAATGATCCGTTATATGTAATTGATGGTGTTCCTATCAATTCTTCTGCTGGTGTAAGTTCCAGTCACATTGCTTCCAATGGTAGTAATACAGACTTCTTTGACCAGGAATCAGTAAATCCATTATCTTCTATTAATCCTAATGATATTGAATCCATCAATATCTTGAAGGATGCTTCTGCTACGGCTATTTATGGTTCCCGTGGTGCTAATGGCGTTATTATGATCACTACGAAGAAAGGGAAAAAAGGTGTTAAGCAATTGGATTACAGTTATAGCTTGGGTATTTCTAATGTAGCTAATAAGCTGGATGTACTGACTGGTGATGAATACCGTAAGGCAGTAACTGATTTAGGATTATCTTTGGATGATAAAGGTGATAATGCAGATTGGCAAGATCGTATTTTCCGTACGGCAATCTCTCAAAATCATTACCTTTCTTTCATGAGTGGAAGTGAGGATACAAACTATCGCGCATCTTTGGGTTATAGCGACCAGGAAGGTATTATGCTGGGCTCTGGTATGACAAGTGCCAATGCCCGTGTGAATATCAATCATACAGCACTGGATGGTAAGCTGAAGTTAAATATGAATTTGAACTATGGTGAAACACATGCTGACCAGGCACCGGTATCCAATACTGTTGGTAGTGAGATGGGAAGTAGCATGTTGTACGAAGCATATGTTTTTAATCCTACTTATCCGGTTTATGATGAGGAAGGTGATTTCTATGATGTGCCTCCTTATCGTGTGAATCCGGTATCTTTTGCATCTGAAATTCTGGATGAGCGTAAAAACAGAAAATTCCTGGGTAATCTGACTGCTGATTGGAATTTCTATAAACCTTTTACGTTCCAGGTGAATTTGGGTTATACTTATAATTCTATCGAACGTAACTCTTATATATCCAAGAGTAATCTGCTGGGTAATGGCAATGATGGTTATGTTAGTGTACAGAAATTGCAGGATTATTCTAAACTGTTGGAAACAATCTTGAAATACAATCAAAAATTTGGTAAACATTCTATTGATGCCATGCTGGGTTATTCTTACCAGTATTTTTATGATGAAGGAAATCATACCCGTGCTTATGGTTTCTTATCCGACACCTTCAAGTGGTATAGCCTTGCTGCTGCAAAAACAGTGGAAAGCGTAAGCAGTTTTGCCGAAAGCAATACCCTTATATCTATGTATGGACGTCTGAATTATAATTATGGGGATAAATACTTATTTACCGCTACAGTACGTCGTGATGGTTCCAGCCGTTTCGGTGCCGATCACAAATGGGGTATTTTCCCTTCTGCAGCCGCTTCTTGGAGAATCTCTCAGGAGGAATTCTATCATAGCGATATTCTTACAGATCTGAAACTACGTGTCAGCTATGGTATCACGGGTAATCAGGAGATTGGTAATTATAATTCTCTGAATACGTTGGGAGCCAGTACTAATGGATATTTGGTAGGGGGTGAGAAGGTAACTATTGTATTACCTCAACAATACTCTAATCCTGATATAAAATGGGAACAGACTGCACAGACAGATATAGGTTTGGACTTTGGTTTCTTCAATGGAAGAATTCATGGTAGTATTGACTATTACTATAAAAAGACGACTGATTTATTGCTTTCCGTGGCGGTTCCTTCCCCTTCCTTGATTACTTCGCAGATTGCGAATGTAGGTTCTGTAAAGAATCAGGGTCTTGAAATAGACTTAGGATTTGGTGTACTGCGTACCAAAGACTTTTCATGGGATGTGAATTTGAATTTCAGCCGGAATAAGAATGAACTGATAAGTCTGTCGAATGATAAGTGGACTGGTGAAAACATGAAAGTTGCTCCTTGTCAGGGCCAAGGTCTTTCAGGTTCTTATGCCCAGTTGGTAATACCTGGACAACCTTTGGGAACTTTCTATGGAAAGAAATTCATTGGTATCGTAGATGGTAAAGAACAGTTTGCCAATAATGGCGAGTCTGAAATCATAGGTTGCGCACAACCCGATTTTACGTATGGCATTTCTACTACTTTGCGTTATAAAAATTGGAGTTTAAGCATGAACCTGCGTGGTAGTGTAGGAAATGATGTCTATAACTGTACGGCAAACAACCTTTCTTATCTGAATAACCTACCGGGTAGAAATGTATTGAAAGAGGCAGTGACTGCCGGTGTGAATCGTGAAGAAGCCAAAGTATTCTCTTCCAGATTTATAGAGGATGGTTCGTTCTTACGTATGGATAATCTTTCTTTAGGTTATGATTTTAGTTTCAAACCGTTGCGTATTACTCGTGCCCGTGTATTTGTTTCCGGTCAGAATTTATTCACCATTACCGGATATTCCGGTTTGGACCCGGAAGTAAATTCGGAGGTTTCCAGAACAGGAGTAGCTCCGATGGGCATAGACTATTTGAGTTATCCGAAAGCACGTACTTTCACAATGGGTATCAACGTTTCGTTTTAAACCTTAATTTATTATCAGAAGATGAAAACAAAAAGAATATTTAAGAGCATAATTGCATGTTTTGTTGGGATTAGCATGTTGTCCGGTTGTCTTAATCTGGATGAAGAATTATACGGTAGACTCTCTCCCGAAACATATTATCAGACAGAAGAAGAAGCTCTCTCTTCCGTAGTAGGTGTATACCAATATCTGGCATATATGTCTAGGGCAGGTGGTGATGGCTGGCGAATTGGAGAGTTTGGCACGGATGAATTTTTCTGTCCGGGTCGTGCCAGTGGTGGATGGTATGATGAAGGTAATATGCAGATCATGGCACATAAGATAACAGCGGATAATGCACGCCTTGAAACTTGCTGGGGAACATACCTATTTCCCGGTATTGGTGCAGCCAATGCTGTGATAGCCAGTATGGAATCCTCTCCCATGAAAAATGAATTGAAAGCCTTGATTGCGGAAACACGTGCTCTCCGTGCCTATGGATATTATTATGCAATGGATTATTTCGGAAATGTACCCCTTTTTACAGGAGCTAAAGTTGATGCAAATGATTTACCGAAGACAGCTTCCAGAAAAGAGGTCTATGAATTTGTAGTAAAAGAGTTTGCAGAGGCTGCTGCAGATTTGCCTTCTATTAAAGAAGTGAATCGCGCATCTTATTATCCTCGTTTAACAAAAGAAGCTGTGTATACGGCATTGGCTTCTGTTTATCTGAATGCTGAGGTTTATGCCGGTGAAGCTCATTGGGCTGATGTGGTGACTATGTGTAATCATGTCATTGGAACCAATGCCTATGTTTTGGAAGATAAAGTGGGGGATTGCTTTCTTGCTACCAATGAATCAAATTCAAAAGAGGTTATTTCTTCGTTTGCGGTAGATCCGTCCAAAGGTGTTGATGGCAATGAATTCATTCTTTATGCTCAACATGCTCTTGATCAAAAGAAGTATAATTTAGCTTTTGCACCGGCTAACGGTTATTGTTTTACAGATGATGCCTTGAAGAGATATGAAGAAGGAGATGAACGTCTGGAACTTTTGGAGTATGGTCCTCAGTATTATCAGGATGGGGTTACTCCGTTATGTGATGATAAAGGCACTCAATTGGTGCTGACAACTATCAAAGATATGGTTTCTGCTCAGGATAATGAAGGCTACCGTGTGTTGAAGTATTCGCCAATAGGTGTGGCCTGGTCTGGTAGTAAGGCTGATAACGATTATATTTTGGAACGTTATTCCAATGTATTGTTGATGAAAGCTGAAGCTTTGTTCAGGCAAGGGATACAATTGGATGAGGCACTCGAATTAGTAAATCAAGTGCGCAGGCGTAGCAATCTTTCCGATTGGGATGGGCTGACTTTGAAAAAGATAGAGGAAGAGCGTGCCCGTGAATTTATCTGGGAGAACCAGCGTCGACGTGATATGATTCGTTTTGGTTCTTATTTCACAGATACCTGGTTCTATAAGACTGGTGTTACGGAAGAGTGGAGAGGTATTTATCCTATACCTGCTATTCAATTGAATAATAATCCTAATTTGAAACAAAATCCGAATTATTAATAAATATGTTTTTGGTATGATAAAAAGTATCATTCTTTGCGTGTTAGGGTTGGCCACTTCGGTGGTCGCCCTTTCTCAGCATTTATCCGGTTACGAACTGGAAAGGGAAATGCCGGTTTTTCTGGATCAGTTAAAGCAAGAGTTGACTTATCCCATGGCTTGGGGAAATAGTCCTGTCAAGAATTTTAAGAAATGGCGTAAACAAGCGCGCAATGCTGTGTTGGATGCCATGTTGGCCCCACCTCCTTATACTACTGATTATAAGATGGAAGTAGTGGCGGAAGAACAACGGGATGGATATAAAGCTAAGAAATTACGCTTTAATCTGACCGGTTATTCACGGGTGAATGCTTATATGCTGGTTCCTGATGGTGAAGGCCCTTTTCCGGCAGTTGTGCTTCTACACGATCATGGAGGACATTATACGATTGGTAAAGAGAAGATGATACGTCCTTTTGGTGTGTCTCCGGAAGTATTGGCGGATGCCGATGCCTGGGCGAAACAATGCTATGGTGGGCAATATGTAGGCGATTACTTGGCAGCCCATGGTTATGTGGTTATTTCTGTCGACGCTATCTTTTGGGGTGAACGCGGACGTAAAGAGGGAATTGATGGTGATAAACATATGGCTGTGGCTGGCAACTTTATGATGTTAGGGCGTAGTTGGAGTGCTTTTATGAACTATGAAGACATGTATACTACTGACTTTCTGTCAACCTTGCCCGAAGTAGACTCTAAACGTATTGGTTGCATGGGTTTTTCTATGGGTGCCTATCGTGCTTGGATGCTTTCGGCTTTGACTGATAAAATAAAGGCTGGAGCTGCCGTTTGCTGGATGGTTACCACGGATTGTCAGTTCTCATGGGAATATGGAAATGAAAGGGGAGGATTTGCCAATATGCTTCCAGGCATCAGGCGCTATCTGGATTATCCGCATATTGCTTCTATAGCTTGCCCTAAGCCTATGTTCTTTCTAAATGGAGAGCATGATAAATTGTTTCATCCGGTAGGAGTAAACGCCGCTTTCGCTGAGATGCGGAAAGTGTGGGAAAGTCGCTCGGCAGGAGATAAACTGGTAACAGAACTGTGGGATATGCCACATGATTGTGGTAAGAAAGTACAGGAAGCTGTCTTGGGTTTCCTTGATAAGTGGTTACAGGAAGATTGATTGTTTTATAGAGATTGACTATTTCATAAGATACCCCTATGTTCTGTATTAAGGATGTGCGAATGCTTTTAATACAGAACATGGGGAAATTTTATTTCCGGCTTTCTTTATATTCTGTCGGCGTCATGCCATATTGTTGCTTAAAGCATTTACTGAAATAGTGGGAATCATTTAGTCCCACCATATAAGCTATCTGAGCCATATTATATTCATCAGTTTCTATTAGTTGGGCGGCACGTTTCATGCGTATTTCCCTTAGAAATTCTACAGGAGACAGGCCTGTCAGTGTTTTCAGTTTCTTAAAGAATACAGAACGGCTCATATTTACTTCGTTGGCAATATCTTCAACCATGAGGTCACCATTATCCAGATGTTTCTCTATTGTCTCCATAACTTTATCTATGAATTTCCGGTCGTTGGCGGATAAGGAGGGTGGTCTCTCTTCTTTTTCATAGTTCGGTTGTTGGCTGGTAGATGTGGGCAGCAGGCTTGCACAGAATAATGCTTGCAGCTTCTTGCGCTGGTCAACCAGGTTGAAAATTCGCGCTTTCAGATAGGCAGCACTGAAGGGTTTGGTTATATAGTCGTCTGCTCCTGATTTCATACCTTCTATTCTACTTTCGATAGTAGATTTGGCTGTCAACATTACAATAGGAATATGGCTGGTATTCATCTCTTCCCGCAGTTCGCGTACCATTTCAATTCCATCCTTTTCGGGCATCATCACGTCACTGATAATAATATCCGGCAGATATTTCTTACTCTTCTCTAATCCTATTTTTCCATTTTCTGCTTCTATCACATTGAAATGTTGAATAAAGATAGTCTTTATGAAGAAGCGTAGTTCCTGATTATCCTCTACAATCAGAATCGTTTCTTTTTCATGGTTCAGGTTTGTTTCTTCACTTTCTGCAAGAGAGGATAACGAGGTATTCATATATCCCGGAACAATATCAGTTATAACATAATCGGATAGGATGAATTCAACAGTTTCGTCAAAATGCTCTTTTCCTTTGGGAAGTTTGATAGTGAAGCAACTTCCTTCGCCAGGTTTGCTTTGGATGCTGATTGTACCATGATGCATATCGATCAATTCTTTAACGAGTGAAAGTCCGATACCGGTGCTGGCCTGGTTGAATAGATTTTTATCTACAAGATTCTCAAAGCGGATAAATAAAGATTTTTGTTTGTTTTCGGCAATGCCGATACCTTGATCTTCCACTGCAATCGTTACATCAGTTTCTCCCTCCTGTATACTTACTTTAATCTGCTTACCCTGGGGAGTATATTTGAATGCATTTGATAACAGATTAAATAATATTTTCTCTAATTTATCCGGGTCAGCCCATATTTTGATCTGCGAAGTTTGTGCAGTCATTCCGAAATCCATCTGATGTTCGTCCGCCAGCTTGTTGAAACTTTCCATTATCTGCCGGGTAAACGGGATAAGATCGATTTGCTGCACCTTCATTTTCATCTTCTTATTCTGGATTTTGCGGAAGTCCAGTATCTGGTTGACAAGGCGTAGCATTCGGTTTGTATTACGTTCTACTAAAACCAATTGTTCTCGTTCTTCATCCTCTAACTTGCCATGCTGCAAGACTTGCTCTATGGGGCCGGCAATCAGAGTCAACGGGGTACGTAATTCATGAGAGATGTTCGTAAAGAAACGTAATTTGATATCTGATATCTCTTGTTCTACAGTAACTTTATGTTTAAGTCTGAAGATGGTAAAGAGAATATAGGCAGCTATAAAAATGATTAATAGGATAAAGAGTATATAAAGCAGATACGCCCATGGGGTTTCCCAGAAAGAGGGAAGTACAGTGATGGCTAATGTACGTGTGTTTTCTACCCATACGCCGTCGCTATTTGTGGAACGGACTTTCAGAGTATAATGTCCTTTAGGAAGATTGGTGTAAGTGGCAGTTCGTTGATTGCCTATTTCATTCCAGTTTTTTTCAAACCCTTCCAACTGATAAGAATATGAAATGTTATTAGGATATTTCATATCCAGTGCTGCAAACTGAATACTAAAAGCATTTTTATCGTGAGGTAATGTTAGGAGTCGGGTATCATCGATATGGGTGGACAATATGCTGCCTTCTCCGGGTGTTACCGTTTTTTCCGCTTGTTGGAGGCGGGTAAAGATGATAGGGGGAATATAAGTACTTGTATGGATTGAATCCGGGAAGAAACAGAGGATCCCCTTGACTGTGTTAAACATCAGATGATCAGAGTGCGCCCGTAATGCAGCTCCTTCATTAAAGGAAATTCGTCTTGGAAAAACTCTGGAAGGGTAGTTTATGATCTTTTCTGTTGTAGGAATGAATTTACAGAGTTCTTCTTCTGTGGCACACCATAAATTGCCGTCTTTGTCTTCTTCGATAGATAACAGAACATCCGACGGGAGTCCGTTTTTCATCGTGTAGGCTTTGAATGTAGCTTGTTCTTTATTGAGTGAGAGTAATTTATTGAGACCACCTCCAAATGTTGCAACGTACATTTCACCTTTTTGAGTGAAGAAGATATTATGTACATCGTTATTGCTGAGGCTTTGTGGATTACCTGGTATACGGCTATAACGATGGAAAGTGATTTTCTCCGGTTCATTGAAATTACCTTCACACATCAGTAACCCTGTAGCACTGCCTATCCAAATATTTCCTTTAACATCAGAGGTGATGAAACGGGTACGATAACATTGAGTGATAGGGTAATTCTTTAAGCGGTTTCGGTAATTAATGAATTGGACAGGCTTTTCATTCGCTTCTTTTTTCAAATAGTTTATTCCGCCTTCAAATGTTGCAATCCAGATTCGTTGCTGTTTATCTTCATATAAACTGTAGATTTCATTGCCGCTTAGGCTATATACATTGTTGGTGTCAGTCGTATATTGGGTAAGGTGATAGGTCAATGGTTTACTTTGAGGTTTGGCTGCAATCAAACCATTACCCTTGGTGCCAATCCAGATTGTTCCTTCATGATCTTGCATAATGGCATAAGCAATGCCTAATTCATCTGTGCTATGAGGAGAAATCGTTCCTTGTGCAGTGAGATTGCCTATGTAACGTTGTTTTTGATCATAGACTCGTACTATTTTATCTTTATTTCCAGTCCATATGTATCCGTCACGATCTTGATAAATGGCGCGAATATTACTACCTGGAAATTCCGGATCATCAGGAGCTGCTGTCAAAAGATGAAAGTGATTGGTATTGAAAGAAACTTTTTCCAGTCCATTACCATATGATCCTAACCATAGATTACCTTGTTTATCGGTAAAAATAGCTGTGACTTTATTGTCGGTGCTCCACCCGGATTGCAAGGATGGGTTATAGAAGGGTTTTATACGATTGTTTTTACGATCATACCAAGCAAATCCACCACCGGAAGGGTGTATCCATAAAGCACCATTTATATCTTCATAGATATACATTTCAGGTCGGGAGTCAACAACATCTTTTCCGTATTTATCTTTCAGAATGAAGAAATCAAATTGTTCATTCTCTGGATTAAAGTGGGTGACTCCTTTTATTTTCAAACGCATCCACACTTCACCATTGGAATCGACATACACTTCTTTTACCTGGTTATCTTTCAGTGAAGGGTGGGTGGCAGTGTTGTAATGGCGGGAGGTTTTGCTTCTTTGCTCGTGAATAAAGAAGCCATCGGTGGCTGTGCCGATAAATAGTTTATCATGCTTTAATTGCCGGATAATTTTAAGGGAGGAGTGAGTGGTGAGTTCTTGTCTTGAGAACTGACCATTATTGGAATGATATTCGTAGATGCATCCTCGCTTGGAAGTGAAGTAAAGTGCATATTCATTTTCTAATGCATCATAAAAAGGCTGCTTGTCTTTTATTGAGGGGGTGACAAAATAGGGGGATAACTTTTCTTCACCATTTTTTTGACTCAGTCGATACAAGCCATTCTCTGTTAATATCCACTGGTTTTGTTGTTTATCCTGGAAGATGAGATTAATTCGTTCTGAATATGAAATTTGGTGGGATTTGAAAAAGTTAGTGGCTTTCATCTCCTGAGTATCCGGATGAATGGTTATACGAATTAGTTCATTCTGTATGGTAACCACCCAGACATCTCCGCATGGAAGTACATATATATCTTGTGATAAATAGTTCTCGTAAGGGATTGCCTGGAATTGTTCCGTTCTTGGATTAAATCTGTATACCTGATGGTCATAACTTCGCACCCAGATATATCCGTATTTATCTTCTTTTATATTGTCCAGACGGTTATTACTTAATCCGATACTATCGCCCGGGTGTGCTTTATAGTTCTTGAATGTATATCCATCGAACTTATAGAGTCCATCCCATGTGGCAAACCACATAACTCCTTTATGATCTTGCATGATTCCCTGTATGGTTTTTTGTGCAAGTCCATCCTCTGAAGTATATTGTGTGAAAGTATGTGGTAGCTGTCCCATGCACAGGCTATTGCAGGCTATGCAAAATATAAATAGTATCCAGATGTGCTTCATGATTAGATAATAAATGAGAGTTTATTTCAGCCATTTATCGAAAAATTCCAATGTCTCTTTCTGCATTTCCTTGTTAAAGAAGTGCTTCTCTTCCCATATTTTAGTAATCAGGCGGTCGGATGCTTTCTGGCTTTGCCAAACTGTTTGCATGATGTTATATGCATCTTTCACACCTTCTACTGGGAATAGCTTGTCCTGGCTTCCGTTAAAAAATAAAGTTGGTTTCGGGCACGCAATGCTTGCCGTATGCGGGTAGTCCAGATAGCGACGCAGGTTGGGTATCAACATAGAATAGGCTGATCCCCCTTTGTTCTGATTGTTGGTTAGTGTCATCAGATACTCGGTAGTGTTCATCCAGCAGATGGATGCGGAGGCTTTTATGCAATCGGTGATTGCAGCGAGCATCCATGAACGATAGGCTCCCATCGAAAAACCTGCGCAACCTACTTTATTCTTATTCACACATGGGAGTGAAGCCAGAAATTCTGCACTTCGTACATCATCTATTTGGATGAATGCTCCCCATGAACTCCCCATTTGCAGAAAGTTGGAAGCTAATGCCTGTTGTCCGTCATAGTTCACTCCTTCTTTCCGTCCGCGATCTCCCCAGAATAAGGCATCAATGGAGAGTACTACATAACCGTGTTCGGCAAAATAGTCTCCTGTATATTGTCCGTCGTAGCAACGGGATGCCCAGTCATCTGCATCTGCCATGACTTCGGTACTTACTCCGAATGGACGAACCATTTTTTCTTTACCAATGGAAAAGTGTGCACCATGGTCGTGCAGCATAACGACTGCCGGGAAAGGGCCTTCACCGTCAGGTATTAGCAGATAGGCGGGGATGCGGCACCATTCTGATACATTAAATAGTATTTTTTGAGCTTTATATCCATTGCGTTGTTTAGTAGCGATTACTTCCATGGCATAATCAGCGGGAGCAGGGGGCAAATTCTGCATACAGTCTAATAAGGTTTCCCGTGCCTGGGTACGCCATGTCTCAAATTTGCGGACAGGGGAATTTCCCCATGCCATCGGAAAGGTAAGTTGCTGTTTCAGTTGCTCATAGAAGACAGGCATATTTTTTACAACACCATAGGTAGTGGTGTCGGTTTGTGCAATCATGCCAAGATGTCCGAAGAGAACTATTAGGAAAATGGTTGTAATGCGTTTCATGGTCAGTGGTTGTTAAAATCTAAACAAAGATACATGATTTTTCTATGAAATACGTATCTTTACCGCATAGAATAAGCCTGTTATGATGAAAAAAATCTTATATCTGATAGTTGGGTTGGTGTGTGTATTATCAGTAAAAGCACAACCGGATTGTTTCTTTACCCATTATTCGTCTGAAGACGGACTTTCTCAAAATACAGTAATGAGTATCCTGCAAGATCGTAAAGGGAATATGTGGTTTGCTACTTGGGATGGTATTAATAAGTTCAATGGTTATTCATTTAAAACATATAAGGCACGGCTCGATAATCGTATCGTGTTGAGCCATAATCGTGTAGACCATATGGTGGAGGATAAGTATGGCTTCCTTTGGCTACAGACTTATGATAATCATGCTTATCGTTTTGATCCGCGTACGGAAGCATTTGAGCGTGTTCCGGCTGAAGGCGAAAGGGGCAGTGCAGTCAATGTCACGAAGATAGAAGCTCTTCCAGGTGGCGCGGTTTGGTTGCTAACCGAAACGGAAGGCGCCATTCGCATAGCTACGAACCCAGAAGATTATAGTTTGACTTCACAATGGTATTCCGCTCAATCAGGACAATTCTCTGCCACTCGTGTTTTTGGGGTATATGAAGACCTTTCGGGTAATGAATGGATATTGTCTGATAATGGATTGGGAATGTTGGCAGCAGGACAGACTACTCCGGCATCTTATTTTGTAGATGCTGCTGAACGGGAAAAGAAAGGAGGGCAAGCTTTTTATTCCTGTCTGGAATATGATTCAGAAATCTATTTTGGTTCGGATAACGGACGTGTGTGGTGCTATCAGAAGGAAAATGGACAATTTCAGTTGCAGAATTTGCCTGCATCTTCCCGTATTGTTTCTATCAATAGCGTGGAGGGTAATGAACTGATATTTACTACTGCGAAAGATGGTTTTTTCTCATATCAACCTAAGACGAAAGCGATAGAACATTTTCCGGCTTCCCACTTTCCAAATGCATCTATTCACTCGGTTTATGTAGATAAGGCGTCCGAGGTCTGGTTTGAACAGCATATTCCGGGTACAGTGGTGCACTTCAATCCGCGTACACGGATCCTGAAACATGAGAAAGTACCGGTGGAGCCTACCAGCACTGACCGCTCGCGTCCGGCTTTTCATATTCATGAGGATATTAATGGTGTACTGTGGGTACATCCTTATGGGGGCGGATTTTCATATTTTGATCGGAAAAGCAATAGCTTACATCCATTCTATAATAGTCTGTCAGGAAGTGATTGGCGTTTCTCTAATAAAATTCATGCAGCTTTTTCTGACCGACAGGGTGATTTATGGATGTGTACGCATTCTAAAGGACTGGAAAAAGTGACCTTCCGGCCATCTCAGTTCCGTGTGATGACTCCCATGCCACATGATTATGAGTCTTTGAGTAATGAGGTTCGTGCCCTTTGTGAAGATATGGATCAGAATTTATGGGTAGGTTTGAAAGATGGAAAATTACGGGTATATGATAAGAAACGCGTAGATAAAGGTTATTTGACTGAAAATGGTACAGTGTCGCACAGTGGTACTCCATTGCGTGGTAATGTCTATTTCATTTTGCAGGATAGCAAACAAAATCTTTGGATTGCAACGAAAGGGGATGGTCTGGTGAAAGCCGAGAAGCAAAAAGATGGATTGCACTATAAGTTGACTCGTTATCAGCATCAGGAAGAGGATATTTATAGTTTGAGTGACGACAATGTTTACTGTGTATATGAAGATAGTCACGGACGTATCTGGATAGCTACTTTTGCCGGTGGAATAAACTATATGACACGTGATCAGGGTGGAAAGGAAATCTTTGTGAACCACCGTAATAATCTGAAAGGATATCCCATTGACTATTGTTACAAAGCCCGTTTTATTACAGGAGACCATAAAGGACATATCTGGATAGGGACTACCATTGGTGCACTGATGATAGATGCCGGCTTCAAAAATCCCGAAGATGTGAAGTTTCATCATTTCCTGCGTGTTCCGGATAATGAGCATTGTCTGAGCAATAATGATGTACACTGGATTGTGTCGACCCGTAATCAGGAACTCTTCATTGCAACTTTTGGTGGCGGACTGAATAAACTGGTGTCATTGGACGGCAATGGTAATGCCACTTTCAAATCGTATACAGTGCAAGATGGACTCCCTTCGGATGTGCTGCTTTCCATACAGGAAGATAAGAACGGTTATTTGTGGTTGAGTTCTGAGAATGGCATAAGCAAATTTATTCCTTCTGAAGAGACGTTTGAAAACTATGCGGATAAAGAGATTTTCTTCCGTGCACGTTTCAGTGAGGCGGCTTCGGAATATACGGCTTCGGGAAATATACTTTTCGGAGCTAATACAGGTATCTTTTACTTTAATCCGGATTCTATTTGTAAAAGTAACTATGTACCGCCGATTGTTTTTTCCAAATTATTAATAGCTAATGAGGATGTACAGCCGGGACAAGGTTCGGTTCTGAAACAAGGTTTGGATGATACGAGAGAACTGGTATTATCCCATCGGGAGAATATCTTCACGATTCAGTTCGCTGCACTCGATTATTCCGCACCTTCTGAAATTCAGTATGCTTATATTTTGGAAGGTTTTGAAAAAGCTTGGAACTTTGTTGGCAAGCAACGTGCTGCAACCTATACCAACTTGCCGAAGGGACACTATATCTTTAAGGTTCGTTCGACCAATGGAGACGGAGTGTGGACGGAAAATACGCGCATACTGAATATTGAGATTCTTCCTTCTTTCTGGGAAACTCCGTTTGCCTACTTTCTGTATGTGCTTTTCGTTATACTGATTATTGTGACAGCTGTTTATATCCTGTTCACCATTTATCGTCTGAAACATGAAGTATCTGTGGAGCAGCAAATGACAGATATGAAGCTGCGCTTTTTTACAGATATTTCTCACGAACTGCGTACTCCGTTGACTCTGATTTCAGGGCCTGTGGAATACGTTCTAGCGAATACGAAACTTCCAGCTGATGCACGTGAGCAATTGCAGGTGGTAGAACGGAATACGAACCGTATGTTGAGGCTTATCAATCAGATTCTGGACTTCCGGAAGATACAGAACCGGAAGATGAAGATGCAGGTGCAACGCATAAACGTGGTTGCTTTTACCCGTAAGATCATGGAAAACTTTGAGTCGGTTGCCGAAGAACACCAGATAGACTTCCTGTTTGAAACAGAGAAGGAGGAATTATATCTGTGGGTGGACGTTGATAAGTTTGAGAAAATAGTATTCAATCTGCTTTCCAATGCCTTTAAGTACACTCCAAATGGGAAGATGATTACAGTTTTGGTGCGTGAAGATGAAAAGACGGTTTCCGTAGGTGTGGAAGATCAGGGAATAGGCATTGCGGATAATAAGAAGAAATCATTGTTTGTCCGTTTTGAGAATCTGGTAGACCGTAACTTGTTCAATCAGTCCAGTACAGGCATTGGTTTGTCGTTGGTGAAAGAACTGGTGGAGATGCACAAGGCAGTTATTACAGTTGATAGTAAATTAGGCGAGGGGAGTTGTTTTAAAGTAGATTTCCTGAAAGGAAAAGAGCACTATGATAAAACAGTGGAATTCTTACAGGATGATACTACTGTGGGTATGGGAGTTGTAGAACAAGTGACGGACATACTTAGTGAAGTTCCCAATCAGTCGGAAGAGGAAAGCCTTCCGGATGAGACCGAAGAAGATACAAATGCTAAAGGGACGATGCTGCTTGTGGAAGATAATTCAGAACTCCGTCTGTTCTTGCGCAGTATCTTTGCTTCCGAATACAGGATTGTGGAGGCTGTAGATGGTATGCAAGGTTGGAGTAAAGCTTTGAAATTCTTACCGGATATTATTATCAGTGATGTGATGATGCCCGAAAAGGATGGTATAGCTATGACTCGTGAATTGCGTGCGGACATGACGACCAGCCATATTCCTATTGTATTGTTGACAGCCAAAACTTCTATTGAGAGCAAACTGGAAGGCTTGGAGTATGGAGCTGATGACTATATTACCAAACCGTTCAGTGCCACTTATCTGAAAGCACGTGTAAAGAATCTGCTTACTCAACGTCAGAAACTGCAGGGCATTTATCGCGATAACTTAATGACTGGAGCTCCTGCCACTACTTCCGAAGAAGAAACAGTGGAAGAAAAAGGTCCTGAAATGTCTCCTAACGACCGTAAGTTTATGGATAAACTGGTAGACCTGATGGAAAAGAATATGGATAATGGTGAATTGGTGGTAGATGATCTGGTGCAAGAGTTGGCTGTCAGCCGTTCTGTATTCTTCAAAAAGCTGAAGACGCTGACCGGATTGGCTCCTATTGAGTTTATCAAAGAAATGCGTATTAAACGCGCTGTCCAGTTCATTGAAACCGGAGAGTATTCCATGACTCAGATTTCTTATATGGTGGGCATCAATGATCCGCGTTATTTCAGTAAGTGCTTTAAACAGAAGATGGGAATGACACCTACTGAGTATAGAGATAAGGGGCTGAAAAAATAACGCCCCTTTCTTGCTAGTTTTGCCAATGCGTTGTGTAATTTTTATTGGCATCTGTGATAATCAATACCCAATCATTTCCGTTTATATGATTGCCTTCGGGTTGGAAGGTTGCTGTATTGGAACTGAATTCACCAATATAAGACAGGTTGCCGTTGCGGGGTGAATACCACCAAGCCTTTTTAGTTTTTCCACTGATTTTATTGAGATTGACTTGCATGTTACGTCCGGTATAGTTATAGATTAACATATAATCATTTCCCCGGGTAGCAATAAGGCGTTCATACTTAGTACCATTCTCACCGGCAATGCAACTTTGATCGGGTACTCGTTCATAGAAGGGGAAAGCAAGTATTAAGGTCTTCAGGTACTTCATCTGGTTGAATCCGGGATCTTTTAGTGCATCATACCATAGCTTTGTTGCACCATAGGCCGGGTTCACTCCTGGTTTTAAGAATTGCATGATGGAACTGTGCCCGTATGTATGTCCGAATGCTCCGGCGAATACAGACCAATAAGCATATCTGCGTACATCATTGTCTTTCCAGAAACCTTCTTTTGGATCATGGAGGCCTTGTGGAATAGCTTCATAGGAAGGTTCGCCATCAATAACCGGACGTAATGGGCGTTGGGAAAGACTACGCTCCACATATCGCCAGTTATCCTCTTCCGTACCTTGTGGCAACAGGCTGTTTTTATCCTCTTTGCTTTGTCCGTATCGACGGTGTCCGCTTTGGAACATGTTGAAATCCAACCATGGGGTATCATTGAACCATTCTGTAGAAAGAGTCCGGCCGAAAGGATGGAAAGTCATTAGATGATTCTTGTCGATAGATTTGATAGTGTTAGCAAGCATGTTCCATACTTCTGTTTTGATGTTTCCGTAGATATCTCCGCCAATCATCCAGATGATGTTAGGACGATCTTTGTAACGATTGGCAAGGAAACTACCGTAAGTCTGGGCTTCTTCTACATTCATTTTTCCACTTTTTACCAATCCACCCCAA
This sequence comes from Bacteroides sp. AF39-11AC, assembly GCF_003474285.1. Lineage (NCBI taxonomy): Bacteria > Pseudomonadati > Bacteroidota > Bacteroidia > Bacteroidales > Bacteroidaceae > Bacteroides > Bacteroides sp. AF39-11AC. The sequence continues at coordinate 707,258 of NZ_QROH01000002.1, read as the reverse complement.
ATGCAGACCATGCCAATATATATTCCTCTACGGGAGGCGGCATCAATGATGAAATCCATATGGTCCCAATAACCATATATTCCCGGATGATCTATGTTTGAGAAATCAAATCTATCCGGCATAGAGGATTGCCCATAAAAGTTCATTGCAGGTACACCATTGATTGTTTGTACTTGTACTACATTGAAACCGGCTTGTTTACATTGTTCCAGGTAGTATTCCGCTTCATCCCGGTTCAGTCTTTCGGGAAGTAACCAACCGGTATCTCCGAGCCAGAAGAAGGGAGTTCCGTTGGTATGTTGAAGATAGCGGAAGTTCTCTGATACTTGCAGTTTCCCATTCTCCCAAGGGAGATTACGGGATTGAGGGAATGCTTGTAAATAGATACAGGCAAAGATGGTATATAATAATAGTTTTTTCATGTCTTCCATTTTAAGGATATGAAGTAGCCGCTACCAAATAGTCATTTGGAGCGGCCCCTCTTTTTATTATTTATCTATAAGGATAGAAGAGATTATTACCAGCGTGGATCACCAGCAACACCTTTTAATGTAAGATTTATCAAACTGAAGTTACTGCCGGCTGCATTGCTGAAAGTTGCATTAACATCTGTCTTGGTTGATGTTAACTCCAATGCAGATGCCGGTTCTGTTGCACCATCAGCCATATACCATTTAATGTCAGTAGTACCATAGCAATTATCAAGAGTCATACTACCTTTTGCTGCTCTGAAAGCGCTAAATGCACCGATAGACCCAGTTGAGCTACCATCTTCCTTAATTGATACTGCATTGCCGCCAGGGCCGAATAGACAATCTTTTAGTTTTGGATCTGAACCGAATGACATATTGTTGAAATCAAACATGTAGTTGTTCCCATCTTTCATGTTGTATACAAAAGTACATTTCTCTGCAAAGAATGAATTAACTGATTTACTGTTTGGTTTCGTTGAAACAAATAACTTTTCACAGTGTGAGAAAGTACTGTTTGTGATATTGATATTTTTAATATCTGCATCACCATTATCTGCATTTGTAATACCATATCCACCAATAGAATCAACAATGCAATTATCCATGATGAAATTATCAATAGATGCTTTTGTTTGTATGCGGCATAGACCACGTTTGTATTTGATTGTTGAATTTAAGAGTTTCAATGTACCTAAACTTGCACCTGATTTATTGAAGTTAAATAAATAACATCCACCAAAATTGCCAGAAGTCTTAGGTTTGTCATCATGTTCAGTAAAGAACACGTTATTGACGATAAATCCACCTACAGATGCACCATCTTTTACTCCGAGATTTCCTGATACTCTGAAACTTGCATTTCCTCTTAATGTCTGTCCCGTAACAACACTAATTGTTCCGGTAGTTGCAGGAAGTAGAACTGTAGCTAATTCATAGGCTACGCCACCTTGTAATACAATGGTAATGTTTTGGTCAGGATATTGAGCAACTGCATCATCTATGAAACTTTGAGTAAATAGGCTGTAGCTATCCTCTTCACTGTAAGAGCGGAGGTCTATAACTGCTCCTTCATAATTTTCAGGCGCTTTAGTTGTAAACTTCTTCTTACCTAGATAAGTGTCACCATAGTAAGCGCGGACAATATAATTATTCTCAGGTTCTAATTCGTCAATAATGATTTGTCCTAAGGCTAATTCATCTGAAGATAGTGGTATTTCTTTTATAACCTCTTCAGTTTCTTCTGTTGCTCCCTCGGGAGTATATACATGGAATATCTTCAGATTATTGTATATTGCCGGACTACCCCATGATACCAGTGCCATATTATCAATGGTCTGCACCTCCTTTAAATCTGTAACGATATCTGTGGTGGTGATAGTAGGTACTATATAAAATTTAGATTCCAATCCGGAACTTTTGCTAAATGAACGTATTTTAATTACATAATCCGTATCGTATGACAAGCCTTCGAAACGATAAAATGTAGTGTCTGTTTCAGCTGTTAATTCCAGCCCATCTTCTCCTGATAACTCAAGTTGAAAAGAATCAGCGCCTTCATAGCGATCCCAATTGAGTTCGATCCATTGACCCCCTACGATTGTTTCATTTACAATAGGGCGGAATAAAGCATCTGCTTTTGGTAGGCTTTCATCGTCATCGCATCCTGTCATCATTGCACCAACTCCTAGGGTTAGTGCTAATAATAATGTTTTGATATTGAATATATTTTTCATAATCATTTGGCTTTTAGAGATTAGTTACTGCTTTTTACGTGTCCATAACCATCGTTATTAAGTACTGTACTGTTCTGAACAGTCTCAATACCAATAGGCAACAGATAAGGAACTGCACTTTGCCCGGTAGGATCTGTATAACCTCTCCAGCAATATTTGATATAGTTGGCAGGTTCATATTCACCTGTTTTTACTTCTTCTCCTGTTACAGGATCTTTAGCTGTTAATGCGGTAATAAGTTGGCTAGTGAAGTTCATAGTTGCATATTTTCCTTCATTTTCAGCTTTATTCAGATCTTCATCTTTTACAGTTTCTTTAGGCTCATCTTCCGGAGCCAATTTATATTTGTCATTCAGGAATACAAGCATACCGGCTTTCTTTGTATAATAAAGCTTTCTTGCATAGTTCAAATAAGGTTGTACTCCTGGTTCATCTTTGAACTCATCAATGGAAGAACGTCCCATCTGAGTTAAAGTTTCAATTGTTTCTACGATCTTCTTGCCATAGATGTTCCAACGCGCCAAGTCATATTTGCGTAAAGCTTCACCACCAAATTCCCATGCACGTTCATCAACAATAGCATTGAAGAACTCTTCTTTATTGCTTAAAGCATTTACATAGTTTGTAACCTTTTCGCTTTGATCTGCAGAAGAAAAAGCACGAGTACGTACTTTAAGCAGTTGCTCTTTTGCTAAAGCTGTTGGTCCATTCAACTCATTTTCTGCTTCAGCCAACATAAGCAACACATCGGAATAACGCATCAGAGGCCAATTAATACCGGTTCCCTTAGATGAATCTTTACCGGGGGTACTAGTCATCCACATGCGACTCCATTTTCCAACGGTAAGCCCTGTAAATGATTCTGGTGATTGAGTGTTATCACTTGTATATTTAGCAAAACAGCAAGTAACGTCACGACGTATATCATTGTCATCGAATGAACAATAGTAACTTGGGGTTAAGTTTACTTGAATTGTTGTTGAACCTTTAGAACTAGCACTTACTGTTTGACCGATACACCAAGCTACATCGCCGCCATTACCGGCAACAAAGGCTACTTCATAAAGAACTTCTTCGTTAGGAGTTGTTACAAACTGACATTGACGTTCAAATATGTTTTTATAATCTGATACTAACGTACGTCCTTTCAGACTGATAAGTTTTTGACAGTAATCTTTGGCTAGTTCATAGTAATCTCTGGAGGTACTAGCTCTTTTTTCTGTACCATTAATAGTATAGGTAACAGTTAAATCTTCACTTGTTACATCCAAATAATCTTCTGCGCGTTTCATTGTGCCTTCTTTGGTCATTCCATATCCTGCACGGAACATTGCCAGACGTGCAATCAAACCAAGTGCAAAATCACGATTCATGCGTTCGATACCATCGGGTGCGACATCAGAGAACATCATATTTTCTTCTTGATCAACTAATGCCTGAATTTCTTTAGAGAAGATTATATTTTTATCTGTTTTGGGGAGATCTAATTCCATACCTGCCTTTGCAGCTTCACTAAAATAAGGAACATCTCCCCAAATACAACATAACATCCAATAACGATAAGCACGTAAGCAATAGGCTTCTGCCAACATACTTTTCATATTAGGAGTATTAGCTATTGAACTTTGTCTGATACCTTCAATGACTTGGTTAGCTCTATCTATTGCTAAATAGTTATTATCCCACGCCTTTTTTATATCACCAAACCCTTCTAGTAATCCACCTTGCAATGACCATACATCACGACGACTACCATCTGGTTTTTCGCCTGGCGCAATAGCTTCTACATCGGTGTTTTGTGCCCATACTGCTGACATACGAGATGTGAAAGGGTCTTCACAGAATAATTGGTATGCTCCCAAAAGCACTTTTTTTGCATCATTTTCATTAGAGAAAACGTAGTTTGTATCGAACTGAGAGGGAGAGTCTACTGTAAGGAAATCCTCACAAGAAGTTAATGATGCCGCTCCCATGAATGTTGCTATTATATATTTATTTATTTTCATGATGATTATCTTTTAAGTTAGATTAGAAAGTCAAGTTTACACCCAATGTCCAAGAGAAACTCTTCGGATAACAAGAGTAATCGACGCCTGGGGTAAGACCGGAAGCTGAACTACCACGGATAGTGGAACTAACTTCGGGGTCATAACCGGAATAGCTTGTAAGGCAGAATACATTATTAAGTGTGCAATAAACGCGGAGCATTTCACACATGAACTTGTTAGTATATTTTTTAGGAATAGTATATCCTACCGTTACATTTTGTAGGCGTAAGAATGAACCATCTTCGATAGCCCAAGAATGAGGAGTGATAACAGCATTACCAAATGACCATGGTGTCCAGTATTTTTTTGCGTTAGCACCCTCATTCATTTGCTGTAAGGTAGCTAAATCAGTTACTAAATTACCTGCATTATCAATATATGTATATCGGTTGCTACTATTCATAAACCCTAATAAGTTAGGATTGCTAACTCTGTATTGTTGAGAAGCAGACATTTTTTCTGCATTATAGATATCATTTCCATAAACAAAGCTAAACATAAGTGATGCATCAAAGCCATAGAATGTTCCGTTTAAACCGAAACCGCCAGTGAATTTAGGTGATGCTTTACCAATTACTGTACGGTCGTAATCATCAATTACTCCATCTGGTTTGCCATTAGGACCGGAGATATCTTTAAATTTGATAGTTCCGGGACGTATACCTGCTTTTCCACCAAGAAGTCCAGTAGTAGGTACGCCATCTTTTAAAATGTATTTCTTAGAATTTTCGTCATAACTGCTAAAATCATTTGTTGTATAGTAACCATCTGTAACCCAACCCACCATCAAACCTACAGGTTGTCCTACCTTTACTAAATAGTCATTATAGCCTTTGTTGTCGGTGCTTGCCCAACCAGAAGAAAAGGCCATTTCAGACAAACCATTAGCCAGTTTTTCTACTTTAGATTTGTTGAATCCAATGTTAAAGTTAGCAGATAAACTATAGTTTTTCTTTTCTAGAATGAAAGCATTCAAACTTATTTCGAGACCCTTGTTTGATGTTTCAGCTGTATTTTCCATGGTGGTTGTATAACCAGGAGCTACGATACTACGCTCAATCAAAAGATCTTTAGCTGTGTTCCAATAAGCTTCTACTGTACCGGATATTTTTTCATTAAATAAACCAAAGTCTAAACCTATATTACGTGTAATGGTAGTTTCCCACTTTAAATCGGGGTTAGCCAGCTGTTTGTTAGTAGCTGAATAATAGTTATTGAGAGCATCTCCGATACCATAAGTTTTACTTGCATTAATTGCGTAAGTCATCATATATAACGTATTTGCAATGCGGTTATTACCTACTGTACCATAACTGAGGCGTAACTTTAAATTAGATAACCAATCTTTGGTATTTTCCATAAATGGTTCTTGGTTAATACGCCATGCAATAGCACCTGCTGGGAAATATCCCCACTGCTTACCAGGAGCAAATTTGGAAGAACCATCGGCACGCATGGTGAAGGTAACCAAATAGCGATCTCCATAGTTGTAGTTCAAACGTCCGAAGAAAGAAGCCAAATTATCATCTGCACTTATCTTACTGGTTGTTTTCTTTGTACCGTCTGCCAAACCAAAGTTTGCAAAAACTTGTTCTGCGTTCAAATCTTTACTGAAATAGTCTGCATACATATAATTCTGATTCCCCATACTACTGTTGATCTCTTGTCCTAACAAAATGTTGAAACGATGATCTTTGTTAATTGCGAAATCATAAGTCAATGTGGCAGCTTCACGAAGTTTCTTTTTATTTTCTTTTGTCCAATCGGCCAGTGGGAGTCCTCCTACATATGAGGCATTGCTGGTTGTATGTCCCCACCAGTTTTGAGTTTCATTGAAACCCCATTCGTAACCTGCTTCTGCTTTAAAACTTAATCCTTTTAGTATATTCCAAGTTATACTACCATTGAATTTATAGCTTTTTTGATATTTTCTTTTCCAATATTGTTGAGCACGTTCAGTCAAAGACATGTGGCTGGCTTGCCATTCTTCGTATTCTTCCTCTGTCATTTGGCTTGGATCCACCTCTTTGAATCCATTTAAACCTTCTGTTGGAGCTTTAGTAATAGCTTCAGATGTACGTACTTTGTAATTACCACCGGCAGTACCAGAACCATTTGTTGTAGCGTCAGAAAGACGAGCATTGAAATCAAATTTTAAAGCTTTTGATATTTCGTGGCTTAATTTGAAGTTTCCAGTAACACGACTAAAATCATTATTTACCATCAAACCGCCATCTTTCTGGTAGGTAACACTTAGGCTATATTTCGTTTTCTCACTACCACCTTGAATGCTGATGTTGTGTGAGTTGGAAAGTACATTTGAACCGAACATGTCATCTTGCCAGTCAGTGCCTTCAATGCTTTTATATAGGTATAAGTCATCATATACACCGAAATTATTTGCAAAGTTTTTCAGGTCGGTAGTACCTCCTAATGCTGCTAATTCATAATTAGCCATTACATATTCATAAGTATCCAATACTTTCTTACGATTAGCTAATTTCTTAGATTGCATATAGCCGGTATAAGAAATTTGTGTTTTGCCGCCTTTAGCGCTTTTGGTAGTAATAATTACAACACCATTTGCACCTTGCGAACCATAAATAGCGGTAGAAGAGGCATCCTTCAAAACATCGATAGTTTGGATATCAGCAGGGGCAACATCATTAATGTTGGATACCGGGAAGCCATCCACGATGTAAAGAGGTGAGTTGTCACCTGTAACAGAACCACCACCACGTACACGAATAAGCATTTCTGCTTCAGGAGAACCATCTGTTGTAGTAATTTGTACACCGGCTAAACGCCCTGTTAAAGCTTCAGCAGCACTGGATACAGGAACCTTTGCTAAAGTTTCCCCACTAACAGAAGATACTGAACCGGTTAAGTCTTTTTTCTTAGTAGTACCATAACCGATAACCACAACCTCATCTAAAGCTTGTGAGTCATCTTCTAGTATTACATTAATTGATTTTTGACCTTTTAGGGCTATTTCCTGTGTTTTCATACCTACATAGGAAAAAATTAAGGTCGCATTTGCAGGAACGTTGATAGAAAAATTTCCATCGATGTCGGTTATTACACCATTACTGGTATTTCCTTTTTGTACAACGGAAGCACCGATAACCGTCTCTCCTGTTTGGTCTGTCACTGTACCTTTTACAGTTACATTTTGCGCAGATACGCTAAGCGATATCACGGCTACTAAAAAGAATAGTAGCGCGGTGCGCATGTTTTTCATCTTGTTAGACATTCTTTGCATGTTATTAATTAAAAATGATTTTTTTCATTAGTGTGTTCGTGCACACTGTTAATTCTTTGCTGCAAATGTATATGGATGTAAAAAGATAAATGTGTAATATCTGTTTTTAGGGTGGTAATTTTTGTTTTTCACTATATATATTATTTCTGTGGCTTATCGAAATGATGTTATATAACAGAAAAGAGGGGAATTTATTGTTCCCCTCTTGACACTTTAACATATGAACGGCTCACTTAAGTCGCTATCTCTATGTTTTTGATAACTATTTATTTTATTGTTCTTTTGATGTCAGAATGTACTCTTTGCCTGCACTTGTTTCAATGTCATAGACATAAGTCTGTGCATATTCCGGTATGCAAATTGGAGCATTAGCGGCAATTAATGGCTTGCGGATGCTCTGTGATTGCAAAAGTGGGTTGTCGGACACTTCTTGCGTAGTTGGGCTCAATTTTTCCCCATTCAAATACAAGGGAGTCTGAGTGCGGATACGGAGTGTACCACCAATATTGGAGGTTATAACGGCGGTTTGTAACTTACCGTTTTCCCACTTCATTTCATTCACAGTAAATCCACCACGGCAACGGATACCTTTCAGTGTTCCTTCTTTCCATACGTCAGGCAGAGCAGGAAGAAGATGGATAGCACCGTCATGGCTTTGAACCAGCATTTCGGCAATACCGGCAGCACAGCCAAAGTTACCGTCAATCTGGAAAGGCGGGTGGGCATCGAACAAGTTTGGATAGGTGCCACCATTTTGCCCCTTTTCGTCAGTGGTGGGGTGAAGTTGGTCTGTAATCAGTTTATAAGCATGGTTACCATCCAGCAGACGAGCCCATAAGCAAACTTTCCATCCCATCGACCAGCCCGTAGAATGGTCACCACGTCCAATCAAAGACTTCTTGGCTGCTTCAAACAGAACAGGGGAATGATAGGCGCTGATCTGGCGTCCCGGATACAGTCCCCAGAGATGGGAAATATGGCGATGACGATCTTTAGGATTATCCCAGTCGTACATCCACTCCTGTAACTGCCCCCAACGGCCTACCTGCATCGGTGCTAAATTGTCGACAACAGTCTGCAGACTGTCGGTGAAAGTGGTTGTTTCGTTCATTAGCTTGGCTGCGGCAATGGTGTTGTAGAAAAGATCGTAAACCATCTGGTTGTCCATAGTGGTACCGGCAACAACGACAAATGTGCGTTGTCCATTTACTGCAGGACTATTTTCCGGAGAGTAGGAGGGGGCAACTACCAACCAGTTGTTTTCCGGTTCGCGTACCAAAAAGTCGAGGTAGAACTCACAGGCCCCGCGCATCAAAGGATATGCTTCCGAGAGATAGTTCTTATCACCGGAGAATAGATACCGGTCCCAAAGATGCTGGCAGAACCAGGCATTGCAGGTAGGCCATACACCATAACTTGGTCCGTCGACAGCACCTGTGCTGCGCCAGATGTCTGTGTTGTGATGTAATGTCCAGCCGCGACAACCGTACATGGCTGCGCTTTCACGTCCTTGTATGGCTACTTCTTTCACTAATTGCAGGAAAGGTTCGTGCATTTCGGGCAGAGAAGTGCTTTCGGCTGGCCAATAGTTCATTTCAACGTTGATGTCAGTGGTATATTTGCCATCCCAGGGAGCACGTAGTTGGTAGTTCCAGATACCCTGCAGGTTGGCAGCCTGTCCACCCGGTTGAGAACTGCATATTAAGAGGTAACGTCCGAATTGGAAGTACAAGGCAGCCATCTGCGGATCGAAACTACTGCTGAACTCTTTTACACGTACATCTGTCGGTTTATTGATCTGAGCATTACTTCCCAAGTTCAGAGATACACGGTTGAAGTATTTCTGATATGCATTGATATGTGAAGCCTTACTCTTTGTGTAGTTCTTATTAACCTGTTTCAGATACTGTTGTGCGCTATTGAGGGCATCACCCGAAACGTCTTTATAATTCACGAAGTTGGTTCCGACGGAAACATACAGTACAACACTGTTCGCGTCTTTTACCTGTAGAGTGCTGTCTGATAGTATTTCCAACTTTCCACCGTTGTTTTCTATACAGGTAAGTGCGGTAAATTCTACTTTTCCTTCAATGCCTTCATGATCGTTGGCTTTTCCATTCAATTGCAATTCCTTACGGGGGGAGATGCAACGTACCACACCACTTTTATAAGGAGTGGTGTATTTGGCTGTGAATGAGATGCTTCTCTTTTGTGAAGCCGTCAGCCGGATCACTAATACCTGATCGGGGAAGGAGGTGTAGGCTTCTCGCGTATAAGTCACACCATTGGCTGTGAAGCGGGTGGTAGCAATTGCCTTTTCTATATCCAGATCGCGGTAATAGTCATTGTACTCATTGATACCGTCGAAGTCCAGATGCAGTGAACCTACTGTCTGATAAGGCATTCCATTGGCTGATTGCGAGCAAATGGTAGGGCCGCAAAGCTCCTGTGCTTCTTTGTTCTTACCTTCGAAGATGAGCTGGCGGATACGAGGCAGGGCATCTTTAGCTTTGGGGTTGGTATTGTTGTGGGGAGAACCGCCCCACACGGTTTCTTCGTTCAACTGGAACTGTTCGTGTACCGGATCGCCGAAAACCATGGCGCCTATACGTCCGTTACCTAATGGCAGAGCTTCCACCCATTGCGTGGCAGGTTTGTCGTACCATAGTTTGAGGGTTTGATCTTCTTGTTGTGCCTGTAGATTAGTTCCGGCATAAACAACTGTGAAACATGCTAATAACCATTTCTTTATCATTGTTTTTCATTTTTAGTATTTCGATTGCAATGTTAGGCAGTTTAAGGCATTCTGAGGGGGAATAATTGGCTAAAAAGGAGTAAAAATGACGCAATACGGCACAATAATGAGCTAAATGATAATTTATCGGGCTGAATTTTAAGCCTGAAAGGCTTGCATTATATAGCGTAGGGCATCGCCCTACGTAATATACATCCCCATTTTTGAGCCCTGAAAGGGCGAGATAAAGCGTGTATGCTTGATTGCGCCCTTTCAGGGCTTAAATAGAGATATACATAATCACGTAGGGCGTTGCCCTACGCTATGTAATCTCAGGCTTTCAGCCTTATAAAATCCGCGTTCGTCCGCCTTGTCCGCGTATCAATTTAGCTCATAACCATATAGAAACGAATATAGCTCCCCTCTTATCTAAAAACTATTTCCAAAACCTCTTCAGCTTTATCTATAATATAATTTGGGTGGAAAGTTTCCAGTTCGGCACGCGGGCGGAATCCCCAGGTTACACCGCAGGAAGTCACTTCCGCATGAATGGCAGTCTGCATATCCACACCGGAATCTCCTACGTAGAGAACATCTTCTTTGGAAATCTGTGCTATCTTCAGGATATCATATACCACGGTAGGGTCAGGTTTCACATTGACACCTTCACGTTGGCCGAATACAGCGGTAAAGCGGATATTGGGGAAATAGTGGGCAATAAGTTTTTCGGTAGCCGCTTGGTACTTGTTTGAAGCAACGGCCACTTGCAAACCTTTGGCTTGCAGTTCGTCCAAAAGTTCCGTAATGCCGGGGTAAGGACGACTCTTGTCGGCATTATGCTGGTCGTAATAAGGGACAAATTCTTTCCGTACACGCAAAACATTCTCTTCCGTTTTCTCCCCTTCGGGCAAAGCGCGTTCAAACAGCTTATTGATGCCGTTGCCAACCATAAAGTTGTATTCTTCTTCTTTGTGGGTGGGGTATCCTAATGCTGCTAATGCATGGTTTGTACTTTGTGCCAAATCGGCGATGGTGTTTAGTAGGGTTCCGTCTAAATCGAATATTACTAATTTCTTCATACTTCTTTTTCGTTAATGAACACAAAGATACGACATTTCGTTCAAACAATCTGTTGATACAGATCAAAAGACGGTAACCCTACAGGGGAACTTAGGTTACCTTACAGTATAACTTTGTTAACCCCACACGGTAACTCCATTTACATACCGAGGTAAAGGTCGTTACATCCCGGGGTAAAGAGCGTTACATCCCGGGGTAAAGAGCGTTACATCCTGCGGTAAAAGCCGTTACATTATGTGGTAAATGGAATGTAAATGCAACGCTATGATAATTAGCTGCATAAGTGTTACGGTATAGACTGCGGTGAATGTAAAACAGAGTGGAAATGAAAATTCCTCCTTACTGAAAACAAAGTTTCAATAAGGAGGAATAGATTGATTAGCTAAAGAGCCGATTATTATTTCTTTGTGATACGGAACCAGTCTACATCCGACCATCCGCCATCATTGGTCGTAATTGCCGGACGTGTACAGAAAGTACCTACTTTAACACCGATCCATTTGCCTTCTCTTGCTTGGAACGGTTTGCCAAGTGACTGGTATTTCTTACCGTCGAGGCTGTAACTGAAGTCGCACATTACCAACAGGTCGTGTCCACCTTCGCTCTTGGAAATCTTTTTGCCGTCGCTGGTGAATTTTACTTTCAGGTAAATTGTGTTATCAGTCAGGTCTACTGTACCGTTTACTTCTTCCGGTGTGCCCTTGTCAGCCTTCAGGCAGGATACTTGTGAGAGTACCAGACCTTTATCCGTATTCTCAAGGATCAATCCGGCGTAATCCATACCCATTACTACCAGTCCGGTACGTTCACCTTTATATTTCTCTACCGGTTTGAAGGTCAGCTTCATAGTAGCGGTGAAGTTAGGTGCAGGAGCTTTTTGTAATAGCAGATTGGCTACATCAAACAGGTTCTTGTATTCCTTTACAACGGGGTAAGAATAAAGACGGATCATACTCTGATCACCGGCATAATATGCCCATTTCTCATTGATATTAGCATGCCATTGCCACTGTGGTGACAAAGTGTATCCATCAAATTCGTCACTTTCCTGTGGAGTACAGATAGGATATGTCTTGCCTACATTCGGTTTCTTGTAAGTCATTACAGGTTCACCACAACCGTCACCGTCTTTATCAATGCCGATTACGGGCCAGTCATTTACCCACTTCATCGGTTGCAGATGTACCAAGCGGCCATAAGCACCTACATCCTGGAAGTGCAGGAACCAGTCTTCTCCGGTCGGAGTATCTACCCATGCACCCTGGTGAGGACCGTTGACAGGGCTATCACCTTGTGCCAGCACTGTTTTCCATTCGTACGGGCCGTATACGTTTTTGGAACGCAGAACTACCTGCCAGCCTGTGGGTACGCCGCCTGCCGGATGGAAGATATAATAATATCCGTTACGTTTGTAGAACTTCGGACCTTCACAAGTCTGGTGTGCTTCATGACCGTCGAATACAATGCGCGACGGGGTAATGGCTTTAGTTGCCTCGGCATTCAGTTCGCAAATGGTGATCACACTCTTCAATTCGGCGCGGCTGCCTGCATAAGCGTGTACCATGTATACTTTACCGTCCTCGTCCCAGAATGGGCAAGTGTCGATGATACCTTTTCCCGGCTTCACCAGTACAGGCTCGGTCCACGGACCTTTCGGGTCTTTGGCTTTCACCATGAAAGCACCCTGATCGGGATCTCCCCAGAAGATGTAAAACTCCCCGTTGTGATGACGGATGGCGGGCGCCCATACGCGGTTACCGTGTTCGGGACGTTCGGGAGTTTCAATAGGTGGCAGTGCATAGGGTACGGCAGCACCAATGATACTCCAGTTCACCAAATCTTTGGAGTGAAGTATCTGAAGTCCGGGCAGACAGTTGAAACTGGAAGATGTCATGTAGAAATCATCTCCTACACGGCAGGCATCCGGGTCGGAATAGTCTGCATAGAGTACCGGGTTCTTGTACTTACCGTTTCCTTGGTCGGCTACCCATACTTCGGAAACATAGTTCTTTTGCTGTGCCGCCAGTGGCAAGGCGAGCAACAGACAGAGACTCATTAGGGTCTTTCTTGCTTTCATGTTTTTAGTGATTAGTTATTAGTGATTGGTTATTTATCACTTTTTCACTTTCACCACTGCCGGATGTTCCAGCTCGTCCTTCCACTCGCGGATGTAGGCAAACCAAGCTTCGGGTGTTTTATATCCGAAGGTTTCCTTCATGGAAGTAAAAGTGATGTTGTGTGTGAAATAGCTGTTACCTTTGGCGCTGATGGTGTACAGATAATTAGCTTTATCTTTCACTTCATCCTTTACATATTTCTGGGGGATGTATGTGGCCAGGCCTACGGTTTCTTTGGCATACTTTACGGTGTCATTCACCGGCCAGTCAGTTCCCCAGCAACCTATCAGACCTTTGTGGTCGGAGTAAGATATGGAGCCTTTGATATCTACCACACCTGTGCAGAAGACTTCGTCCTTCAACGGTTCTTCAAAGAATGTTTCTACGAATACATCGCGGTGTCCGCCGTAAAGGGTATAGCGGTTCGTCATATTCAGTTCCGAACCCTGATACTGCCAGTCGGCTACTTCAATTTCGGAGATCGTGCGCACCGGGCCATAGGCGATGATACGCTCAGTGAGTGTGGCGACGGGGGTGATATGGGTAGCTTTTTTGCCGTCCCAACCTTTCAGTGCACCTACACCACAACTGCCTCCTACCATAAGGACATCATCACCAAAGCCGCGTGCCAGTTGTTCGTCGGTTGGGTAGAATTGTGATTCTTTGATTTCAAAACCTTTGTTGAATTTACCATAGATGTCAACAGTCTGTTTATGGTCGAAATACAGGCGGTATGCCACCAGTTCGGATTCGAAAGCCGGACCGTGGTGGTGCATTTGGTTGTAAATGTTGCTGGTGCCTGGGATGGTTACCGACTGTACAGGCACATGCTTTCCTCTTTTGTCGCTGACCAGCATTTCTGCATATACGCGGGCCGGATAAGTCTTGTCGCTTTGGGCGGAAGATAAGGTAACGGTCAGCGTCTTTTTACCTTTGGCAGGCAGGTCAACGAGGAATGCCAGTTCGTCCGGGCGGCGGTCGCCGTTCAGGTCATCCAGTTGCGAGGGGATTTCTTCATTACCGTTCATGACAACAGCCGAGCGTACACGAAACTGGGGATTGATTTCACTCAGTTTGATCACTACCGGTTCGTCTGCTTTTGCCTTGTTCCAAGTGTTGCTTACTTCCACTGTAAAACTCTTTTCTGTCTCTTGTGCCTCTGCTGCTACCGAGAGAGTACACAATAATAGCAATGCTGTAAAGATTTTCTTCTTCATGGTTTTTAAGTATATAACTAATTTGCTACAAAATTAGTGGAAACCTCGCGTAAATCCTTTTTTATTTTGATATAAATACTACTGGCTTTGGGGGAATGATTGGTTTCGGATAATTCCTCTACACACCGGAGATGCAAGGAAATGCAGACGACGCGGATAAGGCAGACGAACGCAGACTTTTATCAATATTATAGCGTAGCCTTTTAAATCCGCGTTCATCCGCTTTATCCGCGTCGTCCGCTTACCTATGTTTATAAATCTATATTCAGAGCTTTAGCCGCAGAGTTATTGTATGTCTTTCCGTTTACTTTCAGGCCTTTGGCTTTCTGTACCTGCAAGGGTGTACCTTTAGTCTCTATCTTTACATTTTCGATAGATACATTTTCAGCCTGACTGATGACGATACCTTGTTTGGCATCTGTAACTACAACGTTTTTTACATGTACATTGCGGATAGGCATTTCGGGCAGTCCATTGAAGAACATAGCACGTCCGGCACCTTTACAGGTAACATTCGTAATATGAATATCACGGAAAGCAGGAGTCTCCTCTGTAACAGCCGGAATCGATGATTTCATTCTTCCTTCCAGATCCTCTTCTGATTCTTCTCCCGCACCTTTACCTCCATAGAAAAGGTCGAACAACAGTGCTTCGTGAGGAATGTCAATCATATTAATGTTGTGGATGTAAATACCTTCCACTACGCCACCGCGTCCGCGAGTACTCTTAAAACGTAACCCTACGTCTGTGCCGAGGAATGTGCAGTCAGTTACATAGACATTCTTTACGCCACCGGACATTTCACTTCCTACGACGAAACCACCGTGACCATGCAATACGGTATTGTTCTTAACAATCACATTCTGGCAAGGCTCGCCACGTTTGCGACCGTCTTCGTCTTTTCCCGACTTGATGCAGATCGCATCGTCACCGGCATCAAAGATATTGTTGATAATCAATGCATTCTTGCATGATTCCAAGTCCAGAGCATCTCCGTTCTGGGAATACCAGGGATTGAATACCTTCACATTATGGATGGTGATATGTTCGCAGGATAGCGGATGCAGACACCAGCTGGGGGAGTTTTTGAAAGTAACACCTTCCAATAATACCTTTTTGCTCTTAACGATATTCAGTAATACCGGACGCAACCATGGACGAATCTCATTCCATTCTTCATCTGTTTCAATGCCTTCGGGATTATTGAAGTCCTTGGTAGCCATAGCGCCCTTCAGTGCACCTGCAGTAGGGTACCAGATACTACCTGCTTCATCGACTACTCCACCAGAACTAACCAGGCTATTCCATTGACTGGAAGTTAGTTTACCCTTCTTTACCGGGCGCCAGCTATCACCTGAACCATCGAATACACCATTTCCTGTAATGGCTATGTTTTCTGCATTCCAGGCAGAAATAGGAGATTGACAACGACGTGTATTTAATCCTTCGAAAGAAGTCTCAATGATAGGATAAGCATCAAAATCATCAGTAAACAGTATCAGAGCATTCATCTCCGTATACAGATTGACATTGCTCAACAGTTCGATAGGACCAGTCAGCCATAAACCTTCGGGGATGACTACCTTACCACCGCCTTTAGCATTTACCGCTTTGATGGCATCGTTGATGGCCTTGGTATTCAACACGATACCATCTCCTTTTGCTCCAAAGTCTATAATATTGACTGTATAATCCGGAAAAGCAGGTTGTTCTACTTTCGGCATATCGAAAGGTAAATTCTCATAGATACTTTCATCTATATAGTTTCCGTTTTGGGCGTTTACCGTATTCTGTACAGGTAATAACGGAAAGGATAGCGCTGTTAGCACCAATAGTTTTTTGATAAATGTGTTCATCCGTGATACTATATTTTAGTTATAAGTTATTCTTTATAAGTTATTCGTTGCGGGTTAACAGGTCTCTTCAATTTCCAACTCTTCATTTTTATTATCCTCCCGCAAACTGCTCTCCCGAGTAGTTTGCGAAAGAAATAATAAGTTAACCTAATTCTAACCTTAAATAAATATTATGAAAAAACCTCTTAATTACCGTTTGCAAATGTATCGGGCTTTAGCTGAAACCATGTGCACAATTTGTTGGTTTAGGTGGATTTTTTGTGGTTTTGGCCTTTTCTTTGCACACTTTCGGAGTTTTTTTATGTAGAAAGTTCATATCTTTAAATAAGATAGGCGGCATTTCAGCAAAGCAAAAATAAGCGAGCTTATTTTGCTATGCGTTCAATTTGCACTATCTTTGCGACCTCAAAAAACAGTAAACGAGGTGATAAGATACAAGTCGACGGGGAAAGGTACATAGAGGTAATACCTTGCTGGCTTGCCTGCTGAAACCTTGTAAACTTTAATATTATAGGTATGAGTTACAATTTGTTGAAAGGAAAAAGAGGCATTATTTTCGGTGCTCTGAATGAGCAGTCCATTGCCTGGAAAGTAGCTGAAAAAGCTGTAGAAGAAGGTGCAACAATCACCTTGTCAAACACTCCGGTAGCAGTTCGCATGGGCGAAGTTTCTGCACTGGCAGATAAATTGCAGTGTGAAGTTATCCCTGCTGACGCAACCAGCGTAGAAGATTTGGAAAATGTATTCAAACGCTCCATGGAAGTATTGGGCGGTCCAATTGATTTTGTACTTCACTCTATCGGTATGTCTCCGAATGTTCGTAAGAAGCGCACATATGATGACCTGGATTATGATATGCTGGGTAAGACTCTTGATATTTCTGCCGTATCTTTCCATAAGATGATACAAGCAGCTAAGAAACTGAATGCAATAGCCGATTATGGTTCAATCCTTGCATTGAGCTATGTGGCTGCGCAACGTACTTTCTACGGATACAACGATATGGCTGATGCAAAAGCATTGTTAGAGTCTATTGCACGTAGTTTCGGTTATATCTATGGTCGCGAACATAATGTACGTGTCAATACCATTTCACAGTCTCCTACGATGACAACTGCCGGTTCCGGCGTGAAAGGTATGGATAAGCTGTTCGACTTTGCCAACCGTATGTCTCCACTGGGTAATGCATCGGCAGACGAATGTGCTGACTATTGTATTGTAATGTTCTCCGATTTGACTCGTAAGGTAACTATGCAAAACCTGTTCCATGATGGTGGTTTCTCCAGCGTCGGAATGAGTTTGCGTGCTATGGCTACTTATGAAAAAGGACTGGATGAATATATGGATGAGAATGGAAACATTATATACGGTTAATATATAATGATTAACGGTTAGTGATGAGTGATTAGTGACTATGCAACATGATGTTGTAGGGAAATTAATCACTCATCACTTCTTTTTTATCACTTATCACTAATAATTAATCATTTATCAACGTGGAAACTGCTCTTTATCTTTTGCCCGTTACTTTGGGTGATACACCGATTGAAACAGTATTGCCTTCCTATAATAAGGAGATTATTTTAGGTATTCGTCACTTCATCGTGGAGGATGTGCGCTCTGCACGTCGTTTTCTGAAGAAAGTGGATCGGGAAATAGATATTGACGCATTGACTTTTTATCCGTTGAATAAACATACTTCGCCCGAAGATATTTCCGGTTACCTGAAACCATTGGTAGCAGGGCAGCCTATGGGAGTGATTTCTGAGGCCGGTTGTCCGGCTGTGGCTGATCCGGGAGCTGATGTGGTGGCGATTGCACAGCGAAAGAATTTAAAGGTGGTTCCTTTGGTGGGTCCTTCTTCCATAATCATGTCTGTTATGGGTTCAGGCTTTAATGGACAAAGTTTTGCTTTCCATGGTTACCTTCCTATTGAACCGGGCGAACGTGCTAAAAAACTAAAGACTCTGGAACAACGAGTCTATGCTGAACAGCAAACCCAACTTTTCATTGAAACTCCTTATCGCAATAATAAAATGGTGGAAGACATCCTGAGTAACTGCCGTCCGCAAACCAAACTCTGTATTGCTGCAAATATTACGTGTGAGGGAGAGTATATCAAAACCAAAACCGTGAAAGAGTGGCAAGGTAAAGTACCTGATCTTTCTAAAATTCCTTGTATTTTTCTCTTGTATAAATAACATCTTTCAGGTGTTCGTATTCGTTCTCGAAGCAACAACTGAAAAAGTTCTTGTCTAAATTGTGTTCTATTTGCTGGAAGGTCCAGAGCTTTCCATCTCTGGTTTGTTTGTCCCGCAAAAGATTCTCGTCTTCTATTTCAATAAGGAAAAGATAGATCAGACGATTGGTCACTTTATTCTCGAAATGATACATGATGTTGAACTGCAAATCCTGTATGGGAGCTTGCGGAAATGATTGTTTGACAAGCCGTATAATGGCTTGTTCCAAAGTTTCTCCATATAAAAGATAACATTCCAACGGTACATCTGTTTTTCCGGCATCCAGCATACAACGTTGAGGTCTCGGACGGAGATACAACATGCCGTTGTGGGAAACGGCAATACGAATCACCGGGTTGATATATTCATTCTTCCGGTTAATAGCATCTACTGCTAGACTTCTGCCTATTACATCTCCTTTGGTATTCACTATAGGAACAAAAGCTGTGTGTTCCATTATGATATTGAAATACAGAATACCAAGCTGGTTGCACAGTATGCTTAGCAGGAATACAGCCGGCGGACAATAACGGAACAAGACATTCCGGGCTGTTTCGCTCAGGGGACCAGGTAGTAAAATTGCTATGAAAATAGCTAAGAAGTGAAGGAAAGCAATGATTATTGTTACCCTTGTAGAGACGATAGCAGATTCCGCTCCTTGTGCAAAAAGTTGTTTGCAACATTTCTTTGATTGGGAAACCTGGTGGGCGAGAAATCTTTTCCTATTCAGGAAGATAATAACGATTGGTATCAGGGTACTGATTTCCAATGTCAGTGGCAGCATCTCATGAGAGCTGCAATCGCCGAAAAGTAGGATTGTAAAAGTTAATAGCAGGAGCATTCCTGTAGTACAGTAAAGCAGGAAATTTGGAATCTTAATCCCTTTACCCCATATTGTATATAGGCTATAGAGGACTCCAACACCTGCACCGATGTAGATGGAAAAGTCCTGAGTCGTAAATTCACATAATACAATGGATACGATAACAGGGACAAATCCCAAAGACATATTAAATTTAGATGATAGAACTCCTTTTTTAGACATTGCTAACTTTATTTTGCCGTTACTTCATAGATAACAAATAAGTAGAGCTATTAGTTTTTATTCTGTTCCTTTTTTATAGAATCGGATTTGTTTCTCGGCATGATAAGAAGAACGCACCAGCGGTGCACTCTCTACCTGGTCGAAACCTTTAGCGAGCCCTTTCTCTTTATACAAAACGAATTGTGCCGGAGTAACGTATTCTGCCACAGGATAATGCTTATGTGAAGGTTGCAGGTATTGACCGATAGTCAGTATCTGACAGCCTGCCTGGCGCAAGTCATCCATCAACTCTTCCACTTCTTCCGGTGTCTCTCCCAGCCCTACCATAATACCCGATTTGGCAGTTGTTCCGCTTGCAGCTATCTGGTGTATAACTTTCAGACTTGTTTCATAACGGGCTGCACTACGAACCAGGGGACTGATGCGTTTTACAGTCTCCATGTTGTGGGAGATGATTTCCGGATGGGCTTCAATAACTTGAGCTACCAATTCTTTTCTTCCTTGGAAATCGGGGATCAGTACTTCTACTGTCGTCTCTGGGTTGAGGCGTTTGATTTCCTGAATGGTACGTGCCCAATGTGCAGCTCCGAGATCAGGCAGATCGTCCCGGTCTACGGAAGTAATTACTGCATGGGATAATTTCATTAATGCTACGGATTCAGCCACATGAGTGGGCTCATTCGGGTCCAATGGCAAAGGTTTGCCTGTTTGTGTGTTACAAAATTTACAGCAACGGGTACAGATATCACCTCCTATCATGAAGGTGGCGGTTCCTTTTCCCCAGCATTCTCCCATATTAGGGCAACGTCCGCTGCTGCAAATGGTGTGCAGGCAGTGGGAGTCAACGATACGTTTGGTTTCTGTATAACGTTCGTTGGCTCCAATGCTTATCTTGAGCCATTCGGGCTTACGTACTCTGTCTTTCATTTCAGCTCTCTTTCAAAGAAATTCGTCAGCTTTGTATACAGATGATAACGAGTGTTTCCACCATAGATACCATGGTTGCGGTTGGTATACACCTGCATGTCGAACTGCTTGTTCAGTTGTACCAGATGCTCTGCGTATTCTGCACAGTTCTGGAAGTGAACATTGTCATCAGCCATACCATGTACCAGCAAGAGGTTTCCGTTCAACTGATTGGCACGCGTGAAAGCGGATGAACTTTTATAACCTTCGGCATTCTCTTTGGGAGTACGCATGAAACGTTCTCCGTATATCGTATCGTAATAATTCCAATCGGTAACGGCTGCCACGGCAACTCCGGCTTTGAATACGGGAGTACCTTCACTCATACTCATGATGGTCATGTAGCCGCCATAGCTCCATCCCCAGATACCGATACGACTCTTGTCTACATAGGACTGGCTACCCATATACTGGGCTGTTGCCACCTGATCTTTTGCTTCCTTCACACCTAAGTTCAGGTAGGTGCATTTCTCAAAGTCTGCACCACGTCCGCCTGTACCGCGTCCGTCTACACAGACTACGATGAAACCACGGCTTGCCATATAGGTTTCCCAACTGATACTCCATGTGTCGAGCACTTGTTGTGAACCGGGACCGCTGTATTGATATAGCAATACGGGATATTTCTTGGATGCAGAGAAATCCGTAGGTTTCATCATCCAGCCGTTCAAAGTTGCTCCGTCCTGAGTCTGGAAAGTAAAGAATTCCTTTTGAGGTACGTTGTATTGTGCCAGGGTCTTTTTCAGATTATCATTGGTAACAAGTGTGCTCAGCACCTTACCGGCATTGTCGTTCAGGGTAATGACGGTAGGAGTGCTCAGGTTAGAGTAACGATTCATATAGTACTTCATGTTCGTACTGAACTGGGCAGTATTGATACCGGGTTGTGCAGACAATTTGGTCTTTTTCCCTTTACGGTCTATCTTGTATACAGCTTTCCGCAGGGGGCTTTCTTCATTACTGGTGTAGTAGAAACTGTCATCAACGGCATCCCAGCCTAAGAAATCTTTCACTTCATAGTTTCCGGTAGTAACTTGCTTAAGCAGGTTGCCCCCCATACTATACCAATATAGATGATTGAAGCCACTCTTTTCGCTCACAAAACTGAAATTTTCCGGATAGAAGATGATATTGTCAAATACGGCTTCTTTAATATAAGCATCGCTTTCGTCGCGCAGCACTTGCTTGCAAACTGTAGAACGTGGGTCACCAAAGTACATGTCAAGGCGGTTCTGGTGGCGGTTCAGCGTTATGATAGCCAATTTATTAGGGTCATGTGTAAAGCGGATGCGCGGAATATATCCATCGGCATCCATCGGCACCTGCATTTTACGTGTCACTTTCGATTTGATGTCAAATGTATGTACGGACACTTTAGAGTTAGCTTCTCCGGTCTTTGGATATTTATAGGTGTAATCTCCCGGATACTTTTCGAAAGCTGTGATATGAGGATTGCTTCCTGCAAAGACGGGAAAACTGTAAGAGGGCACCTCTGTCTCATCAAATCGGATATAAGCAATCATCTTGCTGTCGGCACTGAATTCCAGTGCACGGTTGAAGGAGAATTCTTCTTCATATACCCAATCGGGGATACCATTCAGTACGGCATTACGTTTACCATCCTCTGTTACCTGACTTTCGCTGTTGCCAAACAGGAACTTGACCAGATAAATATTATTATCTCTCACGAAGGCAACCATAGTTCCATCCGGTGAGAATACCGGCACCTGCTGCGGACCACCGTCTGAGAGCTTTTCTACAATGTTATTGATTTCTCCATTGATATTTCGTTTCAGACTGTATATATAATGTACAGCTGTATAAGAATGGCGGTAGATTGGTGTCGTTTCTGTTGCGATAAGTAATTTGGTGCCATCCGGTGAGAAACTATAACTATCGAACGTTTTGAATGTACATTCACGGGCAGTGGCAGCATCAAACAGTACTTCCACCGGTTTGCCTGTTTTGAAAGAGTATTTGATAATCTGTGTTCCTTCCGGATTCATCTGTGAGTAATGTTCTCCGTCTCCGGGAATGGGAATGACTCCGTAAATGTTTTCTGCGCGGAATTTCCCCGATACAATGTCTTTTAAATCAAGTGCCTGGCCGCCTTGTGCGAAACTTGCCAATGTGCAGAGGCAAAGAAGAATTGCAATACTTATCTGTTTCATAATTCTGATTGATT
The DNA here is from genome assembly GCF_003474285.1 of Bacteroides sp. AF39-11AC. Taxonomy (NCBI): domain Bacteria; kingdom Pseudomonadati; phylum Bacteroidota; class Bacteroidia; order Bacteroidales; family Bacteroidaceae; genus Bacteroides; species Bacteroides sp. AF39-11AC. Next base: position 684,302 of record NZ_QROH01000002.1, on the reverse strand, counting down.
TCTTTAGGGGAGCAAATATAGGGATAAAAACCGAAAAGATATAGATAAATAATGTTTCCTGATGTGTAAGGCCGAAAAAAGCCCGCCCAGCTTTGTGGGGGCAAAGCTGAAACGGGCTACCGTCACTCATAGATAATGATTGGGTCTTCTACTGGTTAGAGGATTTTTACTTTCTTCTGATATTCGGCAATAGCGGCATCCAGTCGTTCGTGGGCTGTCGTGTCTCCCGGAACGTTGTGAGATGGATGGATATACAGATGCACACCGCGATCTGCCAGAATCTCGGCAACTGTGGTGATAGTCATCCATACCATGGTAACGAAACTGAGGGTTGACAACGGACCTACTTTATCGAAATGATTCTTCAAGGGCACGGAAGCGTCTACTAAGGGCACGCAAGAGTCTACTACAATGTCAGCAAGCTGGAACAGGTTCTTACCGCTGGAATGGCGGCTTGCTTTGTCACCTGTTTCTCCTGCCGAACCGTAAACAATAACTTTCATGCCACGCTTCTTGGCTTCCAATGCGATGTCGATATTTACTGCATTGATACCTGTATGAGAAAATATCCAAATGCAATCTTTAGCATCGAAATCATAGTTCTTCATAATTTCCTGTCCATATCCTTCAGCTCTCTCCAGGAACAGAAACTGGTGGATACCCATCTGTCCGATGATTTGTGTAAAGAATGTCAGCGGGAGTTCGCACAGCGGGTGGAAACCTACGAAACTACCGATACGCGGATACATTTCCTCAACAGGGATAGTGGCATGGCCGCATCCGAACGTGTGTACCCAACGACCGGCTTCGATAGAATCTGCCATAACGGTGGCTGCCTTTTTGATATTCTCCAATTGCGTGGCTTCCAGTTTTTCCATGATGCCATGCGCGTTTTTTAACCATTCAAGTGCTAACATAATTTTCTGTTTTTTAGGGGGTAAATAATTTCTTTTATTTGAGTGAACGTTTAAACAATAGAAGCATAACCAACAGTGAAACTATCATCATATACGGGTATACAACAATACTGTATCCCTGTGAGATAATCCCGGTGAGGCTGTTCAACAGTGTCTGCCCGATAAGAGCAATAACAAGGGCTACACTGAATGCCGTTCCCGATAAGGAGGCATAACGACTGCCGATAATGCTGAGTATGACCGGGAAAGTGGATGCCAGTCCTGCACCGATAAGTACCATACCTACGGCAGCACGTGCAAAACCGGGTGCGAATGTCAGTAGTGCAAAGCCTATCACAGCAGTAATCAAACTGGTGCGGAGAACCGTCTCTTGCTTTATCTTCTTGAAAAGGACTACCAACAACAGGCGGGCAACGGTCAATCCGGCTACCATACAAGTCAGCGCTATAAGTGCCCGGTTTTCAGGGATGCTGGTGGTTTGTCCCAAATAAAGAGTAGTCCAGTTATTACAAACCCCTTCGATGCCACTTTGGAAAAAGAGGATGAGGCTAAGCAATAATAAACTACTTTCCTTTAATAGTCCCAATCCTTCCTTAATAGGAAATCCTTGCGGTTGTTTCGGGGCAGGGAAGCGTATCCCAAGGCAGAACAAAATACCAATCAACATGACCATACCTGTACCTTGCAGGATGATTTCAAAAGAATAGTATTCAGACAGGAAGCTTAATAATACAGGAATACCCAATGCGCCGATGCCATAGAACGCCCCGAGCAGACTGAGACGTGAGCCTTTTTCTGCTTCGTCGGAGATGTCTGCTACCAAAGCATTGGTTTCACCATTCAGAATACCACCTCCCAATCCGATGCTGATAATAGAGACCTGTAATAGCGGAATACTTGTGAAGAAAGCTATTCCTTCCAGTCCGAGGAGCACAACCAGACAGCTGAGTAGCAGTAGCGCTTTATGGCCGAAGCGGTCTACAATAGGACCGAAAAGCAGGGAACCTCCCAGTAAGCCGAGAGGCAGGAACGTCACCAGTGCAGTTGTCTGGAGGTTATCCAGAGCCAGTTTAGTGGTGAGGGATGGCAGTACCGCCCCCAGGGTGATCATCGAAATGCCAAAGAAGCACATGCCGATGCACGCAGCCGTAAATACCAGATTCTTGTTGTAACTACTCATATCAATAAAGATGATAAGGTGATAAAATAATAAGGTGATAAGGCGATGAGATTACTCATACAAGTGCTTTTTGATAGCGAGAAAAGCAGCTCCTATCAGTCCGGCATTACCGGACAACTGAGAGGCAACAAATTCCACCTGTTTGATGCTGAGTGGTTGTCCCCATTTACAGGCTTCTTTGTAGATATCGTCTATGAAGATGGAGGCAGGACCGAACACACCGCCTCCCCAGATTATTTTTTGCGGGTTTAGTAAGCTGACCAGGTTAGCCGAAGCCATTCCCCACATTTCTATTGCTTTGTGCAAGACAGAAACAGCAATCGGGTCACTTTCATTGTATGCACTGAATACATCGTAAGCCGAAATCCTGCAGATCGGTTTCTGGCGCAAACGCCCTTTATAAGCTTTGTTTGCACGGACTGCATCCCGTACTCTGGCTCCAATTCCATTTCCTGAGGCGTAATATTCAAAACAACCGCAGGCATCATATGCTTCTTTATAAGGTGGTTGCAATGCCATCCAGCCAGTGGCACCGATGATATCGTTTGCCCCGTGCAACACGTGCCCGTCAATGATGATTCCTGCACCTATACCTGTACCTACGGCAATGAACACTGCGCTGTGGCATTCTTTGGCTGCTCCTTGCCACATTTCTCCATACATATAGCAGGTACGGTCACTGTCGATGTAAATTTCAATACCCGGCGCGGTCACGGTACGCAGTACTTCCTGTAGCGGATAGTTTTCCCAACCGGGGATATTCGGAGCCCACACGCGGCCCGTTTGCGAATAAACGATGCCAGGTACACATACGCCGACACCATCAATTTGAATACGGCTTCTGCGGGCAATGGTCAGGAGTTTGGCAAGAATTTCTGCAGCAAGCTTGCCCACTTCATGTCCTGTTCTTCCTTTCAGCAGGCGCTTCCGGTTGAACAACATACTTCCGTCGGGGAGGAAAATAGCACTGGCTATTTTGGTGCCGCCTATATCGAGAGCGATAGTAGCCATGGTAATTATAGTATTAATAGGTTGATTGATCGAGGTTTTAGGCAAAGCTATGAATTTATTTCGTTTTCCATGCCTGTAAACGGAGGAAAATGTGTGTAAAATACGTCACCAATCATTAAATTGTGTTTAATAGAGGGACTCTCCTACGTATGTTGTGTAAGGCAGAATGTTGATAATCTGTGGGTGTAACATTTTTTAGTACAGGTGAAAAAGAATCGTTTTATGTTCGTTAACAAATAGATGCTGTGTGTGCTATGAGATTATGATAGGGTGGTGTCTAAGCTATAAAATTTATTCCTGGCTTGTTTCCTCTATACCTTCTCCTTACTTTCTCCTTATCTACTCCCTACCTACTCCTTACTTACTCCTTCTTTAATAGGAAGGAGAAGGTAAGGGATAAGTCGGACTTAAGCACTGTTTAAATCTGAGGAAGGTGTATTGGTGTGGATACTTCTGAATTATTCCTCTATTTGTAAACACAAAATAGCCTACTATTCGAAGAAAAGCCTTATTTTTGTCATTAAATAACAGGGATATGGACACCGCACCTATATTATATAATGAATTTCCACTCTTTCTGAAGCGTTATTTTCCGTATAAAGTACAGAAGATATCACTCAATGCCGGTTTTACTTGTCCCAATAGAGACGGTTCAAAGGGGTATGGTGGTTGTACCTACTGCAATAACCAGACTTTTAATCCTGAATATTGCCGTACGGAAAAGTCCGTTACCCAGCAGCTGGAAGAAGGGAAGATTTTTTTTGCGCATAAGTATCCTGAGATGAAATACCTTGCTTACTTCCAGGCATATACTAATACTTACGGTGAGTTGGAAGCCTTGAAGCGAAAATATGAAGAAGCGCTCACTGTTCCCGATGTAGTCGGGCTGGTCATCGGTACCCGGCCGGATTGTATGCCGGATGCCCTGCTTCATTATCTGGAAGAGGTCAATAAGCATACCTTTCTGCTGGTAGAGTATGGCATTGAGAGCACGAATGACGCTACATTGCTCCGTATTAATCGCGGACATACTTATCAGGATACGGTAGATGCGGTAGAACGCACTGCCGGCTGTGGTATTCTTACAGGTGGGCACGTTATACTGGGACTTCCCGGAGAAAGGCACGAAGATTTGGTGGCACAAGCTTCCACTCTGTCACGCATCCCCCTTACCACCTTGAAAATGCATCAGTTACAACTGATACGCGGCACTCGGATGGCACATGAATATGAACAACATCCCGAGGATTTCCATCTGTTTGACGTAGAAGAATATATTGACTTGGTAGTGGATTACATAGAGCATTTACGCCCTGATTTAGTCTTAGAACGCTTTGTCTCACAGTCTCCTAAAGAATTGTTAATAGCGCCCGATTGGGGACTGAAAAATTATGAATTTAACCACCGCATACAAAAAAAAATGCGCCAGCTTGGAGCTTATCAGGGAAAGAAATATGAAATGTGAGAAAAAAGCCTTATTTTTGCGGCTGTTTGAATGTAGAATCAATCTAAATAAAGAAGTATTATGAACCAGAAGACTATGATAAAAGGAAAAATACACTATGTGGGAGTAAATGACCGTAACAAACACCTGTTTGAAGGTTTGTGGCCATTACCTTATGGAGTGTCTTATAACTCTTACCTGATAGACGACGAAACAGTGGCTCTGATTGATACGGTGGATGCTTGTTATTTTGAGGTATATCTCCGTAAAATAAAAAGTATCATAGGTGAACGCCCTATCCAATACCTTATCATCAACCATATGGAGCCCGATCATTCCGGTTCTATCCGCCTCATTAAGCAGCATTATCCCGATATTGTTATTGTAGGTAACAAGCAAACTTTCGGTATGATAGAAGGCTACTATGGAGTGACAGGCGAACAATACATTGTGAAAGATGAAGATTTCCTGGCATTAGGACATCATAAACTACGTTTTTATCTGACTCCTATGGTGCACTGGCCCGAAACCATGATGACCTTTGACGAAACGGAAGGTGTACTATTCTCCGGCGACGGTTTCGGCTGTTTCGGTACATTGGATGGCGGTTTCCTCGATACCCGTATCAATACCGACCGCTATTGGGACGAAATGGTGCGTTACTACTCTAATATTGTAGGCAAATACGGTTCTCCGGTACAGAAAGCTTTGCAGAAGCTGGGCGGTTTGCACATTACGACTATTTGTTCTACCCATGGTCCTGTCTGGACAGATAATATAAGTAAAGTAATAGGCATTTATGATAAACTGAGCCGTTATGCTGCCGACGAAGGTGTGGTAATTGCCTATGGTTCCATGTATGGTCATACGGAACAAATGGCGGAAGCAATTGCAGCTGAACTTTCAGCACAAGGCATTAAGAATATTGTAATGCATAATGTAAGCAAGAGTAATCCTTCTTATATTATTGCAGACATTTTTAAATATCGTGGCTTGATTATTGGTAGCCCTACTTACAGTAACCAGATTTATCCGGATATAGAATCTTTGCTCTCTAAGATATTGATTCGTGAGGTAAAAGGTCGCTATTTGGGCTATTTCGGTTCGTTCACTTGGGCAGGTGCTGCGGTAAAACGTATGGCTGAATTTGCTGAAAAAAGCAAATTCGAAATTATAGCCGATCCTGTAGAGATGAAACAGGCAATGAAGGACATAACTTACGAACAATGCGAACATCTGGCACGTTCTATGGCAGACCGCCTGAAGAAGGACAGGGAATAATTGACTGAAAATACCCCTAATTTATTAACCTGATAAAAAACAATTGCAATGAGATTAATCATTCAACCGGATTATCAATCCGTATCTAAGTGGGCTGCTCACTATGTAGCTGCTAAAATTAAGGCCGCTAATCCGACGCCTGAAAAACCGTTTGTCCTGGGTTGCCCTACCGGTTCATCACCGCTTGGCATGTACAAGGAATTAATCGACCTGAACAAGAAAGGAATTGTTTCCTTCCGGAATGTAGTTACTTTTAATATGGATGAATATGTCGGCTTGCCGAAAGAACATCCCGAAAGCTACTATTCTTTCATGTGGAATAATTTCTTCAACCATATTGATATTAATCCGGAGAATACCAATATCCTGAATGGTAATGCTGCCGATCTGGATGCTGAGTGTGCCCGTTACGAAGAGAAGATCAAATCTTACGGTGGCATTGACCTGTTCATGGGCGGTATCGGTCCCGACGGGCATATTGCCTTTAATGAACCGGGTTCTTCTTTGTCTTCCCGCACACGCCAGAAGACGCTGACGACAGATACTATCATCGCCAATTCCCGGTTCTTCGACAACGATGTGAATAAAGTGCCTAAAACAGCCTTGACGGTGGGGGTAGGTACGGTACTTTCTGCCAAGGAAGTGATGATTATTGTAAACGGACATAACAAAGCCCTTGCACTCTATCATGCTGTAGAAGGTGCCATCACACAAATGTGGACCATCAGTGCATTGCAAATGCATGAAAAAGGTATCATTGTTGCTGACGATGCTGCTACTTTTGAGTTGAAAGTAGGTACCTATCGCTACTTTAAGGATATTGAAGCAGACCACTTGGATCCGGCTTCTTTGCTGAAGTAAATCTTCCTATAAAAGTGAATTGCGCAATTCGTTTTCCGCTGATAAGTGTGAAGCGGGTTGCGCATTTCTTTTTTGAATTGTCCACCTCTTATTAGAAAAAACTCTTTTTTAATAAGATAATGTGCTGAAAATTAATTGTCTTTCAGAAGTTAATTTTGTCCACTCTCTTTTGCTTGTTATTATCTTTATCGTTCCTATCTTTATAGCTTCGAAATGAATGAATCGTTTGAATATGAATGATGCGGATTGCCCTTTTGATGACTTGCTGTGCCAATCTCTCTCATTATTCCATCAGTTCCGGTTGTATGACGACCGTATGGAAGAGGATAATGCTTTTAAATTCTTGAGAGAAGCGGAAAAAGTGGTCGCTGATAATAAAGATGGAGTCTGTGTGGCTAAATTGGGATGTGTAATAGAATGCCTTGCACACAGATTTTATATAAATGATAATACAGACGATATCTTGGAAGAGGTGGATACTTTCCTGATTAAGTTCTGGAAGGGGATAAAGCAGCCTTCTTCCGAGGCGTTCATAGCTTCTTTATGGGTTGGAGAATATTTTCTGTTGCGTTTGAAAAATCCGGAATCCCGTTTCCGTAGCCGTAGTAAAAAGATGGTTTCTAAAATTCTGGCGTTTTTGGCAGATATGCTTCGCAAACCGGAAAAGCAAAAGACGCTTGCCCTTTCTTCTGTCGTTGTTCTCGAAGAAACCGTGGACTGGATTAAAGAAATATGTGATATGCATATTTGTGAAAAGCAGATTGTTGTTTTGCTGGAGAGGCTCTATCATCTTCAGGAAATAGGAATGTTACAGCAAGAGGAAGATGAAACAAAAAATACTTTGAGGCGGCAAATGTGGGATTTTTATTATTGAATGTTATCTTTGTAGCTTCTAACATTATTATAAACGTTATCTATACTATGAAGAAGCCGGTAATTTTGTTTTTTATACTTTTCTGTTTATTATGTATCATTCCGGTGGTCCGGGCTGCAGATACAATCTTTATCCGTGAGACACAAGTTCCGGTTTTGATAGAAAGAGTGGATAATGTCTTGTTCTATTTGCGTCTGGATGCTAAGGAAAGCACAATGCTGGATAGAGTTGTTCTGGATTTTGGAGAAGATACTGAACTTTCTGGTATTCAGGCGGTAAAGCTTTACTATAGTGGTACTGAAGCCCTGCAGGACAGAGATAAAGATCGCTTTGCTCCTGTGGAATACATATCAAGTCATATTGCCGGAAATACTTTGGCTGCAAATTCTTCCTATTCTATTAAAAAGGCTGAAGTGATTAGACCTCAAAAACGCCTTATTCTGGATGCTAACCAAAAGTTGTTTCCGGGGATTAACTTCTTCTGGGTCAGCTTGCAGATGAAACCGGAAACTTCGTTGGATGTTAAGGTCAGAGCGGCCATTGCTTCGGTTATCTTGGATGGCAAGGAGGCGATTCTGAATGTTATTTCTCCGAAAAGTATTGAGCATCGGATGGGGGTAGGTGTACGTCATGCAGGCGATGATCATTCAACAGCATATCGTATTCCGGGATTGGTGACTACTAATAGCGGATCTTTATTAGGTGTTTATGATGTACGTTATAACAGTAGTGTCGATCTTCAGGAACATGTAGACGTCGGTTTAAGTCGTAGTACAGATGGAGGAAAGACGTGGGAAAAGATGCGCCTGCCTTTGGCTTTTGGTGAAACGGGTGGGCTGCCTTCGGCACAGAATGGGGTGGGCGATCCGTCTATATTGGTAGATACGAAGACTAACAATGTATGGATAGTTGCTGCCTGGACACATGGCATGGGGAATCAACGTGCTTGGTGGAGTTCACATCCGGGGCTGGATCTGAATCATACGGCACAACTTGTTCTGGTAAAAAGTACGGATGACGGTAAAAGCTGGTCAAGCCCTATTAACATTACTGAACAAGTGAAAGATCCTGCTTGGTATTTCTTGTTGCAAGGACCCGGACGTGGGATCACAATGGAAGATGGCACATTAGTGTTTCCCATTCAGTTTATAGATTCTACCCGTGTGCCGAATGCGGGTATCATGTATAGCAAGGATCAGGGTGAAACTTGGAAAATACATAATCAAGCACGTACCAATACCACAGAAGCGCAGGTTGTTGAGGTGGAACCGGGAGTCTTGATGCTGAATATGCGCGATAACCGGGGTGGAAGTCGTGCTGTAGCGATTACGGAAGATCTGGGCGAGACATGGATTGAACATGAGTCTTCGCGCAAAGCGTTGCAGGAGCCTGTTTGCATGGCAAGTCTGATTCATGTAAAAGCCGGTGACAATGTTCTGAACCGGGATTTACTCATATTCTCTAACCCCAATACAACGAAGGGACGCCATCATATTACTATTAAGATTAGTTTGGATGGAGGGGTAACCTGGCTGCCAGAGCATCAACTACTGTTGGATGAGGATAACAACTGGGGATATACTTGTCTTACAATGGTCGATAAAGAAACAGTCGGCATTCTTTATGAAAGTAGCGTGGCCCACATAACATTTCAGGCTATAAAATTGAAAGATATTGTTGGAGACTGATCCTCATAAATTGCTAAAATTACTATCTTTGGCACTGTTATAAAACAAGAAGACTTGAAACATGCGAAAGAAACTATATCTGATATCTGCATTATTATGTCTATTAGGACTTCTCTGGAACTGTACATCTTCTGTTGATAAAGCAGATGTTCTTCTGTCGCATGCCAGAGAGTGTATGGAGATACATCCGGACAGTGCACTATATCTTTTGCAACAAATAACTCATCCGGATAAATTAAATGGCCGCCAACAAGCAGACTATGCCTTCTTGCTGACACAAGCGCGTGATAAGAACTATCTGGATAGTTTGCAATCTGATTCTCTGATAAAAATCGCAATAGATTATTATGAAAGCCATAATGATAAGGTAAAAGCCGGAAAGGCATCTTTTTATTATGGAATTATGCTTTCGTATCAGGATAAAAGTACGGAAGCAATGAATGCTTATCTGAATGCACAGATTTTATTGGAGGGAACTCAGGAGCATAAACTGCAAGGATTACTGGAAGAAAATATCGGAATGTTGAATTACAACCAAAGAATGTATGATGCTTCTATTCTGAACTTCAAGAAGACGGTTGATTACTATAAATTGGCAGGGGATACTTTAGGTGTTGTGTATGGATACCGGAATCTGGCGCGTGGATATATGATGAAAGCCAGTAATGACACTGCCAGATGGTATGTGGATGAAGGATTAAAGCTTTTGCCGGATACTACTCATCGGGTACGTTCCTCTCTTTTTCAGATACTTGGAATCATGGCTGAAAAAGAGAAAGATTACGAAGCGGCTATTGGCTTTTTCTGGAAAGCTCTTTCGAGTGATTCCAATACTCTTAGTCAATATCACTATTATATATCCTTAGGTAAGGTTTATCTGTCTATGGGAAATTTAGATGAGGCCGAACGATGCTTCAAGAAAGTGGTGAAGAGTAGTAAGAGGTATACACAGGCTGGAGCATATAATTATTTGTCTGGGTTAGAAAAGACAAGGAAGAACTATAAGGATGCTCTTTTTTACAAAGAACAATCCGATTCTTTGTTAGAGATTGTACATAATGAAGACTTGCGGAAACAGATATTAACCCTGCAAAAAAAATATGATAATGAGAAGTTAAGAATGGAGAATGAACAGATTAAGTTGGAAAAAGAGAGTCAGTTCTACTTAACTTTGTTAATTACTATTCTAATGGTGATTGCTATCGTAATAATCAGGACTAAATATAGAAGACGCTTTCAGCGGAACATCGATACAATCAGGAAAAATCAAGAGGAAATAGAAGAATATGCATTCCGCATAGGTGAGTATAAACAGAAGAGTGAAGAAGAGCAGTTAGCAAAAAAGAAGAAGATTGCCGATCTGAACGGAAAAATAATATTATTAACTGCAGAAAATAAAGAGTTACGTGAAAATATACGTATAAAGGCTTCTTGTGTGTTAGAACAGCTGAATAAAAGAGAGCTAATCGTTCAGAGAATGACTTTGGAGGAGAAGCGGAATCTCTTTGATTTCATGGACTTGATCTTCGCAAATTTTATCTCCCGTTTAAACTCAAACTATACTCTGACAAAAACAGATCTTATCTTGGCAACATTACTGAAAGTAGGATTTACGACTAATCAGTTGATGTTTGTTTTCGATTGTGAGCGGAACTCTGTTTACCGAATGAAGTTAAGACTAAAGGAACATTTGTGTATAGACAAAGAAAAGTCTCTGGAAGAGTTTATTTTATTCTTTTAATGGGGGGATTTTTGTCCATACTTTCTTGAGTGATTTCGTTTTATTGCTTTGATTAACAGAGATGTATCTTTCTGTTTTTTGTCCATATTCAATTTTAGGTTATGTGGTTTTAGAGCTTTATCTTTGAGCCAAAATTAAACAATAAAAGCAATGAAATTCAAGTCTATTTTATGTCTGGTAGGATTTTTCTTCCTATTTGCAGTTAATGCTCATTCATCCATGATTGGTGATTTGGAAGTAGTAGGTGAGATAACTTTATCTGGTAATGATATTCCGTTTGAAACAAATTCTGATGATGGGAATAGGCATCGTTCAATAACTCCTGATATTCCTATTATTGCAACGTTATGTGGGAATAATTTGGTAGAAATTAATTTCTTTGCCGCTGTAGGCGAAGTTGAAATAACCATTTCTCAAGATGGTGTTCCGGTGTATACTTCTTCTGAGAATATCACTACTTCTATTTTGAAGAATATTCAGTTGTCATCTGACGTGACTGGAGCATTCCTGATAGAGATAAAAGGAGATAACGGGGCTTATGCTTATGGATGGTTCAATTTATAAGTCCCGGCATCACAGACACTGTTACTATATTTTCATTATAACTACTGGTTAGGGTGTTGGATACTCAACTATCTGAATACTCTGCAGGCGGAAGTTTCTCTGTTGATAGAGGGATTTTCCGCCTTTGTTATTTAATCTATTTCGGCTTATCCAGATACTCTCTTTTAAACATATCTACGAACAAGAAGAACAATGAGAGTAATAACGGTCCGAATATAACTCCCATAAATCCGAATAGAGACAATCCGATAACTACTCCGAATATAGTGATTAGCGGGTGTATATCTGCCATTCTTTTTTGCAGGATAAAGCGTATCAGGTTATCGAGCTGAGAGATAATCAGAGTTCCAAATATAGCCAGGCCTATGCCATTGAAGAGATCGCCGGATAATGCCATATAGACGGCAATCGGAAACCAGACCAAAGCTGTACCTACCATGGGGATAACTGTTGCAAGGCAGGTGAGAAATCCCGTTAATAGAATATCCGGAACATCAAAGAACCAGTAGCCTATCATAGCTACTCCACCTTGTATGATTGCCAGTAAGGGAATGCCGACTGCATTGGAGTGTACAATCATTTTTATTTCTCTTACTACATGATCTGTATTTGCTTTATTAAAAGGAAGTATATCACTGATGTATTCCTCCATCTTTTGTCCGCCTATCAACATGAAGTATAGAACAAATACCAATACGAAGAGATTGACAGCGAAGCTGCTGATACTACCCATTACGAATTGTCCTATGGCAGGCAGTGCAGAGATAATAAAGGAAGTGGTATCTTTACCCAGAACATCATAGCCCGTCCTGTCTTTTATGATATTTGCCATATCTTCAATAGGGGCAATAATGCTTTGAGGATCCAGATTGATATATTGCAACTTGCTGACTAATAGCCATACAGCCAATGCCAAAGGAACTAAGAAGAAGAGAATGGCTTCAGTGGTAATGAGGGTGGCAGCAATGCTTCGTTTCATGTTCCGCTTGTCGGTCAGATGTATCATCTGCTTTCTGACCAGTATGTAGATAGTCAGCGCACCTAACAGGCCACCCAGAAAGGGAGTAATCTGTAAAAACAGGATTATACCCAGTCCGATGATAATAGTAATTAGTGAATATTTCCAGTATTGTTCTTTTGTACTCATATCCTTTTTGACTGTTTTCTTAAGAAACAAACAAAATGGGTATTTGGTTGGTTACCCTTCATTCAACCAGCCTTTTCCTTGTCGCACAATCTCTGCCTCTCCATTGGTACAGTCCACAATGGTAGAAGATTCTGTGCCACCAATTCCACCGTCGATAACCAGATCAACAAGATCACCGAACTTTTCATCAATTAATTCCGGGTCGGTACAGTACTCCATGTCTTCATGTTCTTCGTGAGGTAGGGTAGTAGTCATAATAGGGGCATCCAGAATACGGGCTATCTCCTGGATAATGGCATTATCAGGCATACGGATACCAACCTCCTTCCGGTTGCGGAATATTTTAGGCAAACGGGTAGTGCCGTTCAGGATGAAAGTGAAAGCACCGGGCAGGTTCCTTTTCATCAACTTGAATGTATTGTTATCTACTTTGGCATATTCACTGATGCTACTCAGGTCATAGCAAATAATAGAAAGGTTGTTTTTGCGCGGGTCAATTTCTTTGATACGGCAAATACGTTCGATAGCACGCTCTTTCAGCCCATGACAACCAATGGCATACATGGTGTCGGTGGGATAGATGATAAGTCCACCGTCATTCAGAATATCCACTATCTGTTGCAGATCTTGTGGATTGTTGTTCTTTTCGTACAGTTTCAGAAGCATAGGGCTGGTTATTAGTCTATATATAATAACACAAAAGTAGGGAATAAGTTTCTTATTATCAAATAAGTGTGGCTTATTTCTTGGATGATTTTTTTCGAAGTTCTTCTGCCAGCCTCCACTGTAATGCAGCTTCTACTTCTTTTCCTGCCTGCATCAGGGCATCGCCAAAGAGTTCGTGTGCTCCGGCATGGTCGGGTTTCAAGGTGGTAGCCTTGTCCAGATCGGCAATGGCGCCTTCTGTTTCCTGTTGTTTCAGGCGTAGTTTGCCCCGGTTATAGACAGCTTTAAACTCTGCCGGACGTAGTTTTACTGCTCGTGTGAGACACTCTTCCGCTTCAAGATATCTACCGTCGTTGAAGAGGGTGATTCCTTTGCGTATCCACGCATCCGCATATTCGGGATAGAGTTCCAGTGCCTTGTCATAGTTGGCAATGGCGGCACGGGAGTCATGGGCAAGAGTGATAGACTCATTGCCCATAAGGTAATACTCTCGTGCATAGTCTTGCAGTCGTTTTTGCTGTTCGGCCATCTGGGCTTTTAGTTGATCGTTGTTGTCACGTAGCTTGTTGATAACGCCTAATTTGCGACGGATGAGGCGTTGTATAACAGGCTTTTCTATGTCGTATCGGGAGTGTATAGCCTTGAAGAAATGATTGAGAAAGACTTCGAAATCTCCTTTGTCAAAAGCTTTGGTTGCAGCGGCATATTCCACGTCGGCCTGTGCTTGTTTCAGGGCGCGGTCTATGGCTTGCCGGTTGTTAAATCGTTCGGCAAAGTTTACTATTTCCGGGCGGACAAAGATATCAGCGCGGTTGACAGGTTTCTTTAGCTGGATGCCTTCCAATGAAGTACAACGACTGAGGGCAACATAGGCTTGCCCGCCGGCGAACACGCCACCGGTGAAATCGATAACCACACGGCTGAAAGTCAGTCCCTGACTTTTATGGACAGTGATTGCCCATGCCAGCCGTACGGGGAACTGGGAGAAAGTACCCAGGACTTCTTCTTCAATCTCTTTTTTCTTTTCGTTGTATTTATAGCGGATATTTTTCCAGTGTTCCGGTTTGACGTCACATTCTTTTCCATCATCGGTGATGACGTAGAGAGTTTCTTCTATTTCATCGAAGCCGCTGACTATGCCAATAGTACCATTCACCCAGCGGCGATCGAAGTCGTTTTTGATAAAGATAACCTGTGCTCCCGGTTTCAGTACCAGTTCACGTGATGTGGGCAGGCTGCTTTCAGGAAAATCTCCCGTGACTTCACCCCGGAAGGTTACAGAGTCACCGGGTAGTTCTGCCAGTTTCCGGTCGTTTATGTAGTCTACATTATCGCGGCGTGTGGCGAGGGTGATGTACATATCTTCCTCATTTTCCTCAATGTCAGTGCCATAGCGTGTATTGAGTAATTGCAAGTCGGCTGCACCAGCGGTGTTACTGCGGATATGGTCCAGAACACTGACAAATACTTTATCCGTCTGACGATACACTTTTTGGAGTTCGATGGAAACAAGGTCTATCTGGCTGAAAACTCTTGCAGAGAAAAAGTAGGGAGTAGGATAGAAGCGGTTTAATATTTCCCGCTCATCCCCTTTTACGACAGGCTCGAGCTGGAAAACATCACCTACTAACAGAAGCTGTTTTCCACCGAAGGGCTCACGCAGGTTGCGGGAATAGACTCGCAGGAGGCGGTCTACGGCATCGATAATATCTGCCCGTACCATGGAAATCTCGTCGATAATGATAAGTTCCAGTTCTTCCAGTAGCTTTCGCTGCGGCTTGGTATACCTGAAGAATTCGTGGATGCGCCCGCGTTGCAAGCTCAGGTTCGGGTCATCAGGTAGCAGAGGATGAAACGGTAATTTGAAGAAACTGTGCAAAGTGCTGCCACCGGCATTGATGGCGGCAATACCGGTAGGTGCCAATACTACATGTTTCTTTTTTATATTCCCGCAGATATATCGCAGAAAGGTAGACTTACCCGTACCTGCCTTTCCGGTTAAAAATACGGACTGGCGAGTATATTGTATAAGACTCAGGGCATCCTGAAACTCTTTATTGTTGGTATCGATTGACTGCGTCAAAATTAACAATTAAAGGGGACTATATGATTGAAAAATGTTTGAGCGCATTGGCTATTCCGTTTTCGTCCACTGAGGTGGTGATGTAGTTGGCATGTTCCTTCACTTCATCCACTGCATTACCCATAGCCACACCAATGGCAGCATGGCGTAACATGCTTACATCATTGCCGCCATCTCCGAATGCCATCGTCTCTTCCAGGCGAATGTCGAAATGACGGATAATTTCGTCGATTCCTTTTTGCTTGGTATTTCCTTTTGCGGTGATGTCGGCAAAAGCAGGGAACCAGCGTCCGGCTTCACAACCGGGAAGTTGTGGGAGAATAACTTTCTCTTGTTCCAAGGTGATGAATGGCGTCATCTGGAAGATTTCCCGGCAAATAGCCTCTTCAGGAGTCTTAACAGGGAGTACATCTACTTTCAGGTAATCATTGAATATCTTTTTCACCATCTCATCCGGTTGGCAAACACAGATATCATGCTCGCCTACAAAGATACAGGGGAAATTCTGTTCGGAAGAGATACGCGCCATTGTCTGTGCGTCAGTGGCAGGAATTGCACTCTTGTAAATCACTTCTTTGCCTACGAAACAATATCCGCCGTTCATGGTTATATAACCATCTATGAGTCCACGGTCCTGCAAAGCAGAAAGGTTGTTGATGATAACAGCGGGACGTCCCGTAGCGATAAATATCCGAATGCCTTTGGCTTTGGCAGCGGCGATGGCTTCGATGGTGGTTTCGGGGATAGCATGTGTATCAAAACTCACTAAAGTGCCGTCGATGTCAAAAAACAGGGCTTTAATCATATAATTTTTTATTTTACTTGGATGCAAAAGTACTCAAAAGTGAGGATATTTTGTACTTTTGCCACACATAAATTAATGTACGATTAGGTGATTTACGATGTATGATTGAAATTGGAATTGCATTATAGCCAGTATATCAGTGCTTATGATTTCAAAAGTACTATCAATCGTACATCGTAAATCGTCTAATCATACATTAGCATACCCCTAATAAACAAAAGAGAAGATGAAAAAGCATTCCTTCAAAGATTGGTTGATCGCTGTACGCCCTTGGTCATTTCCGGCGTCAGCAATGCCGGTGATTGTGACGCTGGCGTATTTGTATTGGGCATACGGGATAATAGAGTGGGCGAACGGATTGCTGGCGTTGGTCGGTATTGTCATTTTCCATGCTTCGGGAAATGCATGGAGTGATTATTTCGACTTTGAACGAGGAGTGGACCGCGTAGATACCTTCGGTGTGAAGACCCTGACGAGCGGCCAATTCATGCCATTGGAAATACGCAATCTGGCTATAGGATTAATGGTACCGGCAGTGGTTATCGGTCTTTGGCTGGTTACACGTACCGGACTTTCCTTGTTATGGATAGGAGTTTGTGGTGCCATGTGTTCGTTGCTCTATCCGTGTCTGAAGTACCGGGCTTTCGGTGATTTTGTTATTTTCGTGGCTTATGCCATTCTGCCTACTTTGGGAATAACTTATATAACGATGGGGAGGTTCCTGCCTGATGTATGGTTGATCATTGTTCCGGTAGGATTGATAACAGTAGCTATCCTGCATGCCAATAATACGCGCGATATCGGTACGGATGTACGGGCAAAGATCAGTACTCTTGCTATGAAGTTGGGAGTGAAGACTGATATTTACCTGTATATGTTTGAAGTGCTGTTCCCATTCTTGTGGATTGTAATTTGTGTACTACTGGGCTACTTCCCATGGTGGTCTCTACTGACTATAATAGGAGTTCTGCCGGCTATAGCCAATGCACGTACCATGTTACGGTTGCCGCAAGCAGGGATTAGTGCAATCTCTAATCTGGATGAAAAGACGGCGAAACTGCAACTTTTGTTCAGCTTACTGTTTGCGGTTACATTTTTAATATAGTATGAAACGAATCATTATTCCTTTACTGATAGCTGCTTTCCTGTGGTTTTTTATGTTCTCTCCTTGGACAAGCGGTATATTCAACTTCTGGACAGCAATGAGCTTTTCGGCAGTTATACTGATGAATATGTCTTTTGCACTTCGTCCGCAGTGGTGGGTAGAAGATGTGAAGTTCGATTGGAAGAATATTGCCGGCGGTGTGGCCTTGGCAGTTGTACTATGGGGAGTATTCTGGGTAGGGGATAAAGTTTCTGCCTGGCTTTTTGACTTTGCCCGTCCACAGGTGGAACTTATTTATGGTATGAAGACCGGGGAAAATCCTTGGCTACTCTCTATACTGTTACTCATATTGATAGGCCCTGCAGAAGAAATCTTTTGGCGTGGCTATGTACAGAATGCACTATCGAAGCGTTGGAACCCGAATACAGGTTTCATTGTGACAACGCTGGTTTATGCCTTGGTGCACATCTGGTCGTTCAACTTTATGCTGGTGATGGCAGCATTGGTAGTTGGAGCTATCTGGGGACTGGCTTACAGACTGTATCCGCAGAAGTTAGGGGCACTGATCGTGTCGCATGCGGTGTGGGATGTGGCGGTATTTGTAGTGTTCCCGATTTAATATGACCCTTTTGCGGATGAAGAGTGAAATTTTGATTTATAGGAAAAATAGAATATAAAACAAACAGCGATGAAATACAATTTTGATGAAATCATTGAACGCCGTAGTACCAACTCCGTGAAGTGGGATGGCGTAAAAAATATCTGGGGACGTGATGATTTACTCCCTATGTGGGTAGCTGATATGGATTTCCGTACTCCGCCCTTTGTAATGGATGCTTTGAAAAAGCGTTTGGAACATGAGGTGTTGGGGTATACTTTTGCTTGTGAAGAATGGTATACTTCCATTTGTGCATGGTTGCGCGATCGTCATGGATGGAATATATCCCGTGAGATGTTGACATTTGTCCCGGGAATTGTCCGTGGACAGGCTTTTGCCTTGCAGTGTTTTACTAATCCGGGCGATAAAGTGATGGTGATGACTCCTGTCTATCATCCTTTCTTCCTGGTGACCGAACGCATGGGCCGTGAAGTGGTATATTCGCCTCTGGAACTATGTGACGGACAGTATCATATTGATTTTGAACGTTTCCGCAAAGACATACAAGGCTGTAAAGTGCTCATTCTGTGTAATCCTCATAATCCTGGTGGACGTGTCTGGACGGCGGATGAACTGAGAGAAATAGCTGCCATTTGTTATGACAATGGTACTTTTGTAATCTCTGATGAGATACATGCTGACTTGACTCTGCCACCTTATAAACATCATCCGTTTGCTACGGTTTCTGAAGAAGCTGCTGCAAATTCTCTTGTTTTTATGGCTCCCAGTAAAGCATTCAATATGCCGGGATTGGGCAGTTCGTATGCAATAACCGTTGATAAAGGTATTCGTGAGCGTTTCCAGACTTTTATGGAAGCTGGTGAGTTTTCCGAAGGACATTTGCTTGCTTATATCGGTGCTGCAGCGGCTTATATGCATGGTGCAGAATGGCTGGAACAGATGCTCGATTATATAAAAGGAAATATAGACTTTACTGAGAACTATCTGAAAGAATATATTCCGGGCATCAGTATGATACGTCCGCAGGCTTCTTACCTTGTTTTTCTGGATTGTCGCGCTTTAGGGTTGACACAAGATGCACTGACCCGTCTTTTTGCAGAGAAAGCACACTTGGCTTTGAATGATGGAACTATGTTCGGTGCACCGGGAGAAGGTTTTATGCGATTGAATATCGGTTGTCCGCGTTCGGTGCTGGAGCAGGCTTTGAAGCAACTACGTGATGCGGTTGTACAGTGATTTAGAAAGAAAATTATACCTTTGGTGCCTGTAAAGGGCTATACTATATGAAGAAACTCTTATATCTTTTCATCATAAGCAGTATTCTGCTGTGTGCTTGCAGGCATACGGACAATACTACTTTGCTCCGTCAGGCGGATGCAGTGATTTATGGAAATTCGGATAGTGCAATGAAGCTCCTGTCATCAATCAAGAATCCGGAGCGGTTGCCGTTTGAGGAAAAGATGTTGTATGGTTGGTTGCGTACGTTTGCACATAATGTGCGAGGGGCTTCCATGGCAGAAGATTCCCTGATTTTGCCGGCATTCAACTATTTTGTAGCCGGCTCGGATACGGTGAAGATGTTGAACTCATACGTCTTGAAATCCCAATACTTATATTGGCAGAAAAAACATGAAGAGGCTATGACTGTACTCGATAGTGGTATTGCAGCAGCTACAGCTTGTAGAGATACTTACCTGATAGTCCATATGCTTTCTCTGAAAGCAAACAAACATGTATACGTTGAGAAGAATTATAAAAAGGCAATAGAAGCCCATCTCAGGGCGATTGCTGTTCGTGAAGATGAAGGGTTGTGTTTTTCTTTAGGTATTGCTATGGGATTACAGGGAAATGATTCTGCTTCTTACTATATGGATCGGAGTATCGAATTGGTTGGGCAAAAGAAGGATACGGTACGTCTGGTACATTATCTGCGAAACTATGCACAGATGTTGTCTTATATCAGCAACGATTATGAAAAGGCTGTAGCAGTTTCAAAACGTTTGCGGAGCTTGGCACCGGACGGAGGGCAGATTGCCATGACTGATCTGGTGTTGACGGAATGTTTTCTAAAGATGGGAAAACTGGATTCCGCCCAATATTACCTCGATCAGGGCAGAGCATTGCTTGCCAGCCGGGAGAAGCTTCTGAGCACAGAAAATATGATGAATTATTATCAGGGATTGATAGATTATACCCGGCATCGTACGTTTGACTTTCTGAAAGTGATGCGATATAATGATTCTGTTCACAATGCCCTCTATGCCTTGCAAAGTACTATTCAGCGGAAGGACGAAAGTAAAGAGTCGCTTTCGAATGCTAACTTGATGCTGACGGTGGAACGGCAAGAAGCCCAACTGACATTATTGGGCTGTCTGCTGTTGTTGGTTGTAGTAGGTGGCGGGGCTTTTTTCTATATCCGGGGGCGTCGTCATCGCTTGATTGAGGCGGAAGAACGTATTGAAACACTGAACCGTCTGCTGGCAGATGCTACAAAAGGAGATGGTGAACAGGGAATTGCTGGAAATACTGATAAAGAAGTGGAAGATGGACAGTTCTTCCGAAAGATACTTTTGCAACAGTTGGGCATTATACGCTTGGTTGCTACACAACCTACATCCCAAAATCAGGAGTTGCTTCGTCGTATATCCGGTATCACAAACCGCGAGTTGCCAGTAGAAAGTCTTTTAGTGTGGGAGGATCTGTATCCCGTAATCGACCGTATATATGATGGGTTCTATACCCAAATGAACCAGCGTTTCGGTTCTGTGCTTATTGACAAGGAGCAGCAGCTTTGCTGTCTGCTTTGCGCAGAATTCTCGACGAAAGAGATTAGTGTTGTGACACAACAAAGTATTCCGACCATTTATCAGCGGAAGACAAATATCCGAAAGAAACTTGGGATGGGAGAGAAGGAGGATATCGTCGGGTTCATTTTAGAGAAATAAGGCTTGTCCGCGTCGTCCGCGTACCCATTTAATTCATAACCGAAAAAATGAATACTTTCTTCAATGCATATAGATAGTATATAGACCCTAAAAAGGTAAATATAGAGAACGATGATTGTAATGTATTGATAATTAGTGGGATTTGTGCTGGCGATATAGAACTTTTATATCCCGATATAGACCGTTTGAGACACGTTTCACCCTTAAATTTGCATCAGGTAAAAACGAAAAGTGAAACATTAAAATCAATCAAACGATGAAAGCAAATTCAATGAAATCTATCGGGAAAAGACTTACGTCCTTATTCCTTATGTTATGTGTAGCAGTTTCTGTTTCTGCTCAAAGTTATCAACTCTCCGGTTGCGTACAAGATGAAAACAATCAGCCGATGGAAGTAGCAAACATCCTTTTAAAGCAAGCTAAAGACAGTACATACATTACAGGTATGCTGACGGACGCACAAGGTTGTTTTACTTTTACTCAACCTAAAGGGGAATATCTGTTGCATATCACTCTAATCGGTTGTGAAGACATCTACCTGCCTGTCTCTTTACAGGAAAATAAGAATGTAGGTATGCTCACTCTGAAATCCTCTTCTACCTTTTTAAATGAAGTGACTGTTACAGCCGCTCGTCCGGTAATCAAACGTCTGGTGGACAGAGTGGTTTTTGATACCCACAATTCCATTGCCTCTGCCGGTGGAAATGCACTCGACCTTTTGCGCGAAGTACCTGGTTTGCGTGTGGGGCAGAATAGTATTGATATTATAGGTAAAGGAGGCGTGAAAATATATATCAATGACCGTGAAACGAAACTCTCCGGTGACGAACTGATAGACTATCTCCGGTCTTATGACGCTTCACAGATACAGAAAGTAGAAGTGATCACCACTCCACCGTCCAAGTATGATGCAGCAGGCAATGCAGGTATCATCAACATACGCTTGAAATCACGTCCTAAAGATTACTTGGGAGGTACGGTATCCGCTTCTTATAATACCGGTGAGAAGGAAAACTACGGTTATGGTGGAGTAAACCTGAATATCAGTAAAGGCCGCGTTTCTTCCTTCATCAATGCAGGTACTACACAAGGTAACTATGAAACACGTGAAGCAAACCGCCGCTATTTCGCCAAGAATACCTGGGACGGACGTACGGATTATAAGACGTATATGCAGAGCTATTATGGTCAGGCAGGTGTGGACGTTGCTTTGGAGCGTAACTGGACCGTAGGTTTGCAAGCTGTTTATAACTATGGTAATCCTAAAGATGCCAAAGCTGTTTCCGTTACGGAAGTTTATAATGTAGCTACTACCCAGCTGGACTCTCTTCTGTTGTCAGATAGCAAAGAAGGAGGTAAGTCCGACCGTCTCAACCTGAACTTCCATACCGATAAGACTTGGGGGGACAAAGGAAAGAAGATGACTTGGGATGTGGACTACCTGCGTGATAACCGGGATAGTAATATGGGCTTCCTGTCCGAAACGCAGACTCCTGACGGTGTAGCAATACCCGGAACCAATTTTGATTATAGCTATCTGCAAGACCGTAAGGTAGACGTATTCTCTTCTGCACTCGACTTTACACTTCCGTTTGAAAAGTATAAGATAACTGCAGGTGCTAAGGTCTCTTTCACAAATACACGCAATCGTATCGATTATGATACTTCGGATCCGACACTGGTGCAGGATGATTACTTCCACTATAAGGAACAGATTTATGCCCTTTATGCCGATTACAATCGTGCGTTCTCCAAACAGTTTTCTATGCAGTTGGGCGTACGTATGGAGCACACCCGTACTACCGGTATTTCCGAGTCGGCGAATAAGACAGACAAGCATGATTATACCCGTCTGTTCCCTACGCTCTACTTCTTGTACTCACCTAATGAACTGAATGCATTGAATCTTAGTTTATCCAACCGTATTTCACGCCCCTCGCAGAATATGGTGAATCCGTTCCCGTTTTACCAGAATAAGTACACTTATGCTTGTGGAAAGGAAGATTTGAAGCCGAGTTATACGTATAATGCCGAATTGGGATATACATTTAAGAACAATCTTAATTTTTCCGCTTTCTATTCTTATTCGGACGATGTATTCTTCCAGGTGGTAGGTTTGGACCCGGAAACAAATGTCAGTTCTTTCCTGTGGGATAACTTTATGGAGACGCACTCCTTTGGATTGAATAATTCATATACATTCCGTACAGGGTGGATGCAGGCTTATGTACAGCACGGAGTAAACTATAGTCGTACGACTTCCAGTGCCGCTTCCACATCTGCCGAAGAGAAGGGATGGGCCTATAATGCCAGTCTGCGTAATACGTTCTTCCTCAATGCGAAGAAGACATTCATTGGAACACTTTCCGGTTGGTTCACTTCACGCCAATATAGTGGGGTTTATCTGATAAAGCCTAATTACGGAATCAGTGCAGGTTTGCTTTATCGTATGCTGGATAATAAACTCAGTCTTAGCCTGAATGTTAATAATATCCTGATTAGCCATTCGAAACTTGAGACGGTATCCAACGGTGTCCGGATGACGACGGATAATCAGTTTGCCTTTACCGGTTTCCGCATCGGTGTCTCCTACACATTTGGTGGAGATATCCGCAGCAAAGGGCAACGTAATAGTAACTCAGATATTCAGAATAGATTATAAGTATTGCTTTCATCGTTTTTACCTACTTGAAAGCACTCCTGTAACGGGAGACGGACGGCTTGTCGATATGAAACGGAGGTTTCAATCGGGAAGCCGTCTTTTTGTATGAATGCAGTTTGATAAGTGATTTTCGCCGTTTTATAGCATCAGTCCCCCTTTTCTATCAGTTTTTCCCCCTCTTTTTACTATGGATTCCTCACTTTTGCATCACATGAACCAATCTAAAAAGAGAGTATATATGAAAAACAAAATGAAAAACAGAATGAGAGGGGCGTACATTATATGTTTCTTATGTCTGGCTTTATTCCTGCTTCCAATCATACCGGCAGGAGCGAGTATCCTGCCTGATGACGAACAAACGGAAACAACAAAGGAATTGATAGCCTTTCCCGGCGCCGAAGGCTTCGGGCGGAATACAACAGGTGGTCGTGGAGGCAAAGTCTATCATGTAACGACTTTGGAAGATGGTCTGCAGGAAGGGACATTGCGCTACGCCCTTTCACAGGAGGGAACACGTACGGTTGTCTTTGATGTAGCCGGAACGATATTCCTGGATAAACGCCTTGATATCGCTAATGGAGATTTAACTATTGCCGGGCAGAGTGCGCCGGGACAAGGTATCTGTATAGCCCGTTATCCGGTAACGATCAATGCTGATAATGTAATAGTCCGCTATCTACGCTTTCGTGTAGGCAACGAAGGAGGTGGAGAGCCTGACGGACTTGGAAGTACGGATTGCAGGAATTTAATCATTGACCATTGCTCTATCAGTTGGTCGGTAGATGAATGTTGTTCCATATATGGTGGTGAGAATCTGACTGTTCAATGGTGCCTGGTCTCCGAAAGTCTTCGCACGGCGGGTCATGCCAAAGGTAAACATGGATATGGAGCCATTTGGGGAGGGGCAAAAGCTTCTTTTCATCATAATCTGCTGGCACACCACGAGAGCCGTGCACCCCGTCTGGGGCCCCGTCCTTTTACTCAGGAACGCGAACACATGGATATGAGGAATAACGTGTTCTACAACTGGGCCGGAAACGGTTGCTATGGTGGAGAAGGCATGTATATCAATATTGTGAACAATTATTATAAACCGGGACCGGCTACACCGAAAAACAGCCCTGTCCGCTACCGTATTGCCGCCATAGGAGTACGCACAAAGAAGTATTGCACGAATGCAGACGGCACTCCCAATGCTTGGAAACCGATGGAACACGTATGGGGGAAACTCTATGTAGACGGCAATATCATTGAAGGAAATGAGGAAGTAACCCAAGATAACTGGACCAAAGGAATTTACGGGCAAATCAATAATGCTTCTTGTGACAATACATTCACAAAGAAGGTGAAAAAGGAAATGCGTCTGTCCGGACCTCTGGATGCAGGCATTATCACTACTCATAGTGCAAAACAAGCTTATGAACTCGTATTGGACCAAGCCGGATGCTCCAGGCAACGGGATGCCATTGATATACGTGTTATAGAAGAAACCAGAAACGGTACGGCTACCTATATCGGTAGTGTGACGAAAGGAGCGGAAAGTGTTCCCGGACTAATAGACCTGCCGGCAGATGTGAAACCGGAAGGAGCCGCCAGTTCCTGGCCTGCATTGAGTGATGGCGGCATTACAGCCGATGAACTGCGGGACACTGATGGCGACGGCATACCCGATGTCTGGGAAGCGGCCCATGGCCTGAATCCGGAAGATGTTTCCGACGGCATTGCTACTACATTGAGTAAAGAAGGTTATACCAATCTGGAAGTTTATCTGAACGGTCTGGTAAAGTAAAATTCAAACCAATTATTAAATATATTAAGTATGAAGAAGATAATTCTTACAGCATTATTTATGGGCATTTTATTAGGAGGTCATGCCCGGAATACTGCATCACCATTTCAGGCTGTAGTGGCCCAGGATGGCAGTGGTGACTACACAAGCATTCAGGCTGCTATTGATGCAGTACCCGACAACCGGCAAGAGCCGTGGTTGATTTTCGTAAAGAACGGTTCGTATCGGGAACACGTGGTAATACCCGAAACCAAAACGTATGTCCACCTAATCGGTCAGGACAAGGATAAAACCATCATTCATCATCTCCTGAATGTAGGTGGAAAGCCTGAAGAAGGTACAGAACCGGCAAAGACGGCTTTTTGGAAACATTCGGTTCATAATCCCTCTTCCGAAGTCTATAAGTTTGAGGGGAGCGTTGTTAAGGTGAAAGCCGATCATTTCTATACTGAGAATATCTCTTATGTGAACGATTGGGGGGTAGAGAGCCAGAATGGTCCACAGGCATTGGCTATGAGTAGCCAGGCAGATTGTGCAGCGTTCAATAACTGCATTTTCCGTTCTTTTCAGGACACCTGGATGACTTCTACCAATGATTCTCACCGCCACTATGTGAAAGACTGCTGGATTGAAGGTGCAGTCGATTACTTTTATGGCGGGGGAGATGCTTTACTTGAAAACTGTACTTTGTATAATGTACGTAGCGGTTCTGTAATTGTCGCTCCCTGTCATAAAGATGCAAAGTTCGGATATATTTTCCGTGATTGCATTGTGGATGGCAATGCCTCTGCTGCCGACGGTAAACAGAAGTTGGGACGTCCTTGGCACAACTCGCCGCGTGCTGTCTATATACATACCACTATGCGTATTCCCCTTGCTCCCGAGGGTTGGACCAATATGGGAGCTATTCCCGGACTATTTGCAGAGTATGATAGTCGTGATACCGAAGGTAATGTACTCGACTTGAGCCTACGCAAAACAGAATATGACGGACGCGGACCGAATAACCCGCCGAAAGGCTCTTGTCGTGCTACCGTTACCAAAGAGGAGGCAGATAGCTATGTATACGAACGTATCATTCCGGGTAATGACGGATGGGATCCTCGTACAATGATGGAAAAACTACCGGCTCCGCAGAATCTGAAAAAACAAGGAACGAAGATTACTTGGAAAGCTGTATCCGATGCTGCCGGTTATATCATTTTTGATAATGATCAGGTGGTAGGTTTTGCCCAAAAGCCGGTTTTCGAAACAGGATCCGTGATGAAAGGAAATTTAAAAGTACGTGCAGTCAATCGTTATGGTTCATTAGGACTTGAGAGTGCTCTTTAAGTTAATGAATCGCAATGGCACTATAACACATTGACATTTTTTGCATGTGGGATCCCGGGCTTGTGAAAGTCCGGGATTTTTTGTGTAACCCCCTTGTATTTATTGGTATAACAGATATTTTCCTCTTTTTCCGATAGTTTTTACTCCTCTCTCCACCTGCAAATTGTCACCTTTGCAACAGGAAAAAATATGTGAAACTAAATCCTTTATTAATGTGAAACAAAAATCTGTAGAAATGAAAAACAAGTGTTTTGTATGGCTAATGGCTATACTGTTAATGGTTCCTATCGGACTGTCTGCACAAGAGATTACTGTTAAAGGTAATGTGACAGACTCCACGGGAGAAGGTGTTATCGGTGCATCCGTTGTAGAAAAGGGTAATGCCGGTAACGGAACAATTACCGATATAAACGGTGATTTTACTCTGAAGGTCAGCGGCAAAGGTAAGAAACTGGTTGTCTCATATATAGGTATGCAGACCCAGGAGATAGATGCTGTTGCAGGGAAGACGCTAAGTATTAAGCTTCAGGACGACTCTAAAATGTTGGATGAAGTAGTCGTTGTAGGTTACGGTACGATGAAGAAGAAAGACCTGACCGGTTCTGTTTCTTCTATGAACGACAAGGTACTGAAAGATATCCCTGTAACTTCTGCCTTGCAGGCTATGAGTGGACATCTGGCAGGTGTGAACGTAACGGTAACGGACGGTTCTCCCGATGCTGAAATCAAAGTACGTGTACGTGGTGGTGGTTCTATTACCCAGGATAATTCTCCGCTTTATATCGTAGATGGTTTTATCGTGAAGAATATTAATGATATTCCTCCCGGGGACATCCAGGATATTAGTGTATTGAAAGATGCTTCTTCTACGGCAATCTATGGTGCCAAGGGTGCTAATGGTGTGGTTCTGGTGACTACTAAGAGTGGTAAAGCCGGTAAGACAGTGGTAGATGTGAACTCTTATGTTGGTATAAAGAAGACTTATAATCTGACGGATGTCCTTTCTCCTTATGAATATGTATATTATCAGAAGGAAATCGATTCGAGCCCAAATGTATCCAGTGCAGGCTTCTATAGCATGTATGGTATGTGGGATGATATAGACCTTTACAAATACCGTGAAGGTATCGACTGGCAGGATCAGCTTTACGGCAATACCGGTTTACAGAAGAATTTCAATGTATCGCTTTCGGGTGGTACGGAAACCATGCGCTACAATATCAGTTATACGCGTGATGATGAAGACTACATCATGTTGAACTCTAACTATGTACGTGATAACTTCAACATTAAGCTGAATAAATCTTTTGGTAAAGTCATTGATCTGGACGTTACAGCCCGTACCACGAATACGATAATTGATGGTCCCGACGTATCCGGTGGCCGTAAGCTCCGTGATGGTGTCAAGTATGCTCCGGTAAAGAGTATAACTACTTTGTCTATGGAGAACCTGGTGGGTACCAGCGAGGAACTTGACTGGGCGGAATCGGCCAGTATGTTGAATGACCCGATTTACAACATTACCAATGAGTTTAAGAAGCAGTACTCATTTGTTAATTCCTATAATGTCGGTTTGACATTTCATATTATCAAAGGTTTGGATTATCGTGTTCAGGGTAGCTACTCTTACGAGAAAGCACATACGGATAATATCTGGTTGAAGAAGACCGGTGAATCTAATGCTAATGGTGGACAGCCCGTAGCCAAACGTGAATATACTGATGGTTACCGTTTCACGATACAGAATCATTTGACGTATGACTTTACGGTTGCCAAAGATCACCGTTTCAATATTATGTTGGGACAGGAAGTTTTCTCCGGTAAATCTGACAAGATGACTCTGCAATCCAAATTCTTTCCGAAAGACTTTACAGCAGAACAAGTATTGGCTATGTGGAATTATGGTGAACCGTTGCCTACTTATAATGATATAGGTGAGCCGTCACGTACCTCTTCTTTCTTCGGTCGCCTGAACTATACGTTGAAAGACCGTTACTATCTGACTTTCACAGCTCGTGAAGATGGTACAAACGTATTTGCTCCAGGTAAACAATGGGGTTTCTTCCCTGCCGGTGCTTTGGCATGGCGTCTGTCTGAGGAGCCTTTTATGGAAGCTACTAAAAGTTGGCTTTCCAATGCTAAGCTTCGTTTAAGTTATGGACAGGTAGGTAATGCACGTGTAGGTTCTTACTGGCGTCAACAATACAGTTTCGAAAGCTCTGCAAACAGACTTTACTATATCGGTGAGAAAGTGCAAAGTGGTTTGAAACCAACCAATACACTCCGTAATGAGAACCTGACTTGGGAAACCAAGACTTCTGCCAACATCGGTTTGGACCTGGGTTTCTTTAATGATAAAGTGAATGTGGTAATTGATGCTTATAAGGATGTAACTAAGGATTTGATTCTGGCTGTGGATATCCCTACTCATTCCGGTTACGGTACTCAATACCGCAATTTGGGACAGACTACTAACAAAGGTGTGGAGTTGACAGCTAACTGGTATGCCGTTGAAACTAAGGATTTCAACTTGTCATTGGGTTTCAATATCTCTTTCAACCGCAATACTGTTGACAAGCTGGATGGTTCCGACTCTATGATTGCTACTTCCGGTTGGGGAGTAAGTATCGGTTCGGATGATTATCGTGCCATTGTAGGTAAATCCATTGGCCAGATATATGGTTACAAACAGGATGGTTTCTATTCTTTCGATGACTTTACTTTTAACGAAGAAACGAAACGCTGGATCATTAAACCGGGTGTAGCAGACTGTAGTGATATTATAGCAACCAGCGGTAACTGGTTTGGTCCCGGACACATGAAACTGAAGAAATTGACGGATGATGGTTCTGATAAAGTAACTACGAATGACCGTACCGTCATTGGTAATGCCATGCCGAAACATACCGGTGGTTTCAATATCAATGCGGACTATAAAGGCATCGATTTTGGTGTACAGTTCAATTGGAGTTATGGTAATGATATCCTGAATGCCAATAAAATAGATAATACTACGTATGCAGGTTCCAAGAAGTATCAGAATCTGAGTAGCGATATGGCTTTGGATAAGCGTTTTACCACTATCGATCCTGAAACCGGTTACAATATCATGTATGGTGAATATGCGAATCCGGCACGTTTGCAGGAAATCAATCAGAATGCTACGATCTGGCATCCGTTGATGAACTCCACGGTCATGACGGACTATGCTATCGAAGACGGTTCATTCCTTCGCCTGAGTAATCTTACAATCGGTTATACTTTACCGAAGGCTTGGACTAAGAAGTTCCTGGTTGAGAAATTGCGTGTATACTTCACTGGTTACAACCTACATTGCTGGACAAAGTATTCAGGACAAGATCCTGAGGTAGATACTCGTCGTAGCACTCCATTGACTCCGGGTGTTGACTACTCTGCTTACCCGAAAGCTCATTCATTCTTATTTGGTATTAACCTGACACTCTAAAAAACTAATGATCATGAAGAAATTATATATATTAACTTTGGCAGCTGCCATGCTGATCACTACTTCATGTGATGATTTCCTGGCAACTGACACCCCCTCCAAACAAAGTAACACAAATGTGTTCAATACCGAGGCTATGGCCGAGGCTGCCCTGATGGGAGTTTATGCTACCATGTCCGATACGTATGTTTACGGACAGAAAATTTCTGTGAACTGGCAGAATATCAGTGATACGGAAAATTGTAATCTTTATCTGACTAATTATAAGGAAGTAAACAGTGATTATGGTCAGAACCACTATTATGGTAATTCCGGTAACTCTACCACTCGTTGGAACAATATCTTCCGTTTTGCAGAACTTGCTTCCGCTGCCGTAGAAGGAATGCGTGAAGGTGAATTGCTGAAGACAAACCCGACTGTCGGTAAGCCGTTACTGGGTGAAGCTTTGACTCTGAGAGCATTGGCTTATTTTGAATTGGTACGTATCTATGGAGATATTCCTTATAAGAAAACAACTTCCAATTCTGACCTTTCCAATGTATATATCGGTAAAATCGACCGTGATACTGTATATGCCGACCTGGTGAAGAACTTGCAGGAAGCCATCGAATATCTGCCTTGGTTAGGTAGTGGTAAAGCTTCTACTGCGGAACGTATCAGCAAAGGTTTTGCTAAAGGCCTGTTAGCACGCGTCGCCTTGTTCGCAGGTGGCTGGTCACTGCGTGATGGTAATCAATTTCCGGATATGCAATTGGAGAAACATCCTACCATCCCCGAAATGAACGGATATTATGTAGGTCGCGTGAAGAACTACAAAGAGTATTATGAAATAGCAGCCAAACAATGTGCTGAAATCCTGGGTGATCCTGAGAATCCGCATCAATTGGATCCTGACTTTGAGAATATCTGGAAAACAGTAAATCATCTGGATCAGAATCCTTATAATGAAAACCTTTATGAAGTTGGTTTAGGTGTAGGTAATACCGGTGACGTGGGTACTCTGATGGGTTGGGAAGTTCAACAAGGTTCTATGTACGGACAGCAAGGTATGGGTAGTAGCTATGTTACTTCTACAATTTATTACTTCTATTCTTTCGGTAAGACAGATAAGCGTCGTGACGTTACATTGACTTTCGGTCGCTGGCGTAAAGAGAATTATGAGGATTTCAGTCTGAATGCTACGAATGTGCACTATGCTAAATGGCGTATGTACTGGACCAGCGAAACCTATCGTGCGCTCCACTTGGCTGCTGCCGGCCGTGTGGCTACCGGTATCAACTGGATTGTAATGCGTTATTCTGATATTTATCTGATGTTTGCTGAGGCTATGAATGAGCTTTACGGACCGGATCATCAGAATACAACGGCAGGTTTGACTGCCCGTCAGGCTCTGGAAAAAGTACGTGAACGTGCATTTGGTTCCGGCTCTTCCGAAATTGCGAAGTATGATTCTGATTTCTTCAATGCTATTGTGAATGAACGTGCCTGGGAATTTGGTGGTGAAGGTGTACGTAAAATGGACCTGATTCGTTGGGGACTGTTGGATAACAAGATTGAAGCTATGAAAGAAAGTCTTTGCCTGATGCTTGATAACCAACATCCGGTGACCATCTTTGATAAGACTTATCAGCCTTCGGATTTCCCGACTGTATTGTACTATAAGATGAGGACAGATGATAAACTGTATGTAGATTATTCATCACCTAATTATTATCAGGAACTGGGTACGGCTCCTGCAGGCTATGAAAAGATTGACTGGTTCCCGAAAGCTTATGCAAAACCTGAAACCGGTTCAGGTACTACTTATCGTGACGAACTTGCCAAGATTCTGGTAATGGCTACCGGTATCAACGCATCTTACGACTATAGTGCATTACTGGGAAAACTGAAGAATGGTGGTGAGATTGGTGATATGTTGAAACAATATCCTATTGGTAACGGAACTTGTAACTATCGTCATCCTTATGCTATCTATGATACGGATATTTATCAGTCCAAGGGCTTTTTGGTAAATTCCTATGGTTATTAATAAATGGACAACAGAATTAAAAAATGAAGATTATGAAACTTAAAAGCATATTCGCATCCCTTGTCATGGTAGCCGCACTCTTTTCTTCGTGCGACCGTGACGTAAACGATTGGGAAGTGGCTACCGGTGAGAACCGTTTGTTTAAGCCTTTGATTTTCGAGGCAAGTACGTTGAAGCCTACTTCCATTCAGATTAAACACACCAGAGTGGTTGATGCAGCTAACTATATATTTGAATTCAGTAAAGATGCCGACTTTACAAATGTAGATAGAACAGTTGTTATTTTGGCAGATACCCTGACTCCATTTGCTGATTCAAACACGGCCATGAAGGTGGAATATCGTACTTGGTTTGAGGGATTTGACGGTACTACTAATTACTGGGTACGTATGCATGCTGAGAATGCAGATGCATCATTAAAATCAAAATTAAGTTCATTTACGTTTACCACTCCGGCCGAACAGATATTCAGAGGGTGCAGACCAACTGTTAATAGTCTGACTATGCTTTGGGAGCAGACAGAGCGAGTAACTAATCTTGTGCTGATGGATGCAGATAGTACGGTAATTGATAATCATGTACTGACTGCAACTGAAATACAGAATGCAACTGCTACTTTTGAAAATCTTGACATGGGAGTTCCTTATATTGTACAGATATTCTATAATGAAGTGCTGCGTGGAACGATGGATGTGAAAACTTCCGGTTTTATAGGTAGCGTTGTTCTTAATATTCCTGGTCATATTGCGGTGGAAAATATTAATGAGTTCCTTGTAGAGTATGCAGGAAAGGGTTACAAGAAGGCTACGATTAATTTTGCAGCTGGTTTGGAATGGAATTTGGAAGGTACAATTACGATTCCGACCGGAATAGAGTATGTTAGTTTTGTTGGTTCAGAGAACTCTAATGGCAAGCTGTCTCAATTGAACAAAGTTTATTTTGCCATCGAAAGTGAAGTGAAAGATGTTAGCTTTGAATACCTCAGCATGAACTCCGATGGTGGATTTATGTTCCAGGTAGGTGCGCAGAAGTTCCACGATATTACTTTTGAAGGCTGTGAAGTGAAACAAGTTAATTCTGCTGTCCGTCTCCATAGTGGTGCAGAAGGCAATAGTGTCAACTTCAATAACTGTTGGGTATCGAACACTGGTGGTTGGAGCTTCCTCAATGTAGGCTCAGGCTGTACAATTCCTGCTATCAATGTTACGAATAGTACATTAACTGAATTCAACACCCGTATTGCCGATATACGTGTGAAGACTGATATCAAATTCAAGAATGTGACTTTGGTAAATATTGCAGAGAAGATGACTCACCTTTGGTTACTTGACAACAACTCCAAACCGACTGTGACTATTGAAAACTGTATTTTTGCCGGTCCTAATGGTGGTCAGAAACTACACTCTACGAATGGTAATTATAGCAATGTTACTATTTCTTATGGTGGTTCTTACAAGACAAATGATTTAATAGAAGATTCTCGCCCGCTGGATGATATTACGGTTGTGAACCTGGATATCTATGGCTTGTTTGTGGATCCTGCCAATGGTGATTTCCACATCAAACAAGGTGCTGGATTTGCAGGAACCGGAGTCGCGGGAGACCCGAGATGGTTTTAATAAGTAGGTATTAGATTCAGGATAAGATTCTCTCAAAAAGGAAAGTCCGGGCTTTAAAAAGTCCGGACTTTCTGTATAAATGCTTATCACTAACCACTAATCATTTTTTTCCCTTCCTTGTATTCTGAAGGTGTCATCCCCACCTGCTTCTTGAAGCATTTGCTGAAATACTTCGGATCGTTGAATCCCGTCATATACGCTACTTGTGAGAAGTTGTACTCTCCGCTATCTATTAACTGTACGGCACGTTTGATTCGGATTTCCCGTATGAAGTCCACTGGTGATAGGCCGATGATAGATTTTAGTTTTTGATAGAAGACGGTACGTCCCATATTCAGTTTCTGTGCAAACTCTTCGATGGTCAGGTCGGAGTTATCCATTTCTTTTTCCATAACTTCCATTACCTGCTGCATGAATTGTTTGTCGAATGGAGTGATTTGTGGCTGTGACGGGGATATATCAATAGACGGTGCAGTGGGGTTTTCCTGCTTTTCAGACCATTGTTTCCAGAGAATATCCTGTAACTGCTTACGTTGATGTAGCAACGATTTGATACGTGCTTTCAGGTAAGTAGCACTGAAAGGCTTGGTGATATAATCGTCGATCCCCTGCTCCAATCCGGAGATGCGGTCATCCAATGATGATTTGGCGGATAAGAGGATGATGGGGATATGACAAATCTCCCGATTCTCTTTAATGTTCTTCACCATATCCAGACCATCCATTACAGGCATCATGATGTCGCTGATGATAAGATCAGGAATATGCTCTTGTGCACGTTCTAAACCTTCTTGACCGTTAGTTGCCTCAATGACTTTGTAGTTTTCCGAAAGAATAGTATGCAAGAAGCTCCGAAGCTCTGTATTGTCTTCTACGATCAGAATGGAAATCGGATCAGCTTCGTCGGTATCCGTAGGTATATCCTGAGAAACTTCATCCATTTTATTGTCGGTTTCTGTGGAAGCTCCGTCATTCAGAATGAATTCAGTGTTTTCATGAGTTTCATATATTTTCTGCCCCATTGGCAGGGTGACAATAAATTCACTACCTACTTCGGGCTGGCTCTTCACTTCAATGCTACCACAATGCAACTCTATTAATTCTTTTACGAGTGACAAGCCGATGCCGGAGGACGGTTGTAATATATTGTATTTCACTAAAGTCTCAAAGCGTTGGAAAAGCGTCTGCTGCTTCTTTGGATCAATACCGATTCCTTCGTCAGCTACGGATACAATCAGCTTGTCTCCCTCTGCATTGGCATGAACAGTAATAGACTTGTTGACAGGCGTATATTTGAAAGCGTTGGATAACAGGTTGAAAATTATCTTCTCGAATTTATCCTGATCAATCCAGGCGGATATTATCTTCTGGTTTGTTTGTAATTGATAGTTTATATTCTTTTCTTCAGCGATAAGACGGAAATTATCCATTACTTTTTCCAGCAAGACAACCACATTGGTCTTTTCCAACAGTACTTTCATCTTCTTATTTTCTATTTTGCGGAAATCCAGAATCTGGTTCACCAAGTGGAGCATACGTTCCGTATTTTTGTGTACCAATGTCAGGTGTTTACGTGCATTGGCAGATAGAGTCGTTTCATGTTCCAACACTTCGGTTACCGGACTGGCTATCAGTGTTAGCGGGGTGCGTAACTCGTGCGAAATGTCTGTGAAGAAACGTAGTTTGATGTTTGCCAGTTGTTGTTCCAGGTTGATTCGGTGGTGCAGACGATATATATAGAGAATGATATAAACGATCGTTGCAGTCGATACTATGAATAAAATGGCATAAAGTATCCATGCCCAATAGGTCTCCCAGAATGTAGGAAGCACTATAATGGGAAGAACACGTGTACCGTTTTCCATCCATACCCCATCGCTGTTAGTAGATCGTATCTGCAGTTCATAATCTCCGGGAGGGAGGTTGATATAACTGGCAGACCGGCTGTTGTCTACTTCGTTCCAATTTTCTTCCAGACCTTTCAGACGATAAGCGTAACTGATGGATTGTGGATCAATGTAATCCAGTGCAGCAAACTGGAAAGTTACATTTCGTTCGGAAGGTTTCAGTTTTAATTCTTTCAGATCATCAATATCCAGATCTTGAGAAGTTCCTTGTATCTTGAGCCCGGTGAATACGATAGGAGGAACATAGCTACTTTTTTGAAGTTGCTCAGGGAATATTCTCAGAATGCCGATATCTGTTCCAAGTAATAGCTGGTGATGTTGGCTCTGCACAGGAGCGGCTTCGGTGAAGTATAGATCCTGTTGCAGATATTTCTTGTCGTAATGTTCAAAGGTCTCTTTGTCCGGATGAAAACATGCCAGTGCATTTTCTGCTATTATCCAGAGATTCCCTTTATTATCTTCTATCATAGATTCCACAAGGTCTGAGGGGAGGCCGTTTTGGGTAGTGTATGTTTTGAATTCTATTTGGTCACTTAGCAGATTTTCGGACAATATTTTATTGAGACCTCCGGTAAACGATAGGACGTAGGTATCTTTCCGGCTGTCGGTATAAATGTAGATGACATCGTTGCTGCAAAGGCTGGATACTTTATCAGGGATACGTATATTCCGGTAGAATTCAATTTGTTCCGGTTGTGTAAATTCGCTGGAGAAGGTGAGTAAACCCTCCGTTGTCCCCACCAATAATACCCGGTTAGCTTCAGTGATGTACCGTACTTTGGCAAAGCGATCTTTCGAATATCCCGTTAATTTATTGCCGCTATGCAGAAAGCGTATGTCTCCTTCCTGCGTTTCTTCAATCAGATTCAATCCGCCACCATAACATCCTATCCAAATACGGTTTTTGCTATCCTGAAAGATGGTATAAATACTGTTGTAACTTAAACTGTACGGATCATCCTTTTGACGGGTGAACTGACGCATTTTGAAACGGTCATCCCCTGTTCTTTCCAGACGGAAAAGTCCGTCCTGTTTGCTACCCATCCAAATGATACCTTCTTTATCTTCCATGAAACAATAAATATTCTTGGAAAACGACACAGGATTAGAACTGATAGTTCCTTCCGGAGTCAGATAGCCCTTCAGGCTGCCGTCCGTCCGATATATCCTGACAGAACCTTTTTTGGTAGATGTCCAGAGATTCTTTTCCTTATCTATAAGAAAAGCACGGGTCTCGAAGCCGGTGTCAATGGATTGGAGGTGGCAGGCGTGCGGGAAGAAAGATATTTTGGTAACATCCCAGGTATTGCAGAACCATAGGTTGCCCTGACGGTCCAGGAAGTAGTTTAGAATGTTGGGACTATACTTCGAATTTGGATTGTCGTAATCAGTATAATAGGGTTTCAACTGGCGGTTTCTCCGGTCGTAGTAACAGAAACCACCCTGATGGGGGACCATCCACAAGGTTCCCTGTGAATCTTCGAAAATGAAATCACGGTTTACACGTTCGGCATTTGGCAGATCCTCCTTGGGAGTGATGTAGTGTTGCTTATCTTCTGTAACCAGGTTGTACCTTACTACTCCCGGGGTATCGGCAAACATCCATAATTCTCCGTGATGATCTTTGAATACGGATAATACTTTGGGAGAAAGTTTGGTTGAAGTACGAGGATCGATAAGCCTGTATCTGCCTTCTCCGGCAAAAAAGATATATAAACCTTCATCTGTACAAAGCCCAATACTATCTTTGCCGAGATTCTGCATGGAATTAATGGTATTAGAAGAGAGGAAAGGTGCTTCATTAAACTGTAATTGCTGTGTCTGGGGATTGTATATCACCAATTGATTATCATTGGATACCAGATATATCTTACCATTATTTTCTTTAATGCTCTTGAATGGTATATCCGATTCAATCTTCTTTTTGCCGATGATGGATATTCCTTTATCAGTCAGGATCCACTCATCTCCTTCACTGTCCTGATGTACAGTGATAATGTGACTCCCTTTCAGATTTTTTTGTTCCGGACTGTAAAGAGTGATACCTTCTCCTTCTTTACAACTCAGTTCGTCGATTCGGAATGCTTCCTGTTCGCACAGAATCCAGCTGATACCTTTTGGTAGAGCATAAATGGTACGTACGGCATATGTTTGTTCGCTCTGGTTTTCGTAAGGGCGCAGAACATCTATAAACTTCTCGCTACGTGTGTCGAACAGATAAACGCGGAGATCATAAGTCTGACACCAGATGTCACAAGTCTGGGTCTGAGTGATGGAAGACAGGCGGTTGCTGGTCAGGTTGGAGCCGTCTCCCGGGAATGCTTTATAATTTTTGAAGGTATACCCGTCGAATTTATTCAGACCATTCCAGGTTGAGAACCAGATAAGCCCTTTTGAATCTTGTACGATATTCGTTACCGTTCGCTGTGCTAATCCATTGTAAGCAGAGAAATGTTGTATCTGGCACACAGGTTGGGCAGCAGCTTTACAGGTAATGAAGATTATAAATAGCAGTAAATAAATAGTTTGTGATAGGATGTACTTTCTCATTGCATGACTGATTGAGTTTTCTTATGCAAATATACAACAAAAACTACTCTCTTCCTTAATATTCTTTAATTCCCCGGAAAATCTTCTCAGACTGCTTGTTTATATGCTCAATATTTCGATATATTTGTGATATCAAAATGATATCAATTAAATCTGTAAAGTATGGAAGCAAAAGAATTGAATTTTAATGGATTTAAGATGAACGGTTTCTTAGGATTATTCATTCATCTTATCGTGTTGCCGGCACTTATTATCTTCGGCCTTACCACATGTGTTCCGACAGCGATTGTTGCTGGTATCCTTTGCATTGTCTGGTGCATTATGTTTGCCGGTTATATGCAATTGGAACCGAATGAGGCCCGGGCCATGGTGTTCTTTGGTAAATACAAAGGGACATTTAAAGAAACAGGCTTTTTCTGGGTAAATCCGTTCCTGGATAAGAAGAAACTCTCTCTTCGTGCACGAAATCTGGATGTAGAACCTATCAAGGTGAACGACAAAATAGGTAATCCTATTCTGATTGGCTTGGTGCTGGTATGGAAACTTAAAGATACTTATAAGGCCATGTTTGAAATTGATTCACAGACCATGGCATCCTCTGCACATACAGTAACAGGCAATGCGAATCAAATTAGTATAGGTAATGCAGTTGCCAGCCGTATGAATGCCTTTGAAAACTTTGTAAAGATACAAAGTGACGCTGCTTTACGTCAGGTGGCCGGGCAATATGCTTACGATGATAACGAAGCGGATACTGAAGAGTTGACACTTCGTTCCGGCGGTGAAGAAATCAATGAACAATTGGAACAGAAACTGAATGAACGCCTTGCTATGGCAGGTATGGAAGTGGTGGAAGCACGTATCAACTATTTGGCTTATGCACCTGAAATTGCCGCAGTGATGCTTCGCCGTCAGCAGGCTTCAGCTATTATCACTGCCCGCGAGAAAATAGTGGAAGGTGCTGTTTCTATGGTAAAAATGGCTTTGCATAAACTTTCCGAAGAAGAGATTGTTGAATTGGACGAGGAAAAAAAGGCGGCTATGGTCAGTAACCTATTAGTAGTGCTTTGTGCGGATGAGGCTGCACAGCCAATTGTAAACGCAGGTACATTAAATCATTAAATTCAAATAGTATGAATTTCTCTTTTTTATATAAGTGGGCATTACTGCTTGGCTTATTGCTGGGACATGTAGTAGCGGTTTTTGCTCAGGATGCAAATATAAATCGTGCAGAGCATGTATATGAATTGTTTGTAGCAAATCAGGCTGATAGTATCCATGCTCTCCTGAACAAGAATTTACAGGAAAAATTATCTCCGGAAGTTTTTAGGGATATGTTCAAGCAGTCGGAAAAGCAGTTCGGGAAACTTCAGTCCAAAGGCGAATGGCGGAAAGAAAGTGCTGAGGGGATTACGCTCTATCATCGTGATTTGAAGTTTGAGCGTTACGACCTTCGTTTCCTGCTGTCTTTTGATGCAGATGGTGGGATGAATACGATTCGTCTAATGCCTGTGCCTGCTGCCTCTACAGCAAAGCCGGTGGTTTATAATAAAGAGAAGATGCTGGAACGGGATATAACGGTTGGAGCGGATGGCTTTAAGCTACCCGGAACACTGACATTGCCTGTAGGGAAGAAAAAGGTGCCTGTGGTAATTCTCGTACATGGTTCCGGGCCGCAAGATCGTGATGAGACTGTAGGGCCGAATAAACCTTTTCGTGATTTAGCTTGGGGA
Organism: Bacteroides sp. AF39-11AC; assembly: GCF_003474285.1. Taxonomy (NCBI): domain Bacteria; kingdom Pseudomonadati; phylum Bacteroidota; class Bacteroidia; order Bacteroidales; family Bacteroidaceae; genus Bacteroides; species Bacteroides sp. AF39-11AC. The sequence goes on along the minus strand of NZ_QROH01000002.1, from coordinate 644,284 downwards.
TTGGCGGAACGTGGCATTGCAACGATCCGTTATGATAAACGTACGAAAATCTATGGTGCCGCTTGTGTGCCGGAAGGTCGTGAAATTGATTATGACACAGAAAGTGTGGATGATGCTATAGCCATTGTTGCTTGGGCAAAGACGTTGCCGGAGGTTGATGCTGACAGTGTTTATGTGTTAGGCCATAGTTTGGGTGCCACACTTGCCCCTCGTATTGCAGAACGGGCCGACGGATTGACTGGAATTATTCTTGTTGCTGCTTTAGCCCGTCCGTTTGAAGATGCAATTGTTGAGCAGATGACCTATATTTCTTCTTTGACAGATTCTTCTGCCCGTGCCAAAGAACAGATTGCTGAAATAAAAAAGCAGGCAGATAATATAAAGAAGTTGGGTACACCGGATTTTGATGACAAACTTCCTTTGCTATTGAATGTTCCTCGTCCCTATTGGGAATTTGCTAATGCTTATAAACCTGTAGAAGTGGCATCTAAATTGACTTTACCTATGCTGATCTTACAAGGTGAGCGTGATTATCAGGTTACTATGCAGGATTTCGGCTTATGGCGTTTTGGACTTTTGCGTAATAAGAATGCTTTCTTTAAATCTTACCCTAAACTCAATCATATGTTGCAGGAAGGTAGTGGTAAGGCTACCCCATTTGAATATAACCAGGCGTCACCTGTAGTGGGATATGTTATGGACGATATTGTATCATTCATCCATAACGGAAGTCTGTTATGATACAAAGTCAATAGTAAATTGTTTAATCGTAAAATAGAATCGTGGCTAAAAAAGAAACTTCAACCAAAAGCTTTGTCTTGCGTGTAGATGCAGCGACTATGGATGCTATTGAAAAATGGGCAGCCGATGAGTTTCGCAGCACTAACGGACAGCTTCAGTGGATTATTGCTGAGGCTTTGCGGAAGAGTGGGCGGATGAAGAAAACTAAAAATATTCCTTCGCCTGAAGAACTGGAATCGTAATTTATAATTCATAATTCATATTTCTATGTTAAATCTTGGTTCTTATTCAACTAAAGAGTTTCCTAATATCCGTGTATATCCTACCGTAATAGACCGTATACTGGAAGGTGTTGCTGTTTTATTAGCTGTTGCTGCTTGGGGGTGTGCTATATGGGTGTATACACATGCAGAAGATAAGATTGTAGCAAACTTTTCTTTGTTAGCTGCCGGATTAGGTACTTTCTGTCTTCTTTTGGTAGGTTTCTCTGCATATTTCCCTATCCGCTGGATACGTTTTCCGGTACGTATTACGGAACGTAATGTGGCAGTGCAGTATCTTATGGCAGTTCGCATTGCCCGGATATTAAATGTTTGTTTAACTTTGCTGTTTCTTACTCTTGTCTTTAGTAAAGTTGAGGTGGAATATGGTATTCCACAAGGACTGTGTAATATAATAACAGGAGCTGTCGGTGGTTTGCTGATATTGGTGCTTATTGTGTATTATATCCTGGCGTTTAAGTATAAATAGGGATGTTTACAGGTCTATATACCTAATTATGACTACTGCCTTCTTTCATTATACCTTGTTTTAGGGATTGCAGCATCTTCGCAAATGCCCTACTTTTGCATCATCAGATTTAATGAATTAGTTAGTCATAATTACGTAACCACTTTTATTAAGGAAAAAAGGTTCCCGTCTTCCCCGATGTGATATCGTGAAAGAACGGGGATTTTTTCATTTAATACCCTGTTGACAAGAAGTTAAGAGTTTGTCAGCAGGAAGTTAACTCCTTGTTGACAAACTCTTAACTTCTTGTAATCCTGAGAAAGTAGTCATAATATTCTTGTTTTCGGTCTATTCTCAGTATGTTTTCATCTTTGTGCTATTGATCAACACAAACAGATAAAAATGAAGTTGGATTTAATAAGGAGGAAGATTATATAATGCAAGACTATTGCAGCTAAATATGCAAGAGAAAGTTATTAAATAATGGTATCTGGTATTGAGGAAAGTAGAAAGAATCATTAATTTGTAGTAGTGTTGGGAACTTTAGGAACCAATACAATAAAGATTAGAGGGTATGTCAGGAGTATTTCCTGGTGTACCCTTTTCTTTATAAGTTATCCTTAATATCTTGCAATTCTACCAATTTATTCACAATGGCGTAAATGGTCAGACCTGCCGGAGAGTGTATTTGCAGTTTACGGGCGATATTCCGGCGGTGAGTGATAACTGTATGGATAGAAAGATAAAGTTGGTCGGCAATGGCTTTGTTGGTCATGCCTTTCACAACACAGGTAATAATTTCTTTTTCTCGTTGGCTGAGTGTTTCCTGTTCACTCTCTTTTTCTTCTTCTTCGTCAGTGCACAGCAGTTGGTTTATTTTAGTGGCAATGGTGTCCGGATCATCGCATATCGAGAGATGGTCATCGTATTCTTTTAATGAATTGCTGTCGATTACGGAACATACAAGGGCCAGATATTTAGTTTCTACCTTGCCATTTTCTGTCTTGAATGCAGGAAGATCAAACCAGCCGCCAAAAGTAGGGTTGACAATCAGTATATCAGGTGTATGCAAGTGTATGTAACTTTGCAAAGACTCTGGGGAAGAAACCTCTATAGGTACTACATTCAGATTAGGCAGGCGCTTCAATACTGTCGTAAGTCCGCTTCGGATAATGACAGAAGTTTCAGCGACTGCTATCTTTACAGAAACATTATTGTTCATTTTTCAATCTCCTTTCCAGTTGGGCTACAGCAGGAACAAACATATAGTCTTCTACCTGACAGTGTGAAGCAAGGTCATGTTCGCAGTTGAAGATGTCAAAAAGAACAGCATTGAGCTTGTTGTTGTTCTCTTTTTCCGGATAATATTTAATGATGATATTTTTCAGTTCGGTCAGTTTGGATTCAATCTGATTGTGCTTGCTGGCAAAGGTTGCTATATCATAGTTCTCTGCAAGTTTGCCTTCGAGCAGTTTTTCGACATAGGTGAACACAGCCTCATTTTCATATTCCATGTGGCGACGTACCTCTTTGGCATATTCATCGAAGAATTTCAGAATGAGATAGGCAATATTATCCGATCCCGAGCAATCGATAGATTCGATGAGCTTACGACGGATAACAGGTAATTTAAAATCGAGAAAGTAAGTGTGCGCCCGTTTCAGGTAATCCATAAGGGCTGAGATGGAAAATACATTTTCATCTCCACTATAGGTATATTGCTCTTCGCTGATGAAATTGGCTACTGCGAGAAAGGTGCGGTAGTCTACGCCTTGTGCCTCACAAACGTCCTTTACACTCTTATCTCCAAATCCCAGGGAGAGGCCGAAGCGGCTCATAACCATTAATAAGGAGTAGTTATCACAGATAAGGTCGCTCATTTTGTCTGTGGCGCGATACTTATGCGGTTCATTCATTGCAGATTATCCTTTCTTTCTTTGTTAATTCGTGCGCAAAGTAACGGATTTTCCCCGGGAATTGCAATCGCTATATGTAGGTATTTTGTGTTTAGTCTTATTTAACGAGGAAAATTAGTTTATAAACTAAATATTTTAGTTCTTTGCGAAAAACAAATGAAGAGTTATGAAAGGATTGACTGCAAAAGAAGAGGAAATCATGGGATTTTTCTGGGAGAAAGGTCCGTTGTTTGTGAAGGAGATGCTGGCTTTCTATGAAGAGCCGAAGCCGCATTTTAATACGCTGTCCACAATTGTGAGGGGATTGGAAGATAAGGGTTTCCTGGCACATAAGACTTACGGTAACACGTACCAGTATTATGCTGTGGTGAATAGGGAAGACTTCAGCAAGGGAACGCTGAAGAAAGTGATTAGTAAGTACTTCAATAATTCATATCTCAACGCAGTATCATCGTTGGTAAAGGAGGAAGATATCTCACTGGAAGATTTGAAGCAGCTGATTGCGGAAGTGGAGAGAGGGAAGATATAGTAACTTTAAATATCGAAGATTATGAAAAACATTGCTATAATTTGTTTAGTGTTGGTAGCTGTTTGCACAGGCTTACAGGCGAAGAAGGTGGTGAAAGCTCCTTATTTCATGGCAACGAGTACCAACCAAATAGAATTCCAGAAAGTGATATTAGGGAAAGATACGACATGGATAGAGGCTAAAATATATTCCAGACCGGGTGAAGGAATAAGAATAGACTCAACTGCTGTCGTACAGGTAGGGGAGAAAATGTATGCTTATCTGGGGGGCGATGGATTTTCGAAAGAGTTTTGGACAAATCTTCCGGCTTCGGGTGAACTGGCTGTGACTTTGAAGTTTGAACCGATTCCTATGGATGCGGAAAGTCTCGACTTTTATGAAATGCCTGCAAAGAAGAGTGAAGGATGGAATATTTATGGGGTGCGTCTGGATGGTAAGAAGCCGGAAATCGGAATATCAGAGAAACTGTTGAATCAGCAATTGGATTATTCTCAGCCTTTGCCTGACCCTGATTTGAAAAATGGAAAGACGGTGATCCGCGGACATATATTAGGTTACAATCCGGCATATGGAACTACTCTGAATTTCAATTGCAGTGACTGGTTCTTTTTTGATGTATTTGGTCAATCCATTCCGATAGCTGAGGATGGAAGCTTTTATTATGAAACAAACTTGATGATACCGGGTGATGCTACATTGCGTGTGGGGAGGAAGAGGTTTGAGATATTTTTGGTACCGGGTGGTGAGCTTGAAATAACATTTAATTTACCGGAAATTTACTGGTCGGAAAGCCGTTTGTTCGGGAAGAAAGATGGAAGACCACTGGTTTGGTTTGAGGGTACGTATGCCGGTCTGAATACTGAACTAACAAAGTATGCCGGACTGACGAGTATTTACAGCGCGGATAGTTTTTATGAGAATATTTGCGGTGTCACTCCTGCCCAATATAAAAAGTATGTGACGAAGATTTACGAAAAAAATCGTGATGAAATACTAAAGAATAAGTTGCTGAGTGATGCTGCACGCACATACATGATAAACAATCTGGAAATGTCGTATTTCTTTGCTATCAAGGGGTATAAGGGTACAATCAGTTATGCCCCGATGATCAGTGGAAAAAAAGGAGTGAAGCGTGCGGATATGACGGTAGGTGAGAACTATTATGATGATATCCTGAAATTGGATTTTATTCATTCTCCTTATATACGATATGGCGGTTATCCTGATTTTGTTCGTGCTGCAACCGAGGATTTCAAAGGTAAGTTTGAACCGCAACCTATCTGGGAGGATATCTTACGGGCGAGACCTTTAGGATCTACTCTTGCCCGCCTGAAGCCATTGTCGGAGAAACAGATGCTGACGTTGGATAGTATATCCGAACCGGAAATCAAGAAAGCTTTGACCATCAGAAATCAGAAAGTGGCGGATTTACTTGCAGAGAGTGCAAAGAAAACTGGTTATACGATCTGCCAACTTGATACGGCAGTTACAGCGGACAGTTTGTTAGCAGTTATCACTCGTCCTTATCGTGGTAAAGTGGTTCTGATAGATATGTGGAATACTTGGTGTGGTCCTTGTATGCGAGCTATGAATAGTTTGAAACCAGTTAAAGAAGAACTGAAAGATGTAGTATATGTCTATGTAGCGGATGAAAGTTCACCCGAAGGAAAGTGGAAAATCACAATACCTGATATTCACGGAATTCATTACCGGATTACGAATGAACAAAGTGCTGCATTAGGCAAATTATATGAGTATCCGGGAATACCTACATACTTTGTGATAGATCGGGAAGGGAAGCTTTCATATAAAGTTACAGGTTTCCCCGGTGCGGAAAAGATGAGAGAAGAATTGATTAAATTATAAATTGTACATCCATATGGGAATTTTCTTTGTCTATATACTGAAGTCGTCGGTTTGTCTGGTGGTATTTTATTTATTCTACCGATTATTGCTGAGTCGCGAAACGTTTCATCGTTTCAACCGGGTGGCGCTATTGAGCATTCTGTTGTTATCGTGCCTCTTGCCATTGGTAGAGGTAACCGTAGAGGAACAGACAGAAGTTCATCAGACCATGATGACTTTAGAACAGTGGTTGATGCTGGCGGATATGATGAACACGGCTAGTGCTACGGATTTACAGGCAGAGGAAGTGACGGTGACTTGGATACAGGTTGCATTGTTGGTGTACCTGGCAGGAATTTTACTCTTTGCCCTACGCAATGGGTATTCGTTGTTGAAATTAGGCGGGTTGCTAAAATCTGGTAGGAAAGAGAATTTAAGTAAATATATCGATGGGGGAGAGAAAGTGACTCTGATAGTACATGACCGTGATATAGCTCCGTTCAGTTGGATGAAATATATTGTTATTTCGGAAAAAGATCTGGATGAGAATGGTCGGGAGATACTTATTCATGAATTGGCTCATATTCAGAATCGGCATTCATGGGACTTGTTGGTGGCGGATATTTGTATCTTCTTCCAGTGGTTCAATCCGGCTTCATGGTTATTGAAACAGGAGCTACAGAATATCCATGAGTATGAGGCTGATGAAACGGTTATTGAGAAAGGCGTTGACGCGAAACAATATCAACTATTATTAATCAAAAAAGCTGTCGGCACAAGGCTCTACTCTATGGCCAACAGCTTTAATCACAGTAAACTTAAAAAACGTATCACTATGATGTTAAAAGAAAAATCGAATCCGTGGGCAAAATTGAAGTATTTATATATACTTCCGGTAGCAGCTATTGCAGTAACAGCTTTTGCCCGTCCTGAAATCTCAGAAACTGCAGAAGAGATTTCTGCCGTCAAAGTTAATGATTTGACAGCAATTGTGGAAGCAAAAGCCGTAAAAAGTACGGAAGAGGTAGTACAAGTAGCTACAGCTCTGAAAGATACAGCTAAACCAGTAGAGGTGAAGTATATTCCCGTGGAAGTGACTGAAAAGTTACAAGGTACTCCTTTCTACGAGGTGGTGGAGCAAATGCCAGAATACCCGGGTGGCATAGCTGCTTCGATGGAGTACATTCAGAAGAATATGCGTTATCCTGAAGCTGCAGAAAAGAATGGTACACAGGGGCGTGTTACGGTGCAATTCATTATCGATAAGGAAGGAAATGTGACAAATCCGAAAGTGCTTCGTTCTGTGGATAAAGACTTGGATGCTGAAGCTATTCGATTAGTGGGAGCGATGCCGAAGTGGAAGCCAGGTATGCAGAAAGGAAAGGCGGTAGCAGTGAAATATACATTGCCGGTGGTATTCAAACTGGAAGGTGGTGAGATAACAAGTTCTCAGTTGGTAACAGTTGCCGGAACCATTCGTGGAGAAGCTGTACCTTTGTTCATTGTGGATGGGAAAGAAGTTCCTTCATCTATAATGGGAGCGTTGAGACCGGAAAGTATAGAGAGTATGACTGTTTTAAAGGATAAATCGGCCGCAGAATTGTATGGAGAAAAGGGAAAGAATGGTGTGATTCTGATTACTTTGAGAGATAAAGAATATCCTATCGTTATAGGAAGCAAAAATACGAACTCAACTTCTACTACTTTACGAGTGAAAGGGACAAGTAAATCATCTACTCTTCCCGGAATACAGAATGTATATGTAAATCGTAAGAAGGCGGATTTGGGAGATGCGATTATCTATGTGGATGGCGTGGAAATTGAATCAAAGGAAGTCGATTTGGGTAGTGTAGTACCAGCTGACAGAATTGAGAGTATAAGTGTAGAGAAAGATTCAAATAGTGGTAAGGGCAAGATTTATATCACTACCAAAGACAAAAAAGGTGCTGAGAAAACTTCATCCAAAGGTGATATGAAGGTTGAAGGCTTTGTACAGGATAAAGACGGTGAGCCTATTGTGGGGGCATCTGTATTGATAGAAGGAACGCATACAGGGAGTATAACCGATGTGGATGGTCGCTTTGTCTTATCGGTTTCAAAGGGTGATAAATTGATTGTTTCTTATATCAATATGGCGACTGCCAAAGTAAAGGCTGAACCGAAAGTGATAGTTACTTTGAAAGATGAATAAAGTATATATGGTGTAACACTATGATCCGGTGGATAATGAAGTATATACCTTTATTACTGATTGCGACATTGAAATAAAATTAAATACTACTATTATGACACGAAATTCTCTCTTTTTGTTTCTCTTTATGATGTTTGTTTGGGCGGGGCTTTGCTCTGCCCAAACTACTGGTGACAAGTTTGTTCTCATTGACGGATGCTTTTTCAATGGTATGCCACCGGGAGTTCGGAATGATGAAGGAGCTCAAATGATTATGTTGACAGATGAAAAGGGACATACAGCATTGGAGATACGTCTGAATAAGGGGAAAAAATTACCGGATTATGCAATGAAATACCGGGTTTCGGTAGATAAAGTACCCGGAGGGGAGGAATTATTGATGATCTCACGTTCCGGAACACAAAAACCGATGGCGGTTGCCGGAAGTAATACGATTACTCTTGATAAATGGGTAGGTAAGCCATTTCCGGATTTTGAAGTAAAGGATACGGCAGGACGAGTATGGACAAAAGTAGATATTCTAGGAAAGCCTTTCGTGCTGAACTATTGGCATACGGGTTGCCGACCTTGTATCAAAGAAATGCCGGACTTGAATGAATGGATGAAGATCTGTCCGAATGTGACTTATTTCTCCACGACTTGGAATACACCGGAACAAATAAAGAAGATTGTGGAGAACCGTCCTTTCCTTTTTACGCATATTGCCGATGAATTATTTTTCTTCAATCTGTTTAAAGTACAGGTTACACCGACTACAGTGTTGGTAGATAAGAAAGGTATTATCCGCTATTGGGAAGAAGGTACAAGCGAGAGTAAGCGAGCATATCTGCTTGATAGGTTAAAGGAATTATCTGCTGAATAAATACTTTGTTTCTTATTTTTTTGTTTAAATCATTACTTTTAATTATTTTTGTTTGAGACGGTTTAGATTCTATCACTTAAAAGATAATGCTATGAGACAAAGAAAACAAATTCACCAGGGATATAGCTTCTTTTGGGGAGTATTTCTATTATTAGTAATGTCTGCCGCTATATCTATTCATGCTGAAGCCTCTTTCATGAAAGAGCTTGTAATTTTCAAAGATACTTTGAAGAATGACACACTTGTGACACAGTCTCCGAAGAAAGATGGTACATTGGTTATCAGAGACCGCATTCCTATTCCATCCAATGAGCCTTTATACATTGTAAATGGGTTAGAGCTTCCTTATGAAATCTTTGCGGCATTGAATCCTATGCACATTGAAAGCATTGATATTTTGAAAGATGCTTCGGCTACTGCTATTTATGGTACGCGTGGAATAAATGGAGTCATAGTTCTGAAACTGAAAACTCCACAGCAAGTGAAGGAAGAAAAAACGATTAAGCAGATTGATGAGTTGCTGAAACCGAGAGGTGTTGACAGGCGAAATGCACGTTATTATATTGATGGCAAAGAAGTTCCGGCCAGCACTGCGTACCAAACGAACATCGAACAAATGGAAGTGAAAACCGGTGCAGACGGAACTTTGGAAATCTATATTAAACCAATGATTTTCATAAGGGGAGAATATGAATAAGAAATTATCCGCCTTTTTATTTACCCATCTCCTTTGCTAATAATTCTTTGAGGGGCTGATAGGTGCTGCTATATCCCCTCAGAAGAGTTTTTCCTTCGGGTGAGATAACCATCAGGATAGGAACTCCGTTGAAGTAATAATCATCGGCAATAAAGCTATTTTCCTTTTGATTTGTATATACAGTGGGCCAGGGTGGATAAAACAGTGAAGCAGCTTCTGAGTCCTGAGAGAGACTTTCTGGTTGCTTATCGCCAGTGAATCCTAAGATTTCAAAACCTTTATCGTGGTATTCTTCGTAGAGTTTCAATAAGCGCGGATGTACCCAGGTAGTTCCAGGACATCCATATCCCCAATGATAAATAAGTAAATATTTACCACGGTAGTCCGACAAAGAAATACGGGCACTATCAGAAGTGATTACGGTAAACTCGCTTGGAGTGTTTCCCGGTTCTATATTTTTCATGACCTTGAGCAACTGTTCCAGTTTTCTTCCGATAGTCGATGATTTAATTTCGGGAGTAAAATGAGTGAATCTTTCTGCAGCTTCCGAATAGGAGACTCTGTTTATGGCTTGCAGATATTCCCAAGCGGCATATTCACTGTCATCTGCCGTATTGCGGAATTCTTTCAGAGCTTCACTTAGTTCGCTGGAACGGCATTGACTGTATGCTTGGTTATAATACATCATAGAGTCGGGATTGGCCTGTGGGGTGCCTCGCAGGTTTGCAAAATAGTATAGTTTGCGGTATATTTTGTTTTGTTCCACTGTTATACTATCTTCCAAGGTCAGGATGCGTTGTAAACGCGGATCATCATACATTCCGCCCTCTTTGTGCATGGCAGGAAAGAACTCTACGTTCCCCTTTACTTTCAGGTAATCGCCCGGACGGGCATAAAATACAAAGCCGCGATTGCAATATCTTAAGGGTTCATTTTGGGAAGGATGGTAGGTTATGATGTAAAGCTTTGTCTCATCTGTATGTTTGCAGAAAGAAAATTTTCCTTCTTTTGTTGCTATGAAAGTATCACGGTCGCCTTCTTTCCAGTCCGGCAGCAGATGGTGGGTAAGAATAAGTGTGTCCCCGATTTGTATTCCCTGCGTTGTACCATCTATTCGGAAGTTAGGTGCTGTAGTGCAAGAACTGACTGTGAGAATGAATATAAATATTGCCAGTGGAATAAGTGGTTTCATAGTACTGTACTTTTTAGTTGCGTTCAAAAGTAATTAATCCTATTGAGATATTCAACCGGAACTAAATAATTCTGATCTTTTTGAATACTTCTTTAGTAGAAAATCTTATTTTTGTATCAACTTCCCAAATATCTGATGACTTATGTTGAAACAAATATCCTTATTAATCTTATGTGCGGTAGCAATCGTTTTTTTCGCTACTCCTGTGCAAGCTTGTACTTCTGCTGTTGTATCGGGTAAAGTGACCCCTGACGGTCGTCCCCTGCTTTGGAAAAACCGTGATACGGACTTTATGCGAAACCATATTGATTATGTGAAAGGCGAGAAGTATAACTTTATTGCTGTAGTGAATAGCGCCAATGCATATCTGAAAGAGGCATGGATGGGAACTAATTCCTCAGGATTTGCTTTGATGAATACACAATCGTATAATCTGGTGGATGTAAAAGGCGATGAAGAACGGGGAGCAGCCAATGGACGTGTCATTTATCGTGCGCTTGAAGTTTGTGCTACGGTAGCGGACTTCTGTCATTTTCTGGATACCATTTCCAAGCCCAGCGATATCGAAGCTAATTTCGGTGTAATCGATGCACAAGGCGGTGCAGCTATATTTGAGGTAGATTATTATAAATATGTGATGTATGATGCCAATAACCCGAAAGATGCTCCTTATGGCTACATTGCCCGTACCAATTTCTCTTTTGCAGGTAAGGTGAACGAGGGAGCCGGCTATGTGCGCTATATGGAAGCAGACCAGGTACTGATGAAAGCTTCGGCTACAGGTAGCATTACCCCACAGTTTATTTTCAATGATTTATCCCGTTCGTTCCGTAACCGTATGCTGGATATTGATTTGCGTAGCGGGGCGTATAATCGTCCTCAGGCATCGGGTTGGTTTGTAGATCAGGATTTCATTCCGCGTAGCAGTACATCGTGTTCGGTGGTGGTACAGGGTGTAAAACCGGGTGAAAAGGCCGAACTGACTACCATGTGGACACTGTTAGGTTATCCTCCTACCGGTATAGCTGTCCCGCTGTGGGTGAAAGATGCCGGTAAACTTCTTCCCGGAATGGTACGTTTTAATAAAGAATCTGAGGCAGCTCTGCTCAGTGATTGGTCACTTCGTTTGGCAGACAGAGTTTTTAGCTATAAGCAGGGAATGGGTACCGGACGTTATCTGAATTGGGAAAGATTGTATAGTCCTGAGAAAGGTGACGGTTATATGACAGCGATTACTGCGGTAGAAGATGAAGTTTTCCGTACGACGAAGCCATTGCTGGAAGAGTGGTATAAAAAAGGAAGCCTCGATACCCAAGCAATACCGAAGCTGTACGATGAACTGGAATCATCTATCAGAATGATTTATCAGAGTTTACTGGAATCAGAATAGAACTTACATTACCGAATGGAGGTACGCCAGTATCTCCGTTTCTTGTTCCGGATGGAACCAACGGATTTCTTCATCTCTTTTGAACCATGTCATCTGCTTGCGCGAATAGATCCGGGAGTTCTGTTGGATTTTCTCTATGGCAAAAGGTAAGGTCCACTCTCCGTCGAGGTATTTGAACATCTCTTTATAGCCTACTGTATTCAATGAATTGAGTGCCCGATAAGGATATACTTTTCTGGCTTCTTCTTCCAGGCCATCCTCTATCATAATCTCCACCCGTCGGTTAATGCGGTCGTAAAGTTCTTCCCGGTCGCGTGTCAATCCTATTTTGATGATGCGGAAAGGGCGTTCTTTCTTTTGCTGGGTGCGGAATGAAGTGTAGGGCTTCCCTGTCATATAGCATATCTCCAGTGCATGGATTACGCGTTTAGGATTCTTCAGGTCTACTATTTTGTAGTATTCAGGATCGAGTAACTTTAGCTCTGCGCACAATCTTTCCAGACCTTCCGTTTCATACTTATGTAGCATCACCTGGCGTGTTTCAGCATCTACGGTCGGAATATCGTCAATGCCTTTGCAAACGGCATCCACATACATCATAGAGCCACCGGTAAGCAATACGGTGTCTTGTTCGGTAAATAAGGTTTCCAGAAGCTTCAGTACCTCTGCTTCGTATTGGGCGGCACTGTAATAATCGGTGAGTTGCAAGGTTCCTACAAGGTAATGTTTCACGCGTTGCAGTTGCTCGGGGGTAGGGGCTGCCGTCCCTATTTTCAAGTCGGCATAGAGTTGCCGGGAGTCTGCGGAAACGATGCAAGTTTGGTAATGCTCTGCCAGCCGCAGGCTGAGTTCGGTCTTTCCTACTCCGGTCGGTCCAATAAGCACTATCAGGGTTTTCATAAGGAAATGGTATTTAGAGAATCATTTTCCATCTGCAGATAACGCGGATAACGCAGATCTCTTCTAGGCTTAAGTCTTTCAAATCTGTGTTATCCGCGTTATCTGCGGATGAAAAATTTAAAATAATATTAGAACTTTTCTTCCTCGAACGGTGCTGCGCCACCTTCGCCTCCGCCCATGTCGAAACCTTCCTGGTCGAATTCTTCCAGATCAAAGTCCTGATCTCCATAGAAGTTTTCATCCAGATCAAGCGATCCGCTGTTGGCTGCCATTTCTTCGAAGTCAATTGTCTGTTTCGGAGCATCACCTTCCTTCTTGGTACACTTGGCACCTTTCATTTCTTTTCCGGTAATGATTTCGGAGAGTTCGATGAAGAAACAGCGTTCTGTCATGTAGTCGAACACATAGAGTAACTTCTGCTTTTCATCTTCTATCAGTTCGCTGATAGTGGTGTCTTTCATTACCCAACTGTCCATTTCCGGATTGTCATCCATCTCTTCCAGTGTAATTTCCTTTTCTTTTTCCCAATCATCATCACAGATGAAGAAAGAAGTCATCTGGTCGTTAGTATAACCTACTGACTTCACTATAGCCTCATGGAAGTCGTAGAATGTAGCTTCCGGGTCAATTTGTATTTCTCTTACGAAGTCGTCTACTTCATCGGAGATAAGTGTAAATCTGTATATCATATTCTAATTACTTTATCGTTTTATCACCTAATAATACCACGTTCGGAGTCACGGATGAAGCTGACAATGTATTCGATTTCCGGGCTCGTCGGAATTTCTTCTTCTATTTTCTTTAATGCGTCTGAAGTGTTCAATCCACTCTGATAAATGATACGGTATGCGTTGTGTATATTCTCAATGGTTTCATTGGAGAATCCGCGACGACGCAACCCGATAATATTGATACCGCTGTAAGCAATCGGTTCCCGGCCTGCAATGATGTATGGCGGAATATCCTTACTGAAACGGCAACCTCCTTGTATCATTCCGTATCCACCTACACGGCAGAACTGATGCATCAATACATTGGCACTGATAATGGAGAAATCGTCTATTACAATCTCACCTGCCATTTTGGTAGAGTTACCAATGATACAGTAATTACCGACAAGGGCGTCATGAGCTACGTGCACACCTTCCATCAACAGGTTGTTGTTACCGATAATGGTTCTGCCTTTGGCAGCTGTACCGCGATTGATGGTAACATTTTCACGAATGGTATTGTTGTTACCAATTTCAGCGGTACTCTCTTCTCCCTGAAATTTCAGGTCCTGAGGGATGGCACCGATAACGGCTCCCGGAAAAATAGTATTTCCATTGCCGATACGTGAACCGTACAGAATGTTGGCATTTGCCATAATTTTGTTGTTATCGCCGATTACCACATTCTTGTCGATGAATACAAAAGGAGCAATCTCTACGTTTTCCCCGATTTTTGCCTCGGGATGAATATACGCTAAGGGACTTATCATATTTAGTTGAGAGTTGAGAGTTGAGAGTTGAAAATTAATAGAGGAGAATAACTCTCAACTCTCAATTCTCAACTCTCAACTCAGAGGTTATTTGTTTTTAACTATTTGTGCCATAAACTCTGCCTCGCAAACCACTTTCTCGCCTACGAACGCATAACCTTTCATCGTGGAAATGCCACGGCGGATAGGAGCAAGCAGTTCTACGCGGAAGATAAGGGTGTCACCCGGCACTACCTTCTGACGGAACTTCACACCATCTATCTTCATGAAGTAGGTAGAATAACGTTCAGGTTCGTCTACGGAGTTCAATACAAGCAGACCACCTACCTGTGCCATAGCTTCAACCTGTAATACACCCGGCATTACCGGTTCTTGCGGGAAGTGTCCCTGGAAGAAGGGTTCGTTGGCAGTGATATTCTTCACACCTACAATATAGTTGGCACCTATTTCGATAACCTTGTCCACTAATTGGAATGGGTAACGGTGCGGCAACAGTTCGCGGATACGGTTTACATCCATGACGGGTTCGCGGTTGCAGTCGTAAGTCGGAGCCTGTATGTCGTGCAGGCGGATTTCCTTACGCATCTGGCGGGCGAATTTGTTGTTGATGGTATGTCCCGGGCGGGTAGCGATGATACGTCCCTTGATAGGCTTACCTATCAAAGCCAAGTCACCGATTACGTCGAGCAATTTGTGACGGGCACATTCATTGGCCCATACCAGCGGTTTGTGGTTGATGTAACCCACTTGTTTGGCATCCATGTGAGGAACTCCCATTACGTCGGCCAACTTGTCGAAGTCTTCCTGGGACATTTCGCGTTCGTAGATCACAATGGCATTGTCCAGATCGCCGCCTTTGATGAGGCCGGCCTGCAACAGTGGTTCAATCTCGCGTACGAATACGAATGTGCGGCTGGCAGCTACTTCGTCTTTGAATTTCGACATATCCTCCAGTGTTGCAAACTGGTTGGGAATGATGGTCGAATCGTAAGATACCAGTACATTCAGACTGAAGTTCTCATCGGGCAACACGATGATGGAAGAACCGGTCTTTTCATCGCGGAACTCAATCTTCGACTTGATAATATAGAAATCTTTAACGGCGTTTTGTTCTTCTGTACCTACGCGCTCTATCTCTTTTGCATAGTATTGGGCGCTACCGTCCAGAATAGGAAACTCAGGACCGTTGACTTGTATCAGGCAGTTGTCGATGCCTAAGGCATAAAGGGCTGCCATACCGTGCTCTACCGTGCTAACCTTCACACCATTCTTGGAAAGAACGGTACCACGCGTGGTCTCAGTCACATTATCCGCAACCGCATCAATGATAGGTTGTCCCTCTACGTCGATGCGTTGGATTTTATATCCGTGGTTGTCCGGAGCCGGATTGAAAGTAACGGTCAGGTCAAGTCCCGTGTGAAGACCTTTACCACTGAGGGAAAAACTGTCTTTCAGAGTCTTTTGTTTCAACATTTGTTACTTATTTATTTGTTGTTTTAATTCATTCAGTTCTTTACGGAGCTGGCGGAGTTCTGTTAGCATGTCCGGCAGGTTCCGTTGGGCAACGGAGGCTTTGAAGTATTGTTTCAGTTCCATGGGAGGAGTACCGATTAACTGGCTGCCATCCTTAATATTACTGGGAACACCGGACTGTGCTCCGAGGTTCACTTTATTTCCGATATGGATATGTCCTGCAATGCCTACCTGACCGCCGAACATGCACCATTCGCCTATCTTGGTAGATCCTGCAATACCCACTTGCGCCGCCATAACGGTGTTTGCACCGATTTCGTCATTGTGGGCTACCTGTATCAGGTTGTCCAGTTTCACACCTTTGTGTACGATGGTTGCCCCCATTGTAGCACGGTCCACGCAAGTGTTTGCGCCTATCTCTACATTGTCTTCCAGTATTACGATACCGATTTGAGGTATTTTTTCGTAACCTTCGGGAGTTGGGGCGAAACCAAAACCATCCGCACCGATCACACAGCCGGAATGCAGGATGCAATGATTACCTATCCGGCAGTCATGATAAATGGTTGTATTGGCATATAGGATACAATTGCTGCCCACTTTGGCACCACTACCGACAGTAGCGTGTGGATGTATCATTGTATTGTCTCCCACTTCTGCGTATTCACCAATGCAAGCGAAGGGGGCAATGTAAACATCCTTGCCGATTTTAGCAGTCTCGGCAACGAAAGCCAACGGATCGATACCCACACGTTTAGGCTTACTTTGTTCGTAAAGATTGAGCAATTTCGCCAAACTTTCGTAGGCATTATCCACTTTAATTAAAGTAGCCTTTATTTCTTTTTCAGGAACGAAGTCTTTGTTTACCAGTACAATACTGGCTTGGGTTTCGTAGATATAAGATGTATATTTGGGGTTTGACAGAAACGATATAGCACCGGGGATGCCTTCTTCTATCTTGGCAAAAGTATGTACAGTTGCATTCTCATCTCCAACGATTTCTCCTTGGATAAATGTTGCAATTTGTTTAGCAGAGAACTCCATTGTCTTATTCTTGTTAGATGGTTTCAAATCACAAATAACGGACTTTTTTTTTATATTTCCTTGTCCTTGGGTGAATATTTTATACTTACCTATGCAAACGTTGGTAGCAAAGATAGTATTTTTTTACCTTTTTAGACAGTAGGGAAATATTGAGCATGTCCGATGCTTCAGCAATATTCTTGATACTTCCGTCTTTATAAAGGATATCAATACTATCGTCTGCCGGGTCGTACATATTCTTCTCAATGCTGGGGGTAGAGACGAAATAGCTCGCTTCGGAGAGGGGTATGTCCAGTTGCTGACTGATTTGCAAAGTTAACTCTTTTTTCCTTTCTTCACATATCGGTTCGGTAGAAATTTCCACTTTAAAGATATTACGGTTGATCATACCGAGGCTCAACGTGGACAGAACCTTGTCGTTGTGGGTGCTCCAGACCTTTAATGCGGTCCATATGTCATTGTCATCCAGTTGGATAAAGTTCTCCAGGCACTCCGGATTGTTATAGAAAGTTTCCTTGTAGATGTCATTGTAAAGGAAAAAACGCAATGCCGGTGAAGCAAATAATTCCACACCTTTACTTGCTAATTCTTTGGCACGGAGCAGGGCGCTGATGAGCATTTTCTCGTATGCTACGGACGTTTTGTGCAGATATACCTGCCAGTACATCAAGCGGCGGGCCGTGAGGAAATTCTCAATGGAATAGATGCCTTTGGATTCTACCACGAGATGATCTTCTTTCACATCGAGCATCTTGATGATGCGTGCCGAGCCGATGTTACCTTCCGTTACGCCGGTGTAAAAACTGTCGCGGCGAAGGTAGTCCATGCGGTCCATGTCAAGTTGTCCGCTGACCAGTTGGTGCAGGAACTTCTTGGGGTATTCGTCCTTGAATATTTGGATGGCAAGGGTGAGCTGCCCGTTCATTTCTTTGTTGATGCGTTCCATCAGCATGAGGGAGATATCCTCGTGAGATACACCCTGTACGATAGTATCTTCCAGTACATGAGAAAAAGGACCGTGTCCGATATCATGCATCAGAATGGCCGCCTGCACAGCTTCGGCTTCACTGTCAAAAATGAAGTTTCCTTTGCTGGCGAGCTGCTGGACAGCTTCGCTCGTCAAATGGAAAGCCCCCATCGAATGTTGAAAGCGAGTGTGCTGCGCACCGGGATAAACCACAGACGACAAACCTAGTTGCTTAATGCGGGTTAAACGTTGCAAAAGGGGATGCTGCACGATGTCGTACAGCAACCCTTTCGGGATATTGATGAACCCGAACACCGGGTCGTTAATGATCTTTCGTTCGTAGGGCATGTGTTATAATTTACTCGTTTTTATATAAAGTTTTTGTCTGATTCTAATGTTTATGTTAAGAAGTTCATAACCAATCTTGTCATAATCTCCTTTTCTTCTGTTTTTGATTCGGCTATCATGATGGTTATTGCGACAAGTGTGCTGTCATTGATGCGTTTCTCTCCGTCTTCATGATATAGAATTCTATTCTTTTGCAGAAAATAGAGGAATATGGTAGCTGCAATACGCTTGTTGCCATCGTTGAATGAATGATTCTTGGTTATATGAAATAGAGTAGATTGGCGGCTTTTTCCTCAACGGACGGATAAACATCTTCTCCGCCAAAGGTTTGGTAGATAGCGCCGATACTGCTATAGAAAGATTTATCTTTTTCATTGCCGAAGAGATCACTGTCTGTATTGAACTTCATGCTGTTTATTACATTACGGCATTCTTCGTAGGTCAGAACATACGTTGCTTTATTCCCGTCGGGTTTTCTGATGCACTGATGGTCATAATCGTCCAGTAGGTCAAGGGCTATAGTGTACTGCTCTACTACGGCAAGCATTTGTTGGGCGTCAAGTTGGTTGGTGGTGCGTTTTAATATTTTGATGGCCTCTCCCAGCTGCTTTAAGCGATTGTCGTTGACGGCGATACCACGAATCAAGTAGTCTTTCAGAACAGAGTTTGCCCATATACGGAATTGTGTACCTCTTTGGCTCTTTACTCTGTAACCTACGGAAATGACGACATCCAAGTTGTAAATGGTAGTAGGTTTATATTTGGAGAGAGTATTATGCAAAATTTGCATATTACTATTTTTGTCAAGTTCTCCTTCCTTAAATACATTCGCAATGTGGCGGGCGATTACAGACTGGTCTTTCTGGAAAAGCTCAACCATTTGTGCCTGTGTAAGCCACACTGTGTCCTGCTCCAGCTTCACATCAATGGAAGTCTTTCCATCCTGGGTTTGATATATGACAATCTTGCTTTGGTTCATGATTGCTGCTGGTTTTCTGATAACCTTTTCATTAAGTTTCTTAGCTATTCAGTGGCTATCAAAGGATAGCCTTCAACTGTTCCGCCATCTGCCGTTGCACTTCCTTTGCGGCATTGCGTGCAGCTTCTGCAAATTTTGCAGTCTTATCCACATAGATGATGCCACGGCTGGAGTTTACAATCAGTCCGCAAGTGGAGTTCATGCCATACTTACAAACTTCTTCCAGTGAGCCACCCTGTGCACCTACACCCGGCACAAGCAAGAAGTGGTTGGGAACAATCTTGCGGATATCTTCGAAAGCGCGGCCTTGTGTGGCACCTACCACGTACATCATCTGTCCGTCATTGGCCCATTCCTGAGACTTGCGCAGTACTTTTTCGAAAAGGCGTTCTCCGTTGGGATCTTCCGTCAATTGGAAGTCGTGGGAACCTTTGTTGCTTGTCAGTGCCAGGAGGATTACCCACTTGCCTTCGTAAGTCAGGAACGGAGTAACACTGTCCTCACCCATGTAAGGGGCTACGGTTACAGAGTCGATGTCCAGTTCTTCGAAGAATGTGCGGGCATACATGGCAGAGGTATTTCCAATGTCACCACGTTTTGCATCGGCAATGATGAATTGGTCGGGATAGTTTTCCTTGATATATTTCACAGTCTTTTCAAAAGCAATCCAGCCTTTCACACCCATGCTCTCATAGAAAGCGAGGTTCGGTTTGTAGGCAATGCAAAGGTCAGCCGTTGCGTCGATGATGGCTTTATTGAAGGCGAAGATCGGATCTTCTTCTTTCAACAAGTGTTCCGGAATTTTCTTGATGTCTGTATCCAGACCTACGCAGAGGAATGATTTCTTACGCTTGATATTTTCAAAAAGTTGTTGTTTATCCATTACTGAATCTATTTAATCTGTTTATAATTCGTTTGGTTATTTCTTGAATAAGTAGCCTTCTATGCGTAACCTGAGAGCGTCTTTCCTTTTCTTATTGTAATCCAGAGAGAAACTTGTAAGCATGAAAAGGCATTTGTCGGAATTACATTTAAATCGGGTAGGGGGCATTTGATTATATTTGTGATTATCAAGTGCCTCCATTGTTTTCAGGTCAATGAAGATCGTATCGTTCTTATTGTTAGTCTGAGTGGTAAGAGGAACAGGCAGTATTCCTGTTTCCAGATAGTCGTATGGTATGTGGAAGTATCTGTCCTGTATATCTCCATCCGGTATGGCTATGAACTGATGGTACCCGTCCGGTATCTGGATGCTGACTTGCCGGGAACTCTTGCCGCTGTATGATACAAAGGAATCGGAATCGTCTGTTGTATCGGTAGTACCGTAATTTTTAGAAGAATAGAAAGAGGCATCCTTGTCCACAAGGTCGGCAATACTTTTCCGTCCGAACCAGTTGCGCAGATATCTGACCTTGTCGTTTACTTGCACTGCCGTTTCTGCCGGGAGCGATTCCATCCAGTCATCGTATTGATCACGGGTGAGTGGCAGTTTCAAATTGGTGCGTTTCAGCTCTTTCTCTACGCTGCTGCGCATGATATTCCGGGTGATACTTGCATAATTGACTGGTAGTGCCGAAGTTAGCAGAAAGAGGATGGAGAACGAAATCGGTATCCAACTGATGCGCCGGGCTTTAGTGAAGACGAGTCCGATACAAACAATGTAGCACCAGATGTTGAGAGTTATAAGGTAAAGGCGATTGATGGTAACGCCGTAATCGTTGAAGCGGCGTATAATGCCGATTGTCATCAGTACCAGCATCGGCAATACCAAAGCGGGTAACCAACGCGCAATCCATTCGTTTATAGGTTTCTTCTCCTGAATACGTACGGGATATAGTCCGAATTCAATGGCGATACATCCTGCCATCAGTGCTACCACGAGCCAGGAAACCCAGCCTGTGGGCAGTTCCCAACTGATAAAAATGCGGGCTGCATAAACATAAAGCACGAGGAGATATCCTGCCATGAGCGGGAGGAAGAGAAAATGTATCGTGCCGTTCAGGAACTCCGACGGTTGCGGCTCCCGGTTGTGTTTTTGTTCATCTTTGGGCAACATGCCAAGGAAGAGCAACATCGGAAGCAACACGCTACATATAATAAGGATATACAGATAGCAATTCCAACTTACATCCACATTGAAGAGTTGGCGGAGCGAGAACACCAGCAGACTGATTCCACCGCTCATGATAAGCCCCACCACATTGGCCGTGACAAAAGCGCCGACCGTGTATGAAGCGAAGTTCCAGCTTGGAATGTCATTCTTTTCTTTGATGAATGAAAGGAAGAAAGCCGAAAGCCACAGTGCCAGGATGGCGGCTCCGTGGGCTATGCCTATTTCGGTAAGCGACTGTTCCGGTGAAAGACTGTAGAGGTACACCGCATCGGCAATCAGCAATACGTGCATTATTATATGTACGATCACTCCTTTTATCTTGCTCTTTATCTCTTCGCTCCACAGGTGGAGAGTGAGTGAGAGCAACGTACCGATAGAAAAATAGTAACCCAGAACCATCACCAGCTTCCTGTCATCATCCAGGTCGGTAGCTACCAGATAGACTAAATAAGCGGTAAGTGCAAGGACGAAACATACTGTAGAAGGAAAGCGCCTCAGGCAATTTTGAAACGCTTCCGTCAGGGTATGAAATACTTTATGTAGTAGCTGTCCTTTCATTCGCTCTGCTTCTTAACCTGTTGGCTTACAGTTCGCTTTCTTTCAGACGTTCTGCATTTTCCGCTACAATCAGGTGGTCGATACAATCCTGAATGTCACCGTCCATAAAGGCGGAGAGGTTATAGATGGTATAGTTGATACGATGGTCGGTGATGCGTCCTTGCGGATAGTTGTAGGTACGGATTTTAGCGGAGCGGTCTCCGGTAGATACCATTGTCTTTCGCTTGGAGGCAATATCGTCCAGATATTTCTGATGTTCCTTGTCGTAAATGAAGGTACGCAGACGTGAGAGGGCACGCTCTTTATTCTTCGGTTGGTCGCGTGTTTCGGTACACTCAATCAGGATTTCTTCAGAAGCGCCGGTGTTCGGATTTCTCCATACATAGCGCAGACGTACACCGGACTCAACTTTATTTACATTCTGTCCGCCGGCACCGCCACTTCGGAAAGTATCCCATTTGATTTCGCCTTCATTAATTACTACATCGAACTCTTCGGCTTCGGGCAGCACGGCTACGGATGCGGCGGAGGTATGCACACGTCCCTGAGTTTCAGTAGCCGGAACACGCTGTACGCGGTGTACCCCCGATTCGTATTTCAATGTTCCGTATACATTGTCGCCCGTAACGCTGCAAATGATTTCCTTGAATCCGCCTGCCGCGCCTTCGTTGACGCTGGATATTTCCATCCTCCAACCTTTCGTTTCGCAATATTTGGTATACATGCGGAAGAGGTCTCCGGCAAAGATAGCGGCTTCGTCACCACCTGTACCCCCGCGGATTTCGAGGATGGCGTTCTTGCTGTCTTGCGGGTCGGCAGGTACGAGGAGGAGTTTGATATGTTCTTCCAGTTCCGGCTGGCGTGCCTGACAGGCATCCAATTCTTCGCGTGCCATTTCCCGCATCTCCGGGTCTGTTTCATTGGAGATGATCTCTTTGGCTTCCTCGATGCCGTTCAGCACTTGGATATATTCTTTGCGGGCCTCCATCAGGTCGCCCAGTTCTTTGTACTCTTTGGTGAGTTTAACGTAACGCTTCTGGTCGGCAATCACTGCCGGGTCTGTAATCAGCGTCGATACTTCTTCGAAGCGGGCAACAAGCCCTTCGAGTTTCTCTAATATGGTATTGTTGTCTGCCATTTATTTTATTTGCAAAGTTTTTGTACCCATCCATATCTCCGGGTGGCGACGCCATAAGTTATGACACACCAACCCAACAATGCAAGTATACGCATGAACAGCCTGAAAGAAAATGGTTTCGCTGATAACTGTTCCCACGTATCATACCCCATATCTACGGTGATGAAAAGGCAGAAGAGGCAGCATAAGATATAAATCAGTTTCTTCATTGAATTTAGTATTTGAATTCTCCGAACTCACTCTTGATAATCAGTTCTTTCTGGTTGCTTTCTTCAATACGTCCAACAATCTGTGCATCAATACCGAAACTCTTGCTGATGGCAATTACTTCCTCGGCATGTTCGGGCGATAGATATACTTCAAGACGGTGTCCCATATTGAATACCTTGTACATCTCTGCCCAGTCTGTATTGCTCTGCTCTTTAATCGTTTTGAACAAAGGAGGAACAGGGAACAGATTATCCTTAATCACGCGGCAATTATCACCTATAAAGTGCAGCACTTTCGTCTGTGCACCACCCGAGCAGTGTACCATACCATGAATTTCAGGGCGAAGTGCATCCAGCAACTTCTTCACTACCGGCGCATACGTGCGGGTAGGAGAGAGTACCAATTTTCCGGCATCCAGCGGGCTGTCTTCTACGGCATCCGTCAGTTTCAGACCACCGGAGTAAACCAGTTCTTCGGGCACTGCCTTGTCATAACTTTCGGGATATTTCTCTGCCAGATATTTGGAGAATACATCATGACGGGCACTGGTCAATCCGTTGCTGCCCATGCCACCGTTATATTCTTTTTCGTAAGTAGCCTGTCCGTAAGAAGCCAAGCCTACAATTACATCGCCCGGACGGATATTGGCATTATCAATCACATCGCTGCGCTTCATGCGGCAAGTTACGGTACTGTCTACGATGATGGTACGCACCAAATCGCCTACATCGGCAGTTTCACCTCCTGTAGCATATACGCCTACACCCATTTCGCGGAGCTCGGCGAGCAATTCGTCCGTACCGTTGATGATGGCGGAGATTACTTCTCCCGGAATGAGGAGTTTGTTGCGTCCGATGGTAGAAGAAACCAGGATATTATCTACTGCACCTACGCAGAGCAGGTCGTCGATATTCATAATCAGTGCATCCTGTGCAATGCCTTTCCAAACAGAAAGATCACCTGTTTCTTTCCAGTACATATAAGCCAATGAGGACTTTGTGCCTGCACCGTCGGCGTGCATAATGTTGCAATACTCCGGGTCACCGCCCAAAATGTCAGGGATAATTTTGCAGAAAGCCTGCGGGAAAATACCTTTGTCGATGTTCTTGATGGCATTGTGCACATCTTCTTTAGAAGCGCTGACACCGCGCATCATGTATCTTTGGTTACTCATGAGTTGATATGTTTTTTCAATTGAATGTGCAAAGATAGTGCAAAATCTCGATTTTATGAGTAAAAAGAGAATTCATTCTCTTTTTCGAATGTGAGAGATTTATTTAAACTGAATGCCCCGGCATTTGCATTTTGCTGAGGTGCAGCCTATCTTCACGTAGCAAAAGTAGCGATTATTTTGCTTATAGCCTTGCCTTTGCATAAGAAATTAATCAAACATTACTTCTTTACTTTCAATCGTTCCCAAATTGTTTTCTTCTGGGATATTCCTGTTAAGACAGTCCCCATCAAGCAACAAGCACAGCGCAGTTCTTGCTTGGAAAGTGTATTCAGATTATTCGTAATACTGGATAAAGGGTAGTTCTCTTTGAAAAAAGAAAATGCATCGGCTGAGTTTTCTAAGTCGGTTTTCATTTGACAGGAGCAGGTAAGAGGTTCATTCATCGTGTTATAAGTTTTTAAAGGGTTAGTTGTGTGTTCCTATTTCTCTGACTATAAAATAAGAGACGTGGGAACTATTAACATTATTATTCAACTCCAAGGCTCTGGTAAACCCGTCAAGAAAATAATAAGTAATAGCCCCACGCCAGAGTGTATATAACAGAGTTATATGCAATCCAGACGTGGAGACTTCCACTTATTATTCGCTCTTGTAGAAATTTACCAGATTTTAGAAGTTACGAATAATAAAATGATATCTCCAAATCGCAAAATATATCTCTTTCCTACGAAAGAAATACGCCACAAAGATACATTTTTTTATGTAAGAGTATATATAGAGTGGGGTAGAAATAAACTATAAAATCTTTATAGCTAACCTTACTGAACAGTGGACTCTAAGTGAAGTAATTGTTGCTATTACTTTGTTTATCTTTTGCCACCGCATTGGCAATACTTTGCCATCGTGTTGGCAAAGCCTTGCCATCGAAGTGGCAAAGTATTGCCAATGCGGTGGCAAAAGATGGCAAATTCTGAACGTGAAAACAGCTTTAATTTGTTTTTTTCTTCCCTTTTGCAACTAATATCCAAATCGGGCGTCTTATGTATAAAAGACTATCTTAAGATGGAACAAAATAATAAGGAAAAACAGTTCACTTCCCTCATCGAGGAATACAAGCGAGTGATCTATAAAATCTGCTACATGTATGCAACGGATGGAGATAATTTTAAAGATCTCTACCAAGATGTAGTAATAAACCTTTGGAAAGGCTTCGAGGGTTATGAAGGAAAGGGTAAACCTTCTTCGTGGATTTACCGCGTGGGATTAAATACCTGTATCTCCTTCTACCGCCAGCAGCAACGCCGGGGCGAACATACTTCCTTGGATTCCCTCTATGGCTTGGAAGCAGAAGATAGTGAAACGACCAAACGCTTGAAAGAGATGTATCGCCTCATTGCGGGACTGGACAAGTTTGAACGTGCCGTCATCTTGCTGTGGCTGGATGAAAATTCTTACGAAGAGATTGCGGAAATTGTCGGTGTGCCGCGCAATACCGTAGCTTCAAAATTGAAACGAATTAAGGATAAACTTACCAAACAAGCGAATAGCTAAAATAAAACAGATTATGGAACTGGAAGAATTAAAACAAAATTGGAATATAATGGAAGAAAGGCTCGGGCGTCTGGAAATGGAGCAGCGCCAGCAACTAAATAGTAAGGTGGTCAGCAAAGTAAAGCAGGTACAGGATCGTGTGTTGCGGCGATTTACGGTTGTAGTGATCTGTTTACCTTTTTTTTGCTGGTATATTGTTCATAATCAGATGTGTGATTTTAGCATGTCAACGTGGATACTGTTGTTTCTGTTTGTAGCTGTGATAATAGCCCGGCAATTCACGTGGATGTTGCTGCTAAGGAAGATTGATTGCCTGAAGATGACTGTACGTGAAGTGTGCCTGGCGGAGAGTCGCTTCCGGATGTCTTTCAAAGTGGGAATAGCTGGGAGTGTGTTGTGTGCCGTACCTTTGCTGGCAAGTATGATATGGGATATGTCTCAAATGGGTGATCGCTATATATTAATAGGTGCCTGGACTGGGCTTGTCGTAGGGTTGCTGATAGGAATCCGTTTGTTCCTCAAAGCATGGAGCGGGATAAAAGAATTGAAAGAGGCAATAACGGATTTACAGTAGTCATCTTAAAAAAAATGAAAGTCCCCCTTCCATCCCGGAGACTCGAATAGATCGGAGTTTCCAATGGGTGGAAGGGGGACTTGTTTTTATTGAACCGTTTGTTACGGTAGGACTATGTCTATTTTAGAACTGTACCTGCGGTGCTGTTTCAGCTCCTTCGGAAGCTTCAAAGTAAGCACGCTTTTCGAAACCGAACAGACTTGCAAGAATGTTCTTCGGGAAGCGGCGGATGGCGGTATTGAAGTTCTTTGCTGCATTGTTGAAGTTGGTGCGTGCCACGTTGATACGGTTTTCAGTACCTTCCAATTGAGCTTGCAGTTCCAGGAAATTCTGGTTTGCTTTCAAGTCGGGGTAATTCTCAGTAATGGCAAGCAACTTACCCAATGCAGAAGTTACCGCACCTTGAGCTTTCTGGTATTCAGCCAACTTTTCCGGAGTCAGATCGTTAGCATCTACTTTAATTTGAGTAGCCTGGCTGCGAGCCTCTACCACACCTTCCAGAGTCTCTTTTTCATGAGAAGCGTATCCTTTTACCGTACTAACCAGATTCGGAATCAAGTCGGCACGGCGTTGATATTGTGTTTCAACGTTTGACCATTGTCCGCTTACGTTTTCATCCATAGTTACCAGTCCGTTATAACCAGTGACACCCCAAATGACGAGGAGAGCTAAAACAACAAGAATGATAATAGTTGATTTCTTCATACTTTTCTTTTATTAAATGATTATTATTAATTAGCTACAAGTTGCGAGCTACAAGCTACGAGTTGCTGCGCTGTGATACCGAAAGGCACTTGTAGCTTGTAGCCCGTAGCTTGTCACTCTGAGAGTTTCAACTCTCAGAATCGGGAACCGGCACCTCCGCCACCTCCCATACCTCCACCGAAGCTGCCTCCGCTGAAGCCACCGCCTCCGCCGCCGAAGCCTCCGCCACCGCCAAATATGACCGGACCTCCTCCGCCACCTCCGCGATAGTTTTCATCATACGACTGTTTGCGGCGTACTACCTTGTGTCCGCAGTTGAGGCAAGTGTAGGTAACATCTTCCGTTTTTACTCCGTTGATCCGTGAAACCACTTTACTGCTGGTGCGTTGCAATTTGTGCTGTCCGCAGTTGGGGCATTTGCTTGCGGCACGTGCCGCCATCCAACCGATTCCTCCGGCAACAACAAAGAATCCGATAACTGCTGCCAGAATGCCGAAGAAGGAAATGTCTTCTTCATCATCTGTATCATTCACCATGCTGCCGTCCAGTCTGCCGCATACGGCACGCACACCGGCAACCATACCCGCATCCCAGTTACCATCTTTCAGATAGGGAATCATGTCGCGCGTCTGGATGCGTTTACAGATGGCATCGGGCAGATCTCCTTCCAGTCCGTAACCAATGTAGAACTGGATGCAGCGCTGGTCGGTCACCAGAAGAATGACCAGACCATTATTCTTTCCTTTCTTTCCCACACCCCATTCGTTGAGCAGGCGGTGTGCAAAGTCAAAGCAATCATCATTGCCGATAGACGGAACTACGGCAACTACTGTCTCAATGCCGGTCTGTTGTTCCAATGCATACAGCATACGGTCGATGCTGTCGCAGGCAGCCTGAGAGAGGATGCCGTCCGGATTGCAGACATAGCGCATTTTGTTCTGAAGATGTACTTTGGGGATATTGTCTGTAGTATAGACCTTCTGTGCCTGCACGGATAGCAGCAGGCATAGGAATAAACTTATGGAGATTAATCTTTTCATACTAATGTATTTGTGTGGCGAATATAGGAAAAATCACATCAATAGATGTATTTTCCTACAAAATTCTTCACACGTTCGGTGTATTCCTCCGGGTGATCCTTATAGGACATGGCGTGTGTGGCACCGGGGGCAAGCCACAATTCTTTAGGTTCCGATTTTGCCTCATAGAGCGGGAAGACCATCCAGGTGGGTACGTATGTATCTGCATCGCCATGAATGAAGAACATCGGCAGTTTGCACTTCCTGACCTGATTCAGCGAAGAAGCTTCCTTGAAGTTCCAGCCGTATTTCGCGTTACACAGCCAGCTGGTGGTGTACATCAACGGGAAAGGAGGCAGCCCGAACTGCCCTTTCAACTCATAGGAGAATTCGTCCCATACGCTGGTATAACCGCAATCTTCCACAAAACATTTCACGAAAGGTTGTTGAGGCTCACCGGATACCATCATAGTGGTGGCGGCACCCATAGAGATGCCATGTACTACCATCTGGGTATTTCCGCCGTAAATATCGTTGGCAATGTCCATCCAGCGCAATACGTCCAGCCGGTCTTTCCAACCCATTTGAATGGCAGGGCCTCCGCTTAATCCCTGATTTTGCAGGTCGGGCAGCAGAATGTTATACTTTAAATCTTTGTTGTAAAGGTAACCTATCATCAGCATACGGATGCAATCGTCCGTATAACCATGCACGATGACGGCTGTTTTGTGAGTAGGTTCGGGAGCGGCTGCGTAAATGGCATGCAGTTGCACTCCTTCAGGGTTGATAATAAAGGTATCCCGTAAAGCACCGGCTGTTTGCAAACTATCTATCCAAGGCTTGATTTGCGGGTACTCGCTGAGCATATACTCGTAGGAGCCGGGAATATCTTTCCCTTTGTTGTGCTCCGGTCTCAGCGAGTAGCCGAGCATGTAGAAACTCGCACCTGTGAGGGCAATAATGATAACTGCTAACAGTCCGAGCAGACTGTACTTGATACCTTTCTTCATATTTCCTTCCTTTCACTCTATTTGTTCCATATTTCCCATGCGGCAAATGCTTGCAATAACAGCATTTCCAGCCCGTTTTTAGTGACGGCGCCGTGAGCCTCTCCCTTTTTCATGAAAAGGGTTTCATTGGGATTATATAACAAATCGTAGAGCAAATGGTTGGGAGTTAATTGATCATAAGGAATATCCGGACAGAAATCCACCTTAGGATACATGCCTACGGGCGTACAGTTTACGATGACTGTATATTCCTGCATGATCTCCGGTGTCAGTTCGTCATAAGTGAGATAAGACGATTCCTTTTTCGTACGCGATACGAATACGCTTTCGATGCCCAGATTGGCCAGTCCGCGATAGACGGCTTTGGACGCACCGCCTGTACCCAGAATCAGCGCCTTCTTGTGATGGGGTTGCAGTAAAGGCTCAATGGACTGTGTAAAACCTATAATATCCGAGTTGTAGCCGACAAGCTTTACTTTTCCCTTCGGCTGGCGGATGATTTTGATGACGTTCACTGCGCCGATCTTTGCGGTATCTTTGTCCAGTTCGTCAAGAAAGGGGATGACCTGTTCCTTGTACGGGATGGTCACATTAAGTCCGCAGAGGTTGGGATTTTCCTCTATGACTTCCATAAAGTCATTGATGTTGGGTATCTCAAAGTTCACATATTCGGCATCGATATTCTCCGATTTGAACTTTTCATTGAAATATCCGATGGAAAACGAATGTCTCAGCGGATAGCCTATTAAACCGTATTTCTGCATAATTCTCTTAGTGTGCTATGTCAATAATCATTTCATTTAGTCGCAGTATAAAGAGTGCATATACCGAACGTCAGTCTGCGGAAATTAACCTGACTGAAACCTGCTTTGCGAATAACTTCCTGCATCACTTCGCCTTGCGGGAAAGCACGGATGCTTTGGGGCAGGTAGGTGTAAGCACTATTGTCTTTTGACAGGCATTTGCCGAGCAGAGGGATGACTACTTTGGAGTAGATGGTGAAAAGTTGTTTCATCGGAAAACGGTCCGGCGTGGAGAGTTCCAGAATGATGAGATGCCCTCCGGTTTTCAGCACGCGGCACATTTCCGCCAACCCTTTGTCCAACCCTTCGAAGTTGCGGATGCCGAACGCTACGGTTACGGCATCGAACGTGTCATCGGCAAATGAGAGAGAGGTGCAGTCCTCCCGGGCAAAGGATATTTTGTCCGAGAGGTGCGCCTGTTTTACTTTATTACGTCCCACGTCCATCATTCCCTCTGAGATGTCGGTGCCTATCAGTTCATCGGGCTGCAACTCGCGGCAGGCAAGAATGGCAAAGTCACCTGTACCGGTGGCTACGTCCATGATGCGCTTCGGTTGGAAAGGCTTTAACCAATGGATCGCTTTCCGGCGCCAACTACGGTCGATGCCTAATGAAAGGGTATGGTTCAGCTTATCGTAAGCAGGAGCTATGTTGTCGAACATTTCTTCTACCTGTTCACTCTTCTTTCCGTCCTTACCGTAGGGTTTGATATGTTCCTGGGGATAATCCATGTTGATAGTGTTTAGTAGTTGGTGATAAGTGATTAATAAACCTGTTAATCACTTGTCACTAAACCGTTTATCACTTATTTAAGTATTCCGTTACGTTCTTTTCGATACGTGAAGCAATGTTGCTGGTATCTTCCTTCACGAATTGTTCTCCGGTGATATGCTCGTACAGTTCAATGTAACGCTCACTGATGGATGCTACGATTTCGTCTGTCATTTCCGGAACTTGTTGTCCTTCTTTGCCCTGGAAACCATTGTCCATCAACCATTCGCGAACGAATTCTTTAGAAAGTTGTTTCTGTGCTTCGCCTTTTTCAAAACGTTCCTGATAACCTTCGGAGTAGAAGTAGCGGCTGGAGTCCGGTGTGTGGATTTCGTCCATCAGGTAAATAGTACCGTTGTGCTTACCGAATTCATACTTTGTATCTACCAGAATCAGACCACGTTCTGCTGCGATCTCAGTTCCTCTGTTGAAGAGTGCCATGGTATATTTCTCCAATACGGCATATTCTTCGGGAGTAGCCAGACCTTTAGCAAGAATTTCTTCTTTTGAAATGTCTGCGTCGTGTTCACCGATTTCAGCTTTCGTAGTCGGGGTGATGATGGGTTCGGGGAACTTCTGGTTTTCCTTCATTCCTTCGGGCAACTTCACACCACAGATTTCGCGTACACCGCTCTTGTAAGTACGCCATGCGCTACCACAAAGATAACCGCGTACAATCATTTCGATGGGGAAACCTTCGCACATTACACCTACCGTTACCATCGGGTCGGGTGTAGCTGTCTTCCAGTTGGGACAGATATCAGTAGTGGCATCCAGAAATTTGGCTGCAATCTGATTCAGCATTTGTCCTTTGAAAGGAATGCCTTTCGGCAAAACAACGTCGAATGCGGAGATACGGTCGGTTGCTACCATAACCAGCTTTTCACCATTGATGTTATAAACATCGCGTACTTTTCCGTGGTACACACTTTTCTGTCCCGGAAAATTGAAATCAGTTTTTGTTAATGCTTTCATCATTGTTATATTTATGATTTGGATATCTATTATTGAGGTTACTTTCCGCTTTCGCTTCTTTGCGACTATCCCGTTCGGCTTTGGTTTCCTTATCAAATTTCTCGTAGGCATCTACAATGCGGGTTACCAATTGGTGACGCACAATATCTTTCTTGTTCAGTTCCACAAAGCTGATGCCTTTCACACCTTTCAAGATGCGGAGTGCCTGTACCAGTCCCGAAGTCTGGGAAGAGGGCAGGTCGATCTGTGTCATATCTCCCGTTACGATCATCTTGGTGTTCATACCCATACGGGTGAGGAACATCTTGATCTGCTGGGTAGTGGTGTTCTGCGCTTCATCCAGAATTACGACTGCATCATTCAACGTCCGTCCGCGCATAAAGGCGAGGGGAGCAATCTGAATGATGTTCAGTTCCATGTATTCTTTCAGTTTGGCAGCCGGAATCATATCCTGCAAGGCATCATACAATGGTTGCAGGTACGGGTCTATCTTATCCTTCATGTCACCGGGCAGGAATCCAAGCTTCTCACCGGCTTCCACGGCGGGGCGACTGAGGATGATTTTCTTGATCTCTTTATTTTTGAGGGCACGTACGGCAAGGGCAATGGCAGTATACGTCTTTCCCGAACCGGCAGGACCTATGGCAAATACCATGTCGTTCTTGGCGAAACCTTCCACCAGTTTAAGCTGATTTTCACTGCGGGGGATGATCGGTTTGCCTGTCACGCTGAATACGATGACGTTACCCGACTTTTCTGCTTGCGGTGCATTTCCTTTGATGATATCGATGATCACCTCTTCTTTCAATGAGTTGTATTCGGCGCAGTATTTTTCCAGCTTGGTAATGTTTTCTTCGAATGCGCACATCTCTTCTTCATCTCCCAATACTTTGATGACATTGCCGCGTGCAACAATGCGCAGTTTGGGGTACAAAGCTTTTATCAACTGCATATTGGCGTTATTCACACCGTAAAAGATAACCGGGTCGATATCCTCAAGAACAATCAGTTTTTCTATCATTGAATTGTTTATAAGTTCATGTCGTTTTATAGGTAAAACAGTTGCAAATTTAGTGAAACGTTTGGATACTTAGCTGGTTCCGGCTGTTTTTTTTGTTGCAGGCTTCACGATGACGCCTTTTCCATTCTTGGTGCAGTGAATACACTCTTTGCGGAGTGTCCTTTCTTTGAAATCGAAAATGAGATTGGGGTTGAAATGCTGCCCGTTGACGCGGGTTTCAAAATGAAGGTGTTCGGTGCTGGCTCGTCCGGTACGTCCGGTCAGTGCAATGGGTTGTCCGGCCTTTACGACGTCACCGCTCTGAACAAGATTCTTAAAATTATGACTGTATATCGTTTCCAATCCCGAAGAATGGCGCACAACGATTACGTTACCGTAAGCACTGTAAGGCTTCGACATACGTACAATGCCATCGAAAGCACTGCGTATCGTGTCTTTGGCGCAAGTCTTGATATCAATCCCCGAGTGGCGGCCGCCACCGCGTCCGTAAGGAGAAATCACTTTTCCTCCGGGAAGCGGAAAGCAATAGGCGGTATCAGGTATTTGTTCCAGATGCAATTCTAACAATTTATCGTTATCGAAAAGCCCCGGTGTAGTAACCCGGATATGATTGATTTCCATTTGCGAGAAGTTTGGTTTCTCTTCAGGCGGAGTATAAGCCAGTGCGAATGATAGTAACAGAAAGAATATGTTCATGATTAAAGGTCCTTCTCGTTATTCAAAATAGATAATTTCTCCTCCATTCGAGGAAGCGTATTTTTTCAGTAACTCCTGTATCATTTCGACAGCTTCCTGCAAACCTTCCTGTCCGCTGTAACCATTGACGATGGCAAGGATATGCTGGGTACCTAAATCCATTTTAGTACGTTCATTGTCGCTGGTGGGAGTACCGATACCGCCTACGGCATCGCGATAGACGGGAAGTCCTTCGATGTTCAGCACGCCCCGTCCGATACCTTCGAATGGTTCTTCGGCGCGTCCAACTCCCAGTTTGAGGTCAGTGCCCTGTATCTTGTCCGCATCGAAACCACCGATGGAATAACCGGTGCGCAGAGACACCAGATTAATCAGGTCAACCAGTGTGTCTATCTGGTAAAGGGCAATTCCGCGCATCAGGCGGCGGCGCAAGGCTTCGGCAGAAGGACGGTAACGGCTGGGGTCTTTACCGCAACGTTTATAAGCTTCGCGGGTAGCTGCAATGGCGGGTTGCAGTTTGATGTCCTCCGGCTGGGTAGTGGAAGTCAGTTCCCGGGTGAAAGCGTTGATCTCTTCCCAAAGCCCTTCACAAAAGGCTGTATTGGTAACTTCTGCATAAACGGCTGCACCTTTGAAGATGGGGCAGGCATTCTTTATTTCTTCTGATACGGTGATCTGGTACATAAACTGAAACTGCTATTTAAACTTTTCATGTAAAACAAAAACAAAATAATCACTCCGCAACTGATGGCAGCATCCGCCAAATTGAATATCGGACTGAAGAATACAAAATTGTCTCCTCCAATAAATGGCATCCAGTTTGGCCAGTTAAACTCAAAAAGAGGAAAGTAGAACATATCGACCACTTTCCCATGCAGCCAACCGGTATATCCTTCCCCTATAGGTACGAAAGTAGAGAGCTCGGCGGGTGTACTCTTACTGAAAATAACGCCATAGAATATGCTGTCGATGATATTCCCGATAGCTCCTGCCAATATCAATGAAACGCATGCAATGTAACCGCGCTTATATTTAGCTTTAATAAGTATGGCGATATACCATACAATCGCGATGGAAAATATTGTACGGGCAATAGTCTGAATGGCTTTAGGCACTATCTGCATACCGAAAGCCATGCCGGGATTTTCTATAAAGCGAAGATAAAACCAATCCGTGATATGTATGCTTTCGCCATAGTACATATTTGTTTTTACTTCAATCTTTATGATTTGGTCAAGAATCAAAATTCCCAATACAATGAGAATCGATAGCTGCCCCTTGGACAAAATATTCTTCATATTAAAAAAGTTATGGTTTTGTGTCTACTATCATAATTCCCGATAGTATACGTCCAGATTTAATGCCAAGCCGTCTTGCCGAGAAAAATTCTTCATGCCTTATATAGGTACAAATACCAGATGTTTCTATTTGCTCGCCGGGTACGCCGAAGTCGAGCAACTGCATCCGGTTAGCAGCCCACAGGTCGATGTGATGCTTATGTGTTTCCGGCTTCCATTCTGATATATAATCCATTGCAAAACCGTTCATGCGGAAAGCTTCGTACACTTCTTCGCCTACTTCAAAAGAAGGCAAGGATATGCCGGGGCCGATACAAGCGATAACATCTTTTCCATCGGTTCCATAGAGTGCCCGCATCCTGTCGAGAGTATGTCCGGCTATGTAATTCACCGTTCCCCGCCAACCCGCATGGGCGGCGGCTACCACTTGGTTCTTGCGGTCATACAACAGGATAGGAATACAGTCTGCCGTAGAAATGCAAATGCAGCAACCCGGTTCCTTGGTGATTAGTGCATCCACCCCTTGCAGCATGGCCGTACGCTCGCCAGATGTGGCATTGAGATACTTTTCATCAATCACTTTCACCTTTGTACCATGTGTCTGGAACGGAATGACTAATTCTTTAGGGTGTTGAGGCATGGAGTTGCAGAGTAGTTCCTGATTGCGACGGACAGATTCCACATCATCCCCCGTGTAAGGTGTACAGTTGAAAGAGGCATAATCTCCTTTGCTGAAACCTTCCCGGCGGGTAGTTGCGAAACAAAAAATGTTGGAGTACGGTGTCAAAACCCCGTACCCCAACATTCGTTTATCTTCTGTCAGAGCAATCATTGCTTGTCATCCTCCCAGTCTTCCTCCTCATATTCAAAGTCTTCCAAGTCTTCCACATCCTCGTCGTCTTCCACATATTCATAGCTGAGGTCCTCATCCTCACCCATTTCTTGCAGTTCTTGCTGGAGTTTGCTTACATCCTTCGGACGGTGGACTATAGCTTCTATTTTGTTGCTATCCTTATTCAATTCTTCCCAAAGAATATCTTTCAGTACGGAAAGCCCCATACCGGTAATGGAAGAAATGAATACATGCGGAACGTTTGCAGGGAGTGTAGGCTCTATTTCGTCCATCAATTCCTGATCGAGCATATCGCTCTTGGTGATGGCAAGTACCCGTTGCTTGTCCAGCATTTCAGGATTGAAAGTGCTCAGTTCATTCAACAGGATTTCATATTCTTTCCGGATATCGTCGCTATCGGCAGGCACCATGAAGAGCAACAGAGAGTTACGCTCGATGTGTCGCAGAAAGCGCAATCCCAAACCTTTACCGGCACTGGCTCCTTCAATGATGCCGGGAATGTCCGCCATGACAAACGACTTGCTGTCACGGTAAGAAACAATACCCAGGTTGGGTTCCAATGTGGTGAAGGGATAGTTGGCTATCTTGGGCTTGGCGGCAGATACGGAAGCAAGCAAGGTCGATTTTCCGGCATTCGGGAAGCCTACCAGCCCTACATCTGCCAAGAGCTTCAGCTCCATGATTACTGTCATTTCCTGCATCGGCTCGCCCGGTTGTGCAAAGCGGGGTGCCTGACGAGTAGCTGTCTTGAAGTGCCAGTTACCCAGTCCGCCGCGTCCACCTTTCAGCAGAACTACTTCTTGCCCATGCTCGGTGACGTCACAGATATATTCACCTGTTTCGGCATTGTATACCACTGTGCCACAGGGAACTTCAATAATCTTGTCTTCTCCGTCCTTACCAAAACTGCGGTTCTTGGAACCGGATTCTCCATGTCCGGCCAGTGCATGGCGGTCGTAGCGCAAATGTAATAGCGTCCAGTAGTTACGGTTGCCGCGCAGGATGATGTGACCTCCTCGTCCTCCGTCACCTCCGTCGGGGCCGCCATTGGGTATGTATTTCTCACGCCTCATGTGCGTAGAGCCTCGTCCGCCCTTTCCGGAGCGGCAATATATCTTTACGTAGTCAACAAAGTTCGATTCAGCCATTTCTTTCCTTACAATTGATTTTAAAATACTTATTTTCTTTTTCGATGCAAAAGTAACGATTCTCTAGGACTACCTCAAACTTTTTTATTCCTTTTTGCTTGCTAACTCTAGTTTCGTCTAAACTCTGCCAGGCTGAAAGCTTTTGGTTATATGATAGGGGAGGTTGAATGTAAGTCCGATTTTGCGGACAGAACGTTTTTAGTGGAATTAGGTAAATGGTAATGTTTTGATATAAAATCTCTTTTCTTATAATGTTTTTATATTGCTGTATATTAGGTGGTTGCAAACTCTTAATTTCTTGTTTGCAAGAAGTTAAGAGTTTGTCGACAGGAAGTTAACTTCTTGTAGACAAACTCTTGATTCTTTGTGGAAGAATCAACTATCTCACTGCATGCGTGTTTCATTTTCCATACATCTCAGGCTATATAAAAGAACAACAAAGCGCGGTAATACCATGAAAATGATAATACCGCGCTTCTAAATTATGATTGTGTTACTTTACTTTGCAGCATCAATTGCAGCGCAAACATCAGCAAAGATTTCTTCCAGTGCACCTTGTCCTTTGATGTGCTGGTATTGTCCTTCTTGTTTGTACCAGTCAATCAGCGGAGAAGTCTGTGAATGGTAAACAAGAAGACGTTTCTTGATAGTCTCTTCGTTATCATCGGCACGACCGGAATCCTTACCGCGTTTGATGAGGCGGGTCATCAGTTCGTCTTCAGGTACATCCAGGTCGAGCATAACGCTTACTTCCTGATTTCTTTCAGCAAGCATTTTCTTCAGAGCTTCTGCCTGTGCAATCGTACGGGGGAAACCGTCGAAGATTACACCTTTGCTGTCTTCGAAGCTGTCGAATACACTTGCAAGGATATCAATCATCAGTTCGTCAGGGATCAACTGACCTTGATCGATATAACTTTTAGCTGTTTTGCCCAGTTCTGTGCCGTTCTTGATTTCTGCACGCAACACGTCACCGGTTGAGATGTGGTTAATACCGTACTTTTCTACGATTTTCTCACTTTGTGTTCCCTTTCCTGAACCGGGAGCACCGAAAATTACAATGTTCAACATTTGTGATTTACAATTTAACTGTTACTTATATTATACCTAATTCAAATTCCTTTTTAATCCACTACTGTATAAATATCCGCATAATTGCGCCCGAAACCGTCATAATCCAATCCGTAACCTACGATGAAGTCATTGGGGATTTCCATGGCTACGTATTCGATATTCAAATCTACTTTCAACTTATCGGGTTTCACCAGCAACGAAGCGATGTGAATTTCTTTCGGGTTACGTGTGCCCAGCGTGTCCAACAGACGTTGCATAGTCAGGCCAGTATCTACAATATCTTCCACAATCACTACCGTGCGGTCTGTCAGATCTTCGGTAATACCGATCACTTCTTTGATAACTCCGGTAGAGGACACCCCCTGGTAAGAAGCCAGTTTCACAAAAGAAATCTCGCAGGGAATAGTAATGTTTTTCATCAGGTCAGCAGTAAACATAAACGAACCGTTAAGGACGCTGAGAAATAGAGGGTTTTTACCAGCCAGATCGCGGTTGATTTCATTTGCAACGCGGGTTACTTCTTTCAGAATGTCCTGTTCCTTGATAGAAACAGTGAACTTTTTGTCTTTTATTTGTATGGTGTCCATAAGGGATAGATTTTTAAAATTGGCACAAAAATACGATTTTTATTCCACTCCATGCATCATCTTCTGTAATTTCTTTGAGAGCAGGAAGAGGATAAGAGAGGCTACGCCGGACATGATAACGAATACCATAAAGAAGTCGAACATGGTTTCGATGCGGAATCCAAGCAGGGTTTTCACTTTCCCGTCTTCGGGATAAAGACCGCCTAAAGTTCCTGCAAATTTATTGGCAGTAGAGGTGGAAAGATACCAGATTCCCATCATGAGAGAGGCAAAACGGACAGGAGTGAGTTTGTTTACCATGGATAAGCCGATAGGAGAGAGGGCTATTTCTCCCATAGTGTGGATGAAATAAAGTCCGGTTAGCCAGATAAGGCTGACTTTTACACCGGGTTGTACATCTTTCACACCGAAGCAAATGACTAAATACCCCAGTGAGAGCAGTAACAAACCAATAGCTTGTTTGGTGGGGGAAGCCGGCTCCATGCCTCGTTTGTTCAGCGCACCCCATACACTGGGCATAATGGCTGCCAGTATAACTACGAAGAACGGATTGAAAGATTGTATCCAGGAGGCAGGCATTTCCCAACCGAGGATTGTACGGTCGGTTTGCTCGGCAGCGAAAAGGGTGAGTGAAGCACCTGCTTGTTCGTAGGCTGCCCAGAAGAATATAACGAAGAAAGCGATAATGTAAATAACGAAGATACGGTCACGCTCTATTTTTGTCAGAGAGCCATCCAGCAGAATGCTGACGGGGAAGATGATACAGGCCGTGAATATCCCTATACTGACCCAATCGTTGCCGAAACACCAGTAGAAGAATAAGGCAAGGGCAATGGTCAGTGCTCCGAGAAGCAAATTGTTGCGCATCTTCTTATCTTTGTCTATGGCTGTTTGCTGAACTGTTTTATGTTCTTTCGGTTGCTCCCGTTTGGCGTCCGGAATAATGCCGAGCGGTTTTCCGTCAGGACCGATCAGATACTTGCTTTTTTGCGTTTCAAACAGAATTACCGTGAATACTGTAACGATTGCTGCAATCAGGAATCCCCATTTGAAATCATTAGGATCACCCGTCTCACCGAAGTAACCGCAAACCAGTGGGGCGAAGAAAGAACCCACATTTACACCCATATAAAATATAGTATAAGCAGAGTCCAGGCGTCTGTCTCCCGGTTCATAAAGTTGTCCGACCAATGACGAAACTGTAGGCTTAAAGCATCCGTTTCCTAAAATCAAGAAGGTGAGTCCCCCATACATCAACCAGTGGGAAAGCTCTTTAGTATCTAGCATCGACGCACTGAAGAACATCAGGAACTGGCCTACCGCCATCATCATGGCACCCCAGAAAACGGAACGCCGGATGCCCCAGTATTTATCAGCAATATATCCGCCGATGAGCGGAGTGAGATAAACCAGTCCGGTATAACTGCCATAAATAGAGGCGGCATGTTCCTTATCGAACAAGAGTGCCTGGGTTAGAAACAGGATGAAGATAGCACGCATACCGTAGTAGCTGAAACGTTCTGCCGTGCTGGTAGCAAAGACGAGGTAAAGACCTTTCGGGTGTTTGGATGTACTCATTATAGTATAGATATTTTCTTTATGGGAGGCAAAGTTATAGAATCTGATTAAAAAAACATTACTACATTAAAATAAATTGTCTCTCTTTTGCGCTATAAGTGAAAAAAAATCTATTTTTGCGTACGAAGAGGATGAGAAAAAGATTTAGCAGGAAAGAGGTGCAGTCGCCTCGTAAGCTCAGGAGCTTTCTTAGAAATGTAAATACTCTGGTATAAATACCACGATTTACATTAGTAAATACTCATCCTCTTCCTTTTTTGGCTATGTAAGATGAACGGAATTCTAATAGCGGTACTGATTGTCACCGGCTTGTTGATTTACAAAATTATCTCTTCGAGTCGTGAACAGGAAGGATACAAAAGGTGGAAAGCCGGAAACCGCAGCAATACAGAAGATGCTACTGATACGGAAACTACCCGTAAGGGATGGTTCAGCCGGTGGTTTGGCGCTTCTGCTTCGACCGTTATTCCGTGGTTTGATGCAGAGGCGGTGGCGAAGTGTGCCAATCTGTTGGGAGTGGAAGAAGCGGTTCTAAAGGAGATACTGAAAGATATTCCCGGACATTACCGGGAATTCTGGATTGGCAAAAGAAAGGGAGGCTACCGTATGATTTCAGCACCGGACAAAGAGCTGAAAACCATTCAGAATGCTATTAATCAGCGCGTTTTATCATTTGTGAATCTGCATCCCGCCGCTACCGGTTTCCGGTGCAAGATGTCCATTTCCGATAATGTCCGGCCACACTTGGGCAAGCCCTATGTGCTGAAAACTGATATCCATGATTTCTTTGGTTCTATACGCAGTCCGCGGGTACGGAAAATGTTCGAGAGTATGGGATATCCGCCGAAGATTGCAAGAGTGCTTGCGGCTTTATGCTGTGTACGCAGATGTTTGCCTCAGGGAGCATCTACCAGTCCGGCGCTGAGTAATATCATCTCTTATGAGATGGATAAAAAACTGGCGGCACTGGCTACTGAATACAATCTGGTTTATACCCGCTACGCGGATGATCTCACCTTTTCAGGAGATGTCTTTCCGGCACAACAGATATTGCCTTTGATTAAACAGATCATTCGGGAGGAAAAGTTTGAAATCAATCATAAGAAAACCCGTTTCCTGAGTGGGCATAAGAGAAAGATTATCACAGGCGTTTCCATCAGTTCCGGTGTGAAACTGACCATTCCTAAAGCAAAGAAAAGGGAGATACGCAAGAATGTCCATTTCATTCTGACGAAAGGGCTTGCGGAGCATCAACGCCGGATAGGTTCTCATGATCCTGCTTACCTGAAGCGTCTGATTGGAACTCTTTGCTACTGGCGGTCCATAGAACCGGATAATGCTTATGTTTCCGATTCTATTGCTGCTTTGAAAGGTTTGGAGAAAGGATCTTAATTGTTGCGTTTCTGCCGGATTGTTTCTATGTCATAATATCCTTCCTCATTCTTTACGATCTTGCATCGCCCATCTTTTACCCATTTGTTCCAATCGTTGAATAGTCCGACGATATATTGGAACAAATCTTCTGCTATATTGATTTCCGCGCCCGATTTCAGATTCAAAACTAATTGGTTATTCTCGACTGAAAGGAATTTTTTAGCTCTATCTATTGCTATCACATAAACCGTTTGATTGTATGCCCGGTCTTCCATCAATCCTGTGTGGTAATTGTAAGGGCCGATTGCATCATCGGACATCGGACGTTTAGTCTTAAGGAAGGTAGAGTCGGTAATGGATTCGCGTACCTTGCGGGCTTCTTCCCATGCTTTCTTGTGTTCTGAAGCAATCTCTTCGTTTCTAATGTCCTCTTGAACTTGTCTGTACAGCGTTTTAAACTCTGCTTCTTTACCTGAAATAGCAAAATAGCCATTTGGAATCCGAGCATTAACCCGAGGATTGCATACTACCTTATTGTTACATACAAAACCGATATGTTTACCTATAGACCGTTCGGTTGCATCTGCCCATACTTCAATCGACTGTTCGTTTACTCTTCCTACAATTTGGTATATCATTTCGCCTGTCCGTTCATTCAAGGAAGAGTCGAGGCTTATGGAGGCAAAATCTTTGGTCGTTACGATTGGCTCTGCCGAAAGGCTGTCTTGTTTACCGCTCGTGATGTAATACCACCCATTGGGGCGATTCGTATCAATGGCTTTTTCACGAAGGTTCATAGAACCGTTGCCGTTTCCTCCCAATGAGCTTAAAGCCATAAGTGCTATTAATAAACTGAATGCTTTCATAACTTTGTGATCTAGAATAGTTTATATTCACAAAGAT
Source organism: Bacteroides sp. AF39-11AC (assembly GCF_003474285.1). Classification (NCBI taxonomy): domain Bacteria; kingdom Pseudomonadati; phylum Bacteroidota; class Bacteroidia; order Bacteroidales; family Bacteroidaceae; genus Bacteroides; species Bacteroides sp. AF39-11AC. The sequence continues at coordinate 601,868 of NZ_QROH01000002.1, read as the reverse complement.
ATGCATAATTGTCTGGAAAAGCAAATGTGAGTTATACTAAATAATTTTACTATCTTCTTTTCAACTATTCCAATAATTCAAAAGTACAAGTGGCCCTACAATGATACACGCTAATAAGGCACATATTATTAATGGCATTACTAATAAAAAGCGGATGACATATCCAAGATTTGTGTTTATATCTATTTTAACTGGCTTCTTCATATTCCTTATTTATTAGTGTATGGTTCTTTAGTTGGTTAGTATTCATTTTATAGCTATTTCAAAACAAATTCACTCTTCAATCATCCTCTTCCTTAAAGAAATTATATTTCTTCATTAGTATAGAGAGTTCGGGGTCAAGATTCGCACGGAATTTCATTTGCGCGTTCATATCTACCGCAGCGGACAATAGTTGTATCGCCTGTTTTTCATTTCCTAAGCGTGCCTGAAGAACGGCTTGCATATACTTGATGTCCGCAGATTGTGGCAATTTCTCAAATATTCGCAATGCAGCTTTGTCATACCCCAGCGACATATAGGCAATGCCCGTATTCATATCCTCGTACGGACGCAGAATTTCCAATGCTTGTGCATACTTGCGCTTCTCCAGGTACTCTACTCCCTGTGCATACGTCATGTCAGGCTCATTGGTATAAACGGTATCCTGTTTCATACCCCTACGAGAGAGGGTGAAGCGGAAGTCTACTGCACGCACTGCCGGATAGAGCTTGTCGAGCATATAGGCATACTCTTCTTTATACTGGCTTTTAATCAACCATTCACGTCGGTCGGGCTCCGGTTCCCGGTCTATTATCTGCAAGATGGCACCTCTATTACCTTTAAAGTGCTTGTCATCCATTATCAGGTGCCTGAGCTTGTTCCATCCCTCAGGAATAGTACGTATCTTTATTAGTTCGGGCAGATTTGGGATTTCGTCTTTTACCTCCTGATGGTTGATGTTCCCCACTTCGTTCATTTCGACAGTAGTACTGACAGCCAGTGAATCGTAAAGCTGTTTAAAATCTTGTACCAGAACGTTACGAATTGATTCCGCACGCTTTTGTGCTATTTCTCCATTGATCTTCCAATTACCTTCAGGAGAGGACGTTGCCAGGAGTGTCAGACTGTCTATGATGTACACCGGGTCGGTCATTAGCGCCAGGGTAAGGTCATGTACCTGTTTTATTCCCTTTCGGTTTATATCAATGCTTTCATCCAGACGAAAGCTGCTTTTAGGAAAATAAAAATTCACATTTGTATTTGCTTCCGCATCACGGATGACGATTTTACGTACGAAGCGGGGAGTCTTGTCAATGAACTTCGTCATTGAACTCACCAGATAAGTGAGCGTATCCGATTTCGGTAGCGGATACTTGTTGCCGTTACTATTCAGCACATTGCCTACCACAAAGACCTTCATGCGTGCCGAGTTTTCGTCTGCAAGTACCTTCTGCGAATAGAGAAAGTGCACCTGTCCGGTAGCATAAATCACTGTATCGAGCTGCGCTTCAGGATTGAACGGAAAACGGACAATGTCACGGAACTTTTCGTCTTTCATCGCTTTACGTGCCTTATTACGTGCAATCTTCTGAGTTTTATAGAACGTTTTTATCAGGCGGGTCGAATCGAGCGAATTGATATGTGCCAGCCGTTCTTCATAGCTTGCTTGCCGGACGGCATGCCGCTGGGTGAGCATTAAGCTGTCACGCTCGGTCACCTGTCGGTTGAACATTTCAAAACGCTGCCGCAGAGGGGTCGGACGGCGTTTCTTCGCATCCTGTATCGCCCAGCGTTCCTCCAACTTGCGTTTATACCATTTCAAACGTTCAAGATAGCGTTCGAAAGAGTGATAATTGATGTAAGTCCGGTAAAAATTGATTGAATCCGGGATAATCTTTTCCAGGAAACGATCATAACGCCGGTAATCATACTCTTGCAATTTGCGGAACCCGTGTCCTGTGAATCGTAATTCTTTCAATGAATCGGACACATCTCCCCGCATCAGTACCGGACGAACATTCACCATCCAGTTTTCCTGCTGCATGCTCTTGGGCACCGTTACTACAAATTCAATGTTAATCAGTCCGTTTCGTTCCGCAGTGTTGCGAATGGAACTGGCAGACACCACTACTTCATCCAGTGCCATGGTGGTCAGATTCTCCTTGTTGATACTGTCCCATTCTGCGGATATACCTACAGAGATGCTGTCCCTTTTGTTACTGACGGGTACAAAGTTCAGGGACGGAGCTGTAGTGGCGGAATCGTTTTGGGCCATCTCCACAGGTTTTGTCTGTCGAACGGCAGGCAATGCCAGTGTCACTCTCGGTTGCTCTTTGTACAGCCTGCCGAATGGTGTACACGCAGTGATAATCATTATCAATAACAGAAAATAGAAACTTTTACTACTCTTCATACACCCATAGGTTGGCTAAAGGATTGACCTCAGAATAAATAAACAAGATTTAATGCCAGTTTAGGTGTCGGAAGGTAATAGGTTCCTGATTTCACCTTTTCACCGCAATGTTTGCAACGGTATTTCGTGTAAGGAGTTACAAGCAGCCCTAACCCTGCTTCAATTTCCATATTCCAGCGTTTGCTCAACAGCCAGGAACGTCCGTACGTCATTCCCACGCCATAGCCCCATCCCTGGTAACGGTATTCTCCATCCAGCAATTTGTCCCAGGCCACGTTAAAGCGTGCCCCCATGGCATACATGCTGATGAAGCTGCCGGCATAGGTTTGCCAGAACCAGTAGCGTGCACCGGGTTCTATTAGAAAATGCTTTATCTTCCTTGTGTCGCTGAAGTTCCACGGGTTATAAGAAAAACCCAGGTTCAGTGTCCAATGAGTACTCAAAAGCATGCTCCCTTCCGCATTGAAGGTGGTGGTAGCCAATTTTAATGTATTGGTCTGCGCTGAATAGAACTGTGCTTGCAGACGGGTAGTAAGACTGCCCGCAAGCAGCAGGAAAAAGGACAGTAAGCAATATAGTACGATTTGTCTCATTGATGTTTCAATATAAGGAGTTTATATTAATCGACTGTTAGCTGTTCGCGCCACATGTCATATTCTTTCCAGTAACAGTAAACGGCGGGCGGAGGGCTTACCTGTATGCACGTGTCTGAAACCAGTGTATCATAGCAATCGAAGAGATTTAACAGATACGAATCGGGAACACATACACAAGGTATGGATTCGGCAGAGACTTTACTCTTTGCCTCGACGGTCTCCAACTTCGGATATATCATACTCAGGTAATGGGCGGAATGGCCGAAGCACCACCACTTCTCTTCTATATAGAAAAGGTAGATATGATACAGATTTTCACATTCCTTATCGATTGCTAATTCTGGAATTTCCATATAACGTTTTATTATTGGTTAATAATCACTCACACATCTCACCATACCATTCGCTGTAGTTTTAGCTTGGGTATCACAGTAAGGCACACCTGGTGTAAACTTAAAAAACCAAGCATCTGTTGCACCCTTTTCAGTGGAAGTCCAGTATATTTTCGTCTTGTCGGGTTCTTCCATTGGGTTGTCCTTATATATCGCCCCGATGGCTTCACGAAACATCCACATCAGTTGTAGCTCGCGTTGAGTGGGAACACGCCATTTGCGCCCTGCACCCGGTGCGCCGGTAGTGCCATACCAACGGCACCCTGTATTTGCAGTGGTGGTAAAATCCGAATTCTGATTCTGCCCGCCATCATTTACTCCCTGCATTGTCATCCAATTTTTATTATTGTCTCCTATATCTTCGGTTGCCACGATAAAGCGAAACGGTATTCTATCATTGACGCTCAAATTTCCACCGTTTCCTTTGGAAACCTGATGCCGGATGGTAGTGCTGTCCCTCATCATCTTCACTCCGGGACTCCATTGGGCGGCTCCTGCCAATCCATCCGCATAAATAACGGCATACGATTTTCCACCGATAGTCTCTTTCTGAATATACTGCCCGAAAATTCCCGTAGGAAAGCCGAAGCAGAATAAAACGATCCATAGAATGGAATAAGTTTTGAAACTCATCATCTTTATTGCTTATTAGGTTGCATTTCGTTTACTAATTGTCGCTGCCCGCATGAGTGGCTTTGTCAGGGTCCTGGGAAGCTCTGACAGCATGCGTATTGCCAACAGCATCGGAGTACACTTTCCCTTCATTCGAAACCACAAAGGCTTTATCAGCATTCGGATCGGCGGTAGACGACCAGTAGCTTTCCGCCAACTGTTCTTGCGTACTCGAAGAAGAAATCCAAGTTCCTATCAGCTCGCTGACAGAAGGGAGATACCACAGAATATCCTCTGCAGGTATTCCCTGATCATATCCGTTCGTTCCCCGATAGCAGGTGTAAGCAGCTGCATAGTCTTCCCAAGGGGTGCCGGACGCTTGCAATAGTGCGGTATTCTTACGTCCGTCCGTCAACGAAGTGGCTCCCAATTTGGCGAATGCTACTCCTGCATACCATTTCAGGTTCTTCTCTCCCTGATTTGTAGAACCGGATGAGCTTCCCGCTGGATAGTATCCATCCGAAAAATGTAGCTCTATCTTGTTCGGGTATTGCCATTTAACGGCGTTCGCGTCAGTTACTGACGGTAAGGCAGTACCATTTGCATTGTATGCCGTAAGTTCTCCCGAGAAATAGCCCGGTATCAACCGGATGACATTGGTATCATCCGGACTGTTTCCTTTCAGGGTAATATTGTAAGTCAGGTCGTAATTGGCGGACACACTGTAATCGGTCGTGAAGTTCTTTCCCAAAAACAACTGATAGATAGAGAAATCTTTTACAATATTCAAATCATTGCCACCTGGAATCGTCTTATTCTCCAACCCGATAATCTGGAGGTAAGTGCCGCCCGACGGCGCATTATCGCGACGGGTTTTCTGTGTAGAGGTCGGCACCACTTGCTGGAGATTGATCGGGATATACAAAGGGGCCGTTTCAATCACAGGATTTGCAGCGGTTATTGTTGTGAGTGATTTAGTCCAGAAAAGACCGGTTTTGTCCATCGAACTCTCTGAAGGAAAAATAGCTTTTCTTCCAATTACATTATAGTAACTCTGCGTGGGTATATTCATCAAGGTCACATTCCATGTATGTTCCACATCTATAAAATGGGGATAGGTTGTTTTTATATTGAATTTCACTCTTGCCACCGTACGCTTTAAAGAGATATATAACTGTTTGCCACTACTGATTTCGGTAGCAGTCTGACCACACATAACGATTCCGGTTTTCTCTCCTCCGCCATTTGGCAAAGTTACCTTGTTTCTCGGGAACATGTCGTCATCGGTCACCAATGTCATACAGAGATTCTGTAGATCCGCATAGGTGGAATTGCCTACTATCATAGTCTCAAACTCACTCTCATTGACGTTGGCTAAAATCACAACCATGTTTTTTTGTCCCTCCAGTGTAGGCTTAATCTCCACCTCATCTGTCTTGATAGAACCATCCGGAGAAGTGAAAAATTTCTTTTCTACCAGTTTTCCATCCGATTTTGTTCCATCAAACTGAAAGCCCATATATGAATAAACGGCATTATCTTCAGTAATAGCTGCAGTCGGAGACGAGGCTACCCTTGTGGCGGCAGGTGTCGCCACGAGTTCTACATCCATATCCGGCGAGGACATCGAAAGGACGTGAGGTATTTCTTCCATACGTGTTTTCCCATCAGACGAAGTATTATAATCGTCTATGCCCAAGGTCAGCCTGACGGTAACCGGCTCTGTGGATAAAGGCATCCGGGAATCGGATAACAGATTGTCCTCCGTACAGCCTCCCAAGACTAAGCAAGCGACACATATCGAAACCATTGTTTTTTTTATCATGATAATATCATTCATTTGTATATTGTTATCATATCATTACTTATGAAGCATCACGGACACAGCGCACAGAACCCGTCGTTTTCTTATCGTACGGAGATAGTACCAACTTAGTATTTGCAATACCATTTTCATAATCAAAAGACATGCCCCATGCTTCGTTTTCACCTACTTCCGTACCGGTCCAGTATGGTTTATTTCGATTCTCATCACTTCCAAAGTTCAAATTTGCAAATGTACCCCCATTAGCTGATACCAGTACCAATACCGCCCGCAACTCTGTGGCTCTCGGAAGTCTCCAGTCATGAAAACCACCCCCGTTATATTTTCTGCAAAGTTCTTTCGCAACCAACTCTCCGTTTTCATTTTCCCACGGAACAGGCATAACGGAGACATCATTTTTGGTTATCTGAATTACCGGATAAGCTTTTTCTTCTGTATAGACGTTTATATCATCCGTAATCTTTAGACCGTCCGTGGGCAGTTTTGAGAGGTCTGGTGCTTTAACAGGCACATAAGCTCCGTTACCGCCATAGGCCACAGTAGTAAGGTAGTTTTTGAACAGATGCTCACCGGCGGTTAAATAGGCAGGTCGTGGAGGATATTTAGTAGGATTTAGATTGCCCGGCACAAGGGCTGTCGGCCAATAATTATTAGTATTTTGAAATTCTATCCGCATATAGCTTCCGGAGCCGGGAGGCGTTATGTCATCTCCAAAACCACCATTAATTACCTCTGAACTCCAGTTCTGAATACTTAGCCCCAGAGCGGAGTTATTATAGACCAGGTTATACGTATTTTTATATCCCTGTCTGAAACCAAATGACTTAGCATCGTCACTTTGGTTAAGATAGGCCTTATCCAGAAGAAACAATTCATTAATTCCATTGACATTCAATACGAGGACTATTTCGCCATCACCAACTTTGGCATCCATGAACGAGGGAACCAGAAACTCGTAAGTGAGAGTCTCCGTAGTAGATAATTCGACTGGAGGGTCTACTGTTACTCCTATCGGACCGACGGTAGCCCCATCCTTTGCCAACCCTGTTTCCGGGTCAATAGCTCCTTGGTTTTTGATCCAGCTCCCCCCAAGGTTATCCAAAGCGACACTGTTCAGACTGAACTTCTCTCCTTTATCCACGTATTTCGTGATGTTAAGAACGATCCATGTATAGGCATGCCGGAAGCGTAAAGGAATAGTTGCCACCGGCTTGTCGGATGGAGTAAACGGATAGATGGTGTCGATATTGTAGAGTAAATCCGTCTGTTGAAGGTTGGTTTTATCAGAAAAATCAAACGGGATGCCATCCGTATAGACATTCTTAGTACCGGTCGAGACACGAGGATAGTAGGCAACTACTTTTAATGCTTTACCTTCCAGCCCCACGGGAGTGACGCTTGACTGATTGGCATTGTCAATGAAAGACCAATTCCACGGTGTAGAGGAGCCGGGGCGTTCCATAGTCGCTGTCATGTCTGATGATCCTTGGAAAATCTCATTCCCATTCTCACTTTTAGTGATGGACATGCCAAAAGAATAGGAATTTGCGGTAAAATCTGTTGTGGGTACAATTATCCTCGATTGAGTGTCCTCTGTCTTTTCTATGGACGCGTTGAAGTTCAGAGGAACTTCCTTTGCCGGAGTATCCGGCTCCATCCCGTCGTAGGCATAGTTGTCACAGGCTCCTGCCAATACTAAAGAACAGGCTGCCAGGATGATTGTCCGGGGTAAGGTATGTTTCTTGTTTGTATCCATATTCATCTTTGTATATCGTTTCAATTACTTATTATCCAATTTCTGCCTTACGCAACGGATTTTCAGTTTTTCTGTTTTCAGATGATGCGATGCATATCCGGTAGCATCGGCAAAATCGATAGCCCATGCCGAACCGGACTTTTTCCTTTGCTCGTCTGTTGTACCTTCCAGATACTCACTCCCGCACCAATAAGCCCCGGACAACGGTATGAAGCCTCGCAATGCTTCCAATTTTGTCTGATTCACATAGATAAACGCCAGTTCCGATAGTCGCGGAAGTCTCCAGTCATCGAATCCGTTTTCTTCCAGATTGCGGCATAAATCAAAGGCTGTCAATGTAGTCCCAGTCTTCCACGGAATAATATCACTACCCGATTCATCCACTATATCATTACCGGAAACCATCAGATAAGGAAAGGTACCTTCATAGTTTAAGGCATCTGCCACTGTATCATACAACCTCCCGTTTTGTCCTCCCGAAATATTCGGAGCATAAAAATTATTTCCTTCCTTATAAAAATTATCATAGTCGAATGAAAGATATTGATTAGTACCCCAATAAGACTTCTTCTTAGGGATTTGTCGCGAGGAACCCACAGCATAAGTCCAGTCCACATTCTCTCCATTAAATCCCTGATAAGACAGGTAGTAGCCCAGAATGGAAGGCACGGAAGCCGTTTGCCCCACAGTCCATGGCTCAATAGCAACTTCGAAGCTTAAATTTTTCGGCTTGCTGTTGTACGCAAGTTCGGCAGTGGCATACCCCGCAGCTTCCACTCTCTTGATGGTAAACTGGTATACGTGGTTGCGCAGTATGTTCATTTTGTCCTTACTTCCCTCATCGTAAGTGAAGTCTATGCGGTAAAACGTTTCCATCGCCGAGCCGTCATACCTTCCTCCTACGATAATTGCAAGGCGATTGGCATGATTGTCGTCGAATGTGCTTCCCCATAGCAGGTCGGCTTCGGGCAGGTAGATTCGATCCGCACAATAAGTACCGTCCGTGATGTATGCACTGTTGTATGTCATGGTGACGGTTTCTCCGGGAACGACAGTGGGGCTGTCCATTACTATATTGTTTGAGGTGATATCATTGCTGGTAGTAGTCCAATGGAAGTTCCCCACTGCCGGTATGTAGGTGTATCGTTTTCCCGTTTTCCATACTTGTATTTCAGTCATGGTGAAAGGTACGTTATTTTTATTCCAGGTAACGGTACCGTCTGGGTTTGTAATTTTTCGACCGATGCCGAGGTCCACGCGTGCAACGGCACGAATCAGTTCGGTATTGCCCGTGTATCGAGTGTTTTCCTGTACCTGTACGGAGGCGCCTCCATTGACCACCCCGAACATGGGGAACGGGTGGGTACTATCGAATACAAGGGGGAGGAGGCTTTCTGCGCTCAGGCAAGCTTGCTGCACTTCGGCATAGGTTTTGCCATACAGGCCGTAAAGGAAACCGTAGTCGGGAAGGTTGGCAAGGATGACGAGTTTGTACTTATCGTTTGCACCCATGCTTTGCAACAAGGAGGCAGTGTATTTACCCCCGGTAGTTTCGGTGCCTTTTGCCACGTAGCGCAGGGTTCCGTAAGATTCACCTTCGGCATTGAACTGAAGAATATAAATGGAGGTAATCCGTGCATCGGCATCCGCACTACTTCCTGAAGTGTCGCTGATGCCTGAAGTAGCCACGGAAAACTCTACAAGGACCGGACTGTTGTTTGGTGGCACATCATAACGGTCGTCATTCTGGCAAGCTCCCGCCACAATGATTATCCAAAAGAGCTTAATCAGTCCGTTTAGTACCAATATATAATTATTTCTTTTCTTCATATCCTATTCTTTCTTTGAGAATCAAAAAAATCAATTGTATTCTTTCCAGACGACTGTTTCGCCCCAACTTGTAATTTCAATCTCTACGTTTACGGAGCCTTCGAAGTTCAATAAGAGATTCGTGGTTTTACCCACCACGGGGATAATGGGGTTTCCGTTGCCGTCGGCATGTACGCTTTTGAGCAAAGTTCCTTTGTGGTAGATTTCGATGGTAAGCCCGGTGGCATCTACAGTGGGGAAAAGCCGGAACATGGAAACTTCGAAGTCTTTGTTTGCTGCTAAATTTACAGGTGGGGAATAAGAAGCGGGAGTTCCTCCGTACGTTGCGTCGAAATTCATCCGGCTGCTTGTTTCGCGAACCACGAGTGAGTAGTCCCCGTCTTTCGTGCCGGTGAGCCGTTGCAATCCGCGCAGGGTTATATTCATTGACGCCGTCATGCGGGAGACAACTATAATTTGTCTTTCAGGCTGAGCGTGCGTTGTGTTATTTTCAATTTCAAGCTCTCCGTAGAGCAAATCGGCGGGAGAGGTAAAGATGTCCTGTTCCGCCCTTGTGGGTTCAGCGGGCTTCAGTGATATGAAGCCGTCAGAGCATGCGCCGCCCTTTTCGGGAGGACTGACGGACATAGTGCCGTCTTGCGTGTTGCACAAGGCTACGCAGTGGAACATGGGGATGTCCGGATAGTTCAGGGTCACGGGTTCCATGCCGCTTATCGCGAATACATCGAGTAGCCTGTCTTTGTCATCGAATACATAGAGACTTATATCTTTCATGGCTTGAGGCGAAATGTCGGCAGGCAGTTCCACTGTCAGCGGAATACCTGTGTAACAATCATCGGTATTCTCGGCTATGCATCCCGACAACAGCAATGTGAACATGAAGTAAAATATACCCGGGATGGACCGGAATCTGTAATCGCCTGTCATAATGGGTTTTCTTTCTTATTTTATTTCTTAGGAGGTTTAGAAACATCTGCTGCAGGCACTGCTGTAGCAGATGTTTCTGATAAGTTTGCATACCCCGCAGGGGCATCGGTCAGGATGTCAATCCCGGGATTATGTCCATTCTTTGCTAATCTCCGGTATCAGATCCCAAGTTGCCGGAGTAACGGTAACCTCTATGGCACTGCTTACGGTCGGTTTAGTCGGATCTTCGGTACCACCACCGCCGGTACCGCCATCGTTGGTAGGTTTAAAGTTACCGTTCAGTGCCAGAGACACGGTGTAAACCTTACCCGGCGCAAGTTCCGCCTGGTCTCCGCCTCCGAAATAAACGGTGAAATACAAGGTCTGATCTTCTTTTGAAATACCCTGACCTGAATCAGCTTGCGTTTTTCTCCATTTCACTTCAACCACGAGTGCTGTAGGATGCTTAGCGATATCTGAAACACCGGTATTTGCGAATGTGTACCAATGTCCTATGTTCGAGATATTATTTGTAGTAGTCGTAAATTTGTCTGAACCGGCCTCTATGGTATATTCATTATTAGGTTTATAACTATTCGGCTCTGTACCCGTCCATGGTGCAGACCACGTTACACCACCGGTGTATTGTTTATCGTCTTGTGCGATATAATCGGTACCGCTCGCGGTAGCAGGCAGGAAGTGCGTGGCTCTCTGTACATTCATTAGGTACACACGTGTGATAGTAAAGTTTGCATCATCAGTTGTGTCAAATGAGTTTGCCTGAACATATTTATTATCTTGACCTTTACCATTGAATGAAATTTCTTTGAGCTGTATTCTGGCCGACAAATAGTTCAACTGTATTGTTACATTGGCTTTCATTACCTCACCATCCTTAGCGAAAGCAGACAGAGTTCCTAATCCTGACATATAGAGATTGTCATCCTTCTGTGTTACTGCACCGGCAGGATCTGTCGGGGCTGCAAGCATATTTGCCAGCACAGCCTTGAGCGCAGTCTTGCTTGAAACAGCGACAAACATTCCTCCTGTAGTTGTCTGGTCTCCTGTATTGGTAACAACTGCCACTTCTGTGGCATCTGTCGTAGTTGACACTTCATTAGCTCCCTGTGCCGGAGTATCAATATACTTTTTCGCAATAACGTTTCCGGAACTGTTGAATACAAATATTGTAAGGTTATTCACCTTTTGATTACTTGCCAGCAATGTTTCATTAGTAGGCAAACCTGCTGCTCTGCTATCTGTCTGATTACCGTTTCCTGCCAATTTTATGACAACTTTGGCTTCCGGTGCATTGCTATCTATACCCGGAATTTCATCGTCATTCTGCGAACAGCTTGTTAATGCTGCTATTGCGCACATTAAAAAAAATAAACTTTTTACTTTCATACAACGTTTTTTAAATTAATAAAATTGATAATAATTGTTTGTTTGTTTTGATTTCGAGCAATTATTTTGAGTGAAGCTCTATTTAGAATAGAGAGCCGGAAAAATAAATTCTTATGTAAGTGTCTGGATATCATAATATGCTGTTTTTAAGATAGAAAGGAGTAGGCTTTGCGCTATCTATACTTGAATATATTTGCAGGATTATTGCTGCAATATTTTATAGGTAAGTGCATTATGATATCCGGTACTGAAACAATGCTGAAACAATACTGAAACAAACAAAATAAATACATTAAATATAGAATCTTATGGGTCGTAAAATTTTACTTAATAAACTGCTTTATACCGAGGAGCACCTTTCGTGTAGAAATTACTTAAATCAAGTGGAATCCGGTTTTAAATATATAGAGTTAGAGCAAGAGGTGTCTATCCATAAAGAATGTGCATGCTGGAACTATCTGCTACTGTTTCTTGATGGAGAATTTGTTATTAGCCAGGATCAATTTAATAAACGCAGGTTTAGTGCCGGAACAATGATTCTGTTACCTAAGATGTCTGCATTCAGTGGTTGGGGCAGTAGTGGTGCTAAACTGATTGCTTTATCATTTGATACTCCTCCGGGTAATTGTGACATGTTTGTTTTACAATCGCTATCAGGTATTTGCGAAACAATTGAATATAACTTTCAAGCTATTGAAATTCGTTATCCAATTACTCCTTGTCTGGAAGTGCTGACCTTTTGCCTAAAGAGTGGGATGAATTGCGGGCATTTGCACGAATTAATGGCAAAAGAACTGTTTTTTCTAATACGCGGGTTTTATACAAAAAAGGAGATTGCCAGCCTGTTTTATCCCATCATAGGGCAGGATTTTCTTTTTAAGCAGATGATTTTAGAGAACTATCAGAAGGCGGATAATGTTGAAGCGCTAATTAATATCTCTAATATGGGTAGGAGTAGTTTTTTTACCAAATTTAAAATTGTATTTGGAATGACGGCCAAATGCTGGATTGTGAAACAGAGGAATCGCAGAATACTGGATGAAGCAATGCGCCCTGATGTAACAGTTAAAGAATTGATGGTGAAATTTATGTTTGACTCACAAGTTAATTTTACGCACTATTGCAAGCAACACTTCGGCTGTACGCCTAAACAACTGATAGAGCACTATCGCATTGAAAATCAATAAAATTGTTTATTTAATACCCCTATGGACTAAATATAAAACTTATTGGACTTTTTTACATATAGACGTATGTAAAAATGACGTATCTTTGTAGCGTGAAACAAAAGTTGCATAGGATTATTATAGGTGTATCTCTATTCTAAATAGATATTTATATTTGACAAATATACTGAATTTACTTAATGCGGAAAAATAATTATCTCAATTTAACATTTAAAATAAGATTATTCATCATTTTGTTGACTTGTTTGAGATGGTCTGTATCAAGCTCCTTAAGGTATATATGTGTCATGTCTTCTGTTGTGTGTCCCAGCCCTGCACTGATAGTTGAAATCGGTACACCGTTGTCACGGGCCAGAGTTGCCCAGGTGTGGCGTGCTACGTATGTGGTTAAGGGAGTACGGATATTCAGATCACCGGCTATTTTTTTCAAAGCACGATTGATACGGGACAGGGCCGACCGATACTGCTTGTATGCGGAAATTTGTTTTTTACCTGCATTTTGAGGATTTATAATGGGGAACATATAGGATTCTTTATCATTGGTATCCCTGTTCATTCCGTACCGGTTGAACAGTTCTTGTATCTGAGGAGTAATCCCGATGTGAATCAATTGCTTCGACTTATGGCGCGAATAACTGATTATTTCATCACAGATATGTTTCTGTTGCAAGAAAGCAATATCTACAAAGGACATTCCCTGTGTATAGAAACTGAACAAAAAAAGATCCCGTGCAAATTGTAAAGTTGAGTTTTCCGGAAGATGAAGATGTAACAGGCGGGACATGTCTTCGCGACTCAAAGCACGTTTGATGGTGCGGCAAGGTTTGGCGTTTATGTCATTGAACGGATACTCTTCATGCGAAACCAAGCCCTCTTTTACTGCGAGGTTATAGCATGTGCGGAAATTGCGTATGTAAAAGTTTACAGTGTTTTCTCCTGCCCCTTCGTTTCTCAAAAAGTCTATGTAGCGGGCAACGAACTTTGGGTTTATCTGAGACATCCGTATGTCTTGGTTTCCAAGAAACTTGGATAGCGACTGCTTGGTGCTGTGATAAGCAGCTCCAATACCCTCTTTACTGATCTCTTTTTTCCATTCTATTTGAGTACTTATATACTTTAGCAGGTAAAAACATCTTATGGGACTCTGAGGCGTTTCTGATGTAATCTCATGTACGCTGTATTCCTCACCGGAACTGTCGAGTTCAAGAATACGTTTACTAAGCAGCCGATACATTCTGCGAATTTCACGGTTTATTTTCACATTCACTCTCCGGTGGGTATTTACCTTCCTTTTCCTGGAATCGAATTCCTCTTTCATTACATGAAACCCTGTGTACAGGAGCTTCTTGCGCCTATTATGAATAATCTGAAAGACGAGTGGATAGGTTCCGTCATTCAACCTCCGGCTTAAGTTCAACATTAATTTTATTGAAGCCATAAAAAATAAATTAATACATTAATTGTTTGATATACAACCGAACCCGGAGCAAAACTCCTAATTCGATATTGCAAACTATAACAATTATGAAAATAAAAAGTTATGGCAAAAACCGGTCAGTGATATTCTACAGTAATGATAACATTCAAATTATATACGGCAATTTTCGGATAGTTGCTTTTTCTTTCAATTCTTTGGTGGAATATATTGCCGTAACTCTTTCAAGAAATCCGGTAGTTGCTGTATTAATGACTCACAAAGATAGTATTTCTTTTTTTTGCTATTCGTATTAACTTGTTTTTTATTAGTTGTTTCCTGAAAGGCGACAAATGATCTATATACAGTTTCCCTTCCGTATGCTCAAACTCATGTTGAATGATTCGTGCCGTATATCCGTGGTAAACCTTGAATTGCTCATTAAATTCCTTATCCTGATACTTTATTGTTATGGACCAGGGGCGTGTCACTTCCTCATACAGAGCGGGAATACTCAGACAGCCTTCTCCCGTAGTCCATACCTCGTCACTGTATCCTGTTATTTCCGCATTTATGAATGTTTCTTCTATCCCGCAATCATCTTTTGCAAAGAAACGTTCTCTTTCTCTGGCAGACATATATGCATAGCTATCCCGGCTGTTCACTACAAATAGTTTGATAGGAAGATTGATCTGTGGAGCAGCCAGACCACAACCGTCTGCATTTCTCAGTGTCTGCCACATCGTCTCTATGACTTCCCGGATGCCCGGATAAGTTTTCTCTATACTCACACATTCTTCTCTCAGTACGGGATTCCCGTAAATTGTTATCGGTTTAATCATATTACTTTTTTTAGGCAAAAGTAACCCATAGACATCAACCCTTATGGTAAATTTTAGACATATCGTTCTGTACTATCCTATATTTATGTACTTTTGCACACATGCCGGTAAGGTTATTAGAACATATCATATCACATCCTTTCGCTTCTCTTGAGGGGATAAGGACAATGACTCCTGCAAAAGATATGCAAGAGTACGTCGATAGTTTCTTTATCTTCCCTTGCTGCGATTTATCTGATAGCTTGGCATATAATGACGGAACACCTATGTTAGCATTCCTGTCCGAGGCGGAAGATGAAGTAGAGTTGGAGTATAATGAGGCGACTTCCAGATTCAAATCCGGTTGGTTCAGTACAAGGTCTTTTGAAAAGATGGCTGTTCGTTTCTCCGGAAGGGGCACTTATCTGCTGATAGTACGGTTTAAACCTGCATCTTTTTACCGCTTGTTTGGGTTGGATGCCAAAAAACTCAATACCCGTCCTTTCTGGAATCTGCAATCCGTATTTCATGATTCGGATGCTTTACTGAAAGAAATGCAGCAATGTGGGGAAGTAGAAGAGAAGATAGAACTTTTAGAAACCTGTATCCGCAATGTCCTATCCGTAAATGAAAAATCTAATAAACTGCTGGATGAGGCCATTCGCTATATCAAGTTGCATAAAGGAACATTATCCATCGATGAATTAAAGTCGCATTTAGGCGTTAACTATAAATGGCTGGAACGAAACTTTTCCGAAGCAGTCGGCATGACGCCCAAGTGTTACTCTTCTTTGCAGCGGTTCATCCATGCTTATACTGCTTTTCGGGTACAGAAAGATTTGGTTCGCATTACCGCGGATAGTGGTTATAGCGACACGAATCATTTCATTAAGGACTTTAAGAAGTATACCGGACAAACTCCCATGCAGTATTTGCGTACATGCAATATGAAATCCTGCCTCACGGAATCGCGAAGTAGGATTTCTCTTGAAAAGTTTAGTTGAGATTGTATTGTTATTTTGTAGAGAGCGGCAGTGATTCATATTCCCTGTATTCTCTGTAATCTTGTCCGGGAACAGTTATCGGATCGTCATAAGTTTCGTATATGTGCAATTTGTCGGCGGTCAGTTGTTTTATTTCCCAATATAACCCGCTATCCATATAGATAATTTTAAAATTAGGTATCGTGAACGACCAGCGGAAATAACCCATGTTTTCGGAGACTTCCCCATCGTCATAGTTCCATACGAATTTACGGGAGCCGGTGGCATCACTTTTGAATACCCACAATTCGTATACATCACACTCTCTGCCGTCATACGATGTCATGTGGAAGGATCGTTCCCACCCCTTGTTCTTGGTTAGGTTGTCAATAATCTCTTGTTGCCCGTCGTCGTAGTAGCCCGATTTCTCGACACAGCCCGTCAGCAGGGAGAGAATGATAAACGACAAATAGATATATGACCTTTTTATCATGGATGTGAGATGTTAAGTATTGCAATGGTGGCGTTGCTGTCGCAATTGCTTGCTACTTCGAAGTTCCATTCCGTATCTGGCCGTTCTGCATGCCATGCAAAGCGGGGAGCAATCATCCGATATCCTACACCGCAAAACAGCACGTTCACCATTTGTCTGTTGCCGTTTTCCTCCATTTCACAAGAAACGAGAAATGTCCAACCTGCATTCTTGTAGGCTTGTGGAAAGAGTTCAATGGATGTTTCAATATCACCGCTTTCATAAACGGTGTATTCTTTTTCGCTATCGGTTACTTTTAAAGAAGCAGTCCTGGGATAGTAACTGCGGGTAGCTTCATTCTCATTTATTCTTTCCAGCACTATAGGGGAATTGCTTTTGGTACGGCTCACATAGATTTCGTTGCCGGTTATCATCACCACATAATCCACTCCGTGATTGGATGCAAGTTGCCCGGACAGTTTGCTTACCCGGTCGATGCTCTGCTGAAATACATCGAGATTGAACGAATTGACTACAGCCCATTCTTCCGCATCTGCATTGGTAATATAAGACAAGGCGGTAGTCCGCTTATTGGGATTGATATAATACTCATGCGTCGTCTTGTTAATGTCGACGAACCTGTTCAGCACTTCTGCGTCCTGTTCGTAACTTCTGCTTGCTTGTTCGGACGGAATATTAAAATCATCTTGGCAGCCTTGAATGGACAGAGCCACCAATGCCATTAACAGAATATGTACACGTTTCATAATAATGTATTTTAAGAGTGATTATTCTTTGCCGGACGTTTTGTATGGTATCATCTGTCTTTAATGTCTGACTCGCTGCAAATTAAGTGCATAAAAAAATGAAAAGCCTTGAATACTTTCAAGGCCTTCAAAATAAAGTGATAATCCTATGATTTTTTAACAAGGATCTATTCCTTTGATACTCTTTCGTATATGGCTGATTGTTTCAGGAGTGACCCGAAGAAAAGAAGCTATCTCCCTGAGTGTGGTGTAATTTAGAAAATCCGGGTAGCATTTTACTAAATTCACATATAGTTCAGCAGGTGTTTTACAGTAAATATCAAGCAAGCGCTTATAAGTCTGGACAAAGAGTTCTTCCGCTAAAATTTTTTCCAATTCCTGAGTAGATTTGTCGGTGGAAAAGAAGTTGGTTATTTCTTGGGCAGATGCATAATATATCAGAGAATCTGTTGTTGCCTGAATGCTTACCATTGCCTTCTCTTTCTTCATGCATTGTGGGTAATCACCGACAAATTCTCCTGCGAAAGCATAGCCTACAATATGTTCACATCCGTTTTCATCCGTACAGACATAACGGAACATACCTTTCTCTACATAGGCGGCATGTGTCGTGACAATGCCTTGTTCCGCAAAATATTCTTTTTTCTTCATCTCTTTGCATCTTCCATGATCCAAAAAGAATTCTTTGAATATAGAGAACTCCTCACGCTCCGCATAGTTATTAAAGCCTTTCATATATAGCGAATTAGTGTTTGTCTAATTGATAGCAAAAATACAAAAGAGAGAATAGAAGGTACATTATCGGACCAATAAAAAAGATTATTTAGGCAGAGGGTTTTTATTTTATGGTTTATTTGTTTTTCAGGCAATTGTTTGTCACTCGATGTTAATGCTAATATTCCTTGTTTATCTCTATTAAATAGTCTACTTTTGTTTAATAAACAGTGGTGTTTACATGTGCATGTTAGAACTATTGAGATATGCATGTTGATACTGTTTACATGTGCATGTCAGTAGTCCTAACATGTGCATGTAGGTATCTGCATTCTTTAAAGAAAGACGGACTGTTTAATAATAAAGCGTTAACTGTTAATATATTCGATATATGGCAATCCCTTACATTGTCTGCCGCAAGGTGGATGCAACGAAAAAAGAAAAACCCCAATTGTGGTATGCCGTCGGCAAGAAAATGCAGAAGAAAAGCGGCAGAACGGAGCGGGACGTAGCACATCGGGTAGCTCAGCGGACTGGTTTTCACCCGGGAGTGGTAGAAGCAGTTCTGGCTGCAACGGGTGAAATCATTGAAGAGGAGTTGAGCGACGGACGCTCTGTGACGTTACGCGGCATCGGGTCGTTTCAGACGGCAGTCACGAGCAAGGGGTTCGAACATCCGGAAGATGTGTTGCCACATTCCGTCAGACTCTCACGTGTGTACTTCAAAGCGGACCGTAGGCTGACGCTGGCCGTGAAACGTGCGGGATGCCATCGGATTCCGTTTAAGTATTACTTCCCGAAGGAGCTGCTGACGAAGAAGATGGAACTGGCCGATAAACAGGCGGAACGGGAAGAGGATGAGATGGATGCTTATTAGCGTGCATCATGTTACTTTATAAATCGTCGTTATGGATCATATTGTGTTACTGATATGTCTGTTTCCCATCGTCTTCATGTTGCATGATTTCGAAGAGATCATTATGCAACAGAGGTGGATGGAGCGGAATGCAGATGAATTGTCCCGTCGCTTCCCGGTGTTGAGAAAGCAAATCATGCAATTACGGGAGTTGAGCACGACCGGTTTTGCAATAGCGGTTGCCGAGGAATTTATTATTATCAGTGGTGTATCTGTCTATGCAGTTCTTTCCCGGCATTATTTTTTGTGGATGGCTTTGTTCCTTGCATTTGGCATACATTTGCTCGTGCATGTGGGGCAATTCGTACTGCTAAGGAAGTATATTCCGGCTATAGTAACCTCATTACTTTGTCTGCCTTATGCGGTTTATGTCTGTTATTTCTTTTATTCTACGGGCTTGTTTACTGCAATGGATTTTCTATTGGGCGGAATATTGGGTGTCCTTGTTATGGTGTTGAATCTGAAATTGGCTCATGCGTTGGGGCGCAGGCTAGATGCCCTCATTTAATAGATCAGGATGCTTTAATTCCTCCAATGGATTTGAGAATTATTCTCTGCCATCCTTCCTTGCGTATCTCCACAAAATAGCCTACCTTTGTTAGTAATTTGAAAATAAAGATATGAAGATATTTCCTACTCAAAGCATCAAAGAATTGGATGCTTACACAATAGAGAATGAACCGGTTGCTTCCATCGACCTGATGGAGCGTGCCTCGCAGGCATTGACAAAAGCGATTACGAAACGCTGGGAGGTTGAAACACCGGTTACGGTATTTGCCGGACCGGGCAATAATGGTGGAGATGCATTGGCAGTCTCCCGATTGCTGGCGGAAAAGGGTTATCAGGTATCGGTTTATCTGTTTAATACCAAAGGAGAACTTTCTCCCGATTGCGAGGCGAACAAGGAACGACTGGCGGATGTGAAGAATGTGGATTTTCATGAAGTGACATCACAATTCGTCCCGCCCGTGCTGACGGCTGACCATGTGGTTATCGACGGATTGTTCGGTAGTGGACTGAACAAGCCGCTGAGTGGTGGTTTTGCTGCCGTGGTGAAGTATATCAATGCTTCATCGGCACAGATTGTGGCTATTGATGTTCCTTCGGGATTGATGGGGGAGGAGAATACTTTCAATATCAAAGCTAATATTGTCCGTGCGGATGTGACGCTGAGTCTGCAATTGCCGAAGCTGGCTTTTCTCTTTGCAGAGAATCAGGAGTTCGTGGGTGAATGGGAATTGCTGGATATCGGTCTGAGTGAAGATGCGATAGAGGAGATGGAGACTGATTATAGTCTGCTGGAGGCTGAGGATATGCAGGATCTGTTGAAACCGAGAAATAAGTTTGCCCATAAAGGGGATTTCGGACGCGCCCTGCTTATAGCCGGTTCGCAAGGAATGGCGGGAGCGTCGGTGCTTGCCGCAAAAGCTTGCTTGCGCTCTGGAGTAGGGTTGCTGACGATGCATGTGCCTTATTGTAACAATATGATTGTGCAGACTTCCGTGCCGGAGGCTATGACGGAACTGGACCCCAGTGATACCTGTTTTGCCTGCCCTACGGATACGGATGATTATCAGGCAGTGGGCATCGGTCCGGGTCTGGGAAAGGCGGAAGAGACAGAGGGCGCGGTATTGGAACAGATAGACAGTTGTTTATCTCCTATGGTAGTGGATGCTGATGCTTTGAATGTACTGGCAGGGCATCGCAATTATATCGGACGCTTACCGAAAGGGAGTATTCTGACACCGCATCCGAAAGAACTGGAACGGTTGGTAGGAAAGTGTCAGGACTCTTATGAACGCTTAACGAAAGCACGTGAGTTGGCGCGAACATCAGGAACGTATATCATCTTGAAAGGTGCTTACTCTGTGGTTATTACTCCGCAAGGGAAGTGTTGTTTTAATACTACAGGTAATCCGGGTATGGCAACAGGTGGCAGTGGAGATGTGTTGACGGGTGTAGTGCTGGCTTTGTTGGCACAAGGGTATGCTTCGGAAGATGCAGCCTGCCTGGCGATGTATGTTCACGGGCTTGCCGGAGACATTGCTTGCAAGAAGTATGGGACGATAGGAATGACGGCTGGGGATATCGTGACGTGTCTGCCATTGGCGTGGAGGATGATGGAAGAATGAAAAGACAAGATATCAGGTTTTAAGTATGCAGTGTTATGGCGTAGTCTTAATACTGCAATACTTAAAACTTAATACCTGATTTATTATTTTCCTCTCGTCGTAATATGGAAGCATCCTTGCTTCAACTCATACTTTATATAGCATTTATCCGCTTTCCGCAAGTCGCGCAATACTTCGGAGAGTACGAGTTTCAATGTATCTGAACTGACATCCTGTAGCGGGCGTCCATCTTCATCTTCCACTTTCTTGAAGCGCTTCCAACTGACATCGAATGTGGTTCCGTAGAAATGCGCGGAGTTTGCCGAGGCATTACCATTGCGGCGACGCAGGCGTTTTACGTCATCTTCGGTGCGGAGTACCGAGGTTACGATTATTTTATTGGGATTTAGCCCTTTGGCGGTCAGTGAGTCAAGGAAATTGGTACCGATGGTATCCAGTAGTTGTGCTGCACCTTTAATGAGATATGGGATGGAGTGTGTCAGCGAGTCTACCACATATAAATCGTTCGTTTCGATGTGCTGAAGTTTTTCCTTCATGTGTTCGGCCTCTTTGCGGGAGGCAATTGGCGTAATGCCTATGGCTTGTGCGACATTCAGATGCGCTTCATTCAAGTCGCCGAAAGTTCGTCTGTAACTGATAACTCCTTTAATGTTTCGCGGCTCGTTCAGTTTGAGGGACATATCTTTCTTTTTGCATCCGGCAAGGGAAGTGCCGGCCATAAGTATTGCTAAAAATAAAACCGGAAGTTTGTTGTATCTTTGTTGCATATTGCTTGAAAATGTTTTTATGTGGGCACAAAAGTAGGAAAAAGAAAAGAGAGTTCTTCCTTATAGCCTTATTTTTGTACCTTTGCGCCCGAAAAATGAAAGCAAAAGAGTATGCAACGGTATTTTATTTATTTAGCTTACGACGGAACCGCCTACCACGGCTGGCAGATACAACCCAACGGAGACAGTGTACAAGAGTGTCTGATGCGTGCACTTGCCACACTGATGCGTCGTAAAGTAGAAGTTATTGGTGCCGGACGTACCGATGCCGGGGTGCATGCTGCTCTGATGGTTGCCCACTTTGATAGTGACGAACCGCTTGATACAGCTTTCTTTATCGACAAACTGAACCGTCTTTTGCCGCCTGATATTTCTGTCTACCGCCTCCGTGCAGTGAAGCCCGATGCGCATGCCCGCTTTGATGCAACGGCACGCATGTATAAATACTACGTGACTACGGCAAAGTCTCCCTTCAATCGTCAATACCGTTGTCGTCTTTTCCAGACGCCCGATTTCGAACGAATGAACGAAGCGGCCCGTAGTTTGTTTAATTATACAGACTTCACCAGTTTCAGCAAACTGCATACGGACGTAAAAACAAACAACTGCCGCATCATGCATGCCGCTTGGACTCAGATAGACGATGTAACCTGGGTATTCACCATTCAGGCGGACCGCTTCCTGCGCAATATGGTTCGTGCAGTTGTCGGCACTTTGCTCGAAGTAGGCCGTGGCAAGCTCACCGTTGATGGTTTCCGGCGTGTCATCGAGCAGAAAGACCGTTGCAAGGCTGGTACTTCCGTTCCGGGCAATGCTCTGTTTCTGGTAGATGTCACATATCCCGAGGAATTATTCATCGCAGATAATAACTGAATAACTAACAATTAATTAACTAAGAACCATGTGGTTATTACTCGCCTTTCTCTCAGCTGCCTTGCTGGGTTTTTATGATGCATTTAAGAAGAAATCATTGCGCGATAATGCTGTGCTTCCCGTTCTGTTTCTGAATACGGTATTCTCCAGCCTGATATTTCTTCCTTTCATACTGGTTTCCGCTTTTACTCCTGCTTTGAACGGAACAATGTTCGAAGTACCTGTTGCAGGTTGGGAAGTACATAAGTTTGTCATTGTCAAGTCGTTCATAGTTCTGTCTTCCTGGATATTCGGTTACTTTGGCATGAAGCATTTGCCGTTGACGATTGTCGGTCCGATTAATGCTACCCGTCCTGTAATGGTGCTGGTGGGTGCCATGCTGATATTCGGTGAACGTCTGAACCTGTATCAATGGATTGGAGTCATGCTTGCCATACTTTCTTTCTTTATGCTGAGCCGTTCCGGTAAGAAAGAAGGCATTGACTTTAAACATAACAAATGGATTTACTTCATCGTGCTGGCTGCCATCACCGGAGCTATCAGCGGACTTTATGACAAGTATCTGATGAAGCAATTCAATCCTATGGTGGTGCAGTCGTGGTATAATGTCTATCAGGTATTTATCATGTGTCCCATTATCCTTTTGCTGTGGTACCCCAAACGAAAAGAAAGTACCCCTTTCCGTTGGGACTGGACTATCATCCTGATATCCGTTTTCCTTAGTGCAGCTGACTTTGCCTACTTCTATGCCTTGAGCTATGAAGACTCCATGATTTCCATTGTCTCTATGGTACGTCGGGGCAGTGTGGTTGTCTCCTTCCTTTTCGGAGCTCTCTTCTTCCGTGAAAAGAATTTAAAAAGTAAGGCTGTCGATCTCATTTTGGTATTGATTGGAATGTTCTTCCTGTATTTGGGAAGTAAATGATGCTGATTACTATGAAGGGAGATTAAAGAAAAAGTAAGAAGTATCTTAGTATTAATAGTTTTGAAAGACAATAAAATGTTTTGTTTTTCAATATTAAATATGTACCTTTGTTCAAATCAATACGAGTAATGAGAATAATAGCCAAAAGCAAAATAGTTGAATATTATACCAAAAACCCTGATGCTGAAACAGCTCTTGAAGATTGGTATCAGAAGGTAAAGAAAGCAGAGTGGACCTGTTTTGCTGATATGAAGCAGACTTTTAATAGTGTTGATAATGTAGGTAATCAGCATTATATATTCAATATTAGAGGCAATAATTATAGGTTGGTTGTAGTGATTAAATTTACTATTAAGACTGTTTTAATTCGTTTTATTGGCACTCATACGGATTATGATAATATAGATGCTAAAAATGTTTAGGTATGGCAAAGATTCAGAGTGAAATAGCTTATAAAGCGGCAATGGAGAGGATAGAAGAACTTCTTCCATTAGTTGATGATGATACTCCTTTGACTGATAAAAATCTTATAGAGTTGGATTTACTGTCAGGACTTGTAGAAGAGTATGAGGATGAACATTATCCGATCAAAGTTCCCTCTTTGGTTGATGTGTTAAAATTGCGTATGTATGAAATGGGAATAAATCAGGCAAAGTTGTCTGAGTTACTTGGAGTGAGCACTTCGCGTGTTAGCGACTATATTACTGGAAGGAGTGAACCTACTTTGAAGGTAGCTCGTGAAATGAGCAGGAAGTTGAATATTGATGCTAATATAGTATTGGGAGTGTAATTATGGCAGAAGATTTATGTATCAGCAACGGCGGCAAGGCCGAAAAGTATCAGACTTTGCTTCCCCAGATAAAGAGCCTGATTGAAGGCGAAAATGACCTTATAGCCAATCTGGCTAATATTTCGGCTGCACTGAAAGAGACTTTCGGTTTCTTTTGGGTAGGATTCTATCTGGTGAAAGGGGAAGAACTGGTATTGGGACCTTTTCAGGGACCGATAGCCTGCACACGTATCCGGAAAGGACGGGGTGTTTGCGGTACGGCATGGGCTAAGGCAGAGACGTTGGTGGTGCCCGATGTAGATGCATTCCCCGGACATATAGCTTGCAGTTCGTTGTCGCGCTCGGAGATCGTTGTTCCGTTGATTCGTGAGAATGGCAAGGTGTGGGGTGTGCTCGATATAGACAGTGAAAACCTGAATACCTTTGACGAAACAGATGCACATTTTCTTGGAGAGATATGCTCCTTGCTCTGAAGATTGCGTTGAAGTAATAAAATACAAAATAGGAATAACAGAAAAATAATATGATGAAGAAATTGACAATGTTCTTGTGTTTGGCTTGTGCCTGGATGTGTTCTCTGCAAGCCCAGGAAGCTAAAACCTTTTTCAAAAATATGCCCGATAGCCTCAGTCCGCTGCTTACTGCTGTGAACCGTGCCGACTTTATCGACTTCCTTGAAAGTAAGATGAAAGCGGAAGTAACCAACCGTTTTGGCGGCAAATCGGAAATGACGGAGCTTGCTCCCGACTATATCCGCATCCAGATGACACCGCAAAGCTCTTGGCAGATGAAACTACTGGCTACGAGTGACAGCACGAAAGTAATCTGTACCGTGTCTACAGCTTGTGCCCCTGCCTGCGACAGTGACGTCCATTTCTATACCACCGGTTGGGAAGAATTGCCCGCTTCTTCTTTCCTCACGCCTCCTGTAATGAAAGATTTCCTGTCATTACCAGATACGTTGATGGATTATGAAGTGAGAGATGCCGGCGAACAGGCAGATATGCTGCTGATGAAAGCCGATCTTTCTGCAAAGGACAATACACTGACTTTTACTTTTACAACTACCGACTATATGGATAAAGAAGCGGCAGAGAAACTGAAACCGTATCTCCGCCGCCCTGTAGTGTATGTTTGGAAAGAAGGTGGCTATGGCCGCAAGTAACGGGCTACTTCACCTTTATTCTGTCGAACCCTTCTCCGTATACTCCGATTACCGCACTTTGTGATACAAATGCGTTTGGATCTATATCCTTTATCAATCGGAATATAATTGTTGATTCGCGCTTCTTGGCAAGTACGAACAACATCTTCTGTTCCTTGCCGCTATAAAATCCGGAAGCATTGATGACGGTGGCTCCTCGGTGCGGATATACATTGATGTGCCGGGCTATTTCATCATATTTCTCACTGATGATAAAGAACTGTACGGATTGCCGGGCACTGTTCACTACCTGATCCAGAACAAAACTGCAAATGTACAGGGTTACATAACCGTAAACCACCTTCTCCCAATCTTTCAACACAAAGTAACTGGAAGAAATGATAATCAGGTCACAGATCAGCATTACACGCCCCAGCGTGATATCCCGGTATTTATTGATGATGGCGGCAATGATATCCGTTCCGCCTGTGCTACCATTGGAAGAAAAAGCGATGCCTATGCCGCCTCCGCAGAGGGATGCACCGATGACACACGCCATGAAAGGCTGATCGTGCAGTAAGACCACACCGCTTGCCAGTCTCTGAATGATGGAAAGGAAGAATGTCAGGGTGAATACGGCGAATACAGTTTTGATACTGAACTTCCAGCCCAGGATGCGGATAGAGAGTAGTAGCAAGATGAGGTTGATACTGAAATAAGTGTACTGCACAGGGAAGCCGGTAGCGAAATAGACTATGGAGGCGATACCCGGCACTCCTCCGGTGGTGATGTCATTGGGCAATAGAAATACTGTCCAGCCTATACCATAAAGAATTAATCCGAGGGCGATCATTAAATAATCTCTTGTTTCCCGAATCAGGCTTTGCTTAGTAGGGACGTTTACGATTGTTTTCATCTGTTTTATGCGTAAGTTTGGTAATGAGTTTTAGAAACTTTCTCTATAAAATGTGCGTTGTCTGTTTACGCCTGCAAAGATAGATGTAATATTCGGAAATCTTGTCTAATCCGTCATGGTTCATGAAGGGATGTGCCCAATTTTTATTTGCTGATTAAATTCTTATAGACTACTGTTTGCAGTAATTCCTCCCGTCGCAGGGCTGAAACAGGAAGTTCTTTCCCGTTGATGAAGACTCTTCCTTTGGCGATGGAATCGATGTGCGAGAGGTTTACAAGGAAAGACTTGTGTATTCTGAAGAAGGCGCTTTGAGGCAGAATTTCTTCCAGTGAAGTCATGGTCTGATGGATGATGAGAGTTTTGGACTTGAAGTGCAGTTTCAGGTAGTTTTGCATACCTTCTACATACAGTATATCTTTCCAGGCTATCTGGGTAAATGCATCCCCCTGTCTGATATACATTTCCCGGGTGGTTTCTTCTATTCCATTATTTTGCAGTAAGAGTTGGGTTCTGAAAGTATGGGCGGCCTTGGTCACTGCCTGAAAGAAACGCTGAAAAGAAATTGGTTTCAGTAAGTAGTCAACAACATTGAGTTGATAGCCTTCCAGGGCATATTCGGAATAGGCGGTAGTTAGTATGGTCAACGGTGCTTCATCCAATGATTTCAGGAAATCGATGCCGGAAAGATAGGGCATATTGATATCCAGAAACATGAGGTTGATAGGCTGGTTTTCTAATATTCCTCTTGCTTCGAGTGCAGAAGAACAGGTAGCGTTGACTGTGAGAAAGTCCAGTTTGCTGATGTGGTTGGCAATGCCTTTGATGGCGATTTGTTCGTCGTCTACGATGAGGCATTTTAGGGGTTGTTGTTCAGGGGAGTCTTTCATCTTTTATATTTCAATGCTAAGTGAGGTTTGATAATAGGTATCTGTTTGGTTGACGGACAACTGGTACTTCTTGTGGAACAGGATGTCCAGTCGTTTGATTGCATTGGCCAGTCCCAGTCCGGTGCCTGTTCGTTGCAGATGCGGGGAACTGGTGTTGCCAACTTCAAGAAGGATATGATGGGTATTCTGTTTGAGCCGTATCTGTACTTGTCCTTTCTCCGTGGGGGTGTGCGATGCATGTTTAAAGGCATTTTCTATGAATGTCAGTAATAACAAAGGCGGGAATCCGATGCTGTCGTCTTCTACTTCCCATTCGGTGCTTACGGTCAGTTTGTCTTCCCAGCGAATGTTTTCTATCGCTATGTAGTTTTGTAGGAATTCTATTTCCTGTTCCAGGCTGATAAGCTCTTTCTGACCGTTATACAGCTGGTAACGCAGGATATCGGAATATTTCTCTAACAAAGAGGAAGCTAAAGGTACATTATCCTGCATCAGAATGTTGATGTGATTCAACACATTGAACATGAAGTGAGGGGTGATTTGCTGCCGTAATGTCTGGAAGAGGAATTGAGATTTCTCTTTTTCTAATTGCAGGTTTTCCGAATAGAAATACAGGCCGCAGAAGGCGAGATTAATAACCAATGTACCCGGTAGCAAGAGGATAGAGTTGAAAAGAAGGCTTTCTTCTCCCTCTATGAAGATGTTGGATGCAGGGAATATACCTGTTTGTTCAAGATGCTGGAAGAGAACGAAGTAGGAAGCTACCAGTGCACTTGTAGGGACGCAAAGTACTATAAACAATATCCAGAAAGGCTTCATCTGCTTGGTGCGTATCGCTTTTTTCAGCAGATGGTTACATAGATATTGGTTCACCAGCATATAACTGCCACTTATGCAGATGGTGAGAAGCGTTGCTTCGCATATACTGGTCGACATATTGAGGAATTGTATCCAGAAAGTGCCAGCGATGAGTAGCCAGAAGATAGTAGAGAGCTGCTGCGATTTGAAAGTCAGATGTTTCTTCATGTTGCAAAGATAAGGGATAAAGTGGTTGCTGCTTATCCGTTTTGTCATAAGCAGGCCGGGGGTTGGTCAAAAAGATTTTCTCGTTCGCATTGATATTGACAATCTTTGTGGCATACAAATCATTAAAAGAAGAAACAAAAATGAAATGGATATCTATTGCAACAGTCTTATTACTACTGGTTTCTGTGGAAAGCACTGCACAGATCACTATTAAAACAGAGTATTTCGGTACATCGGCTTATCGGGATGAGCACAATCAGAAAGTGGGTAACAGTAAAGGTTCCGCCATGGTCTATCACGGAAGTGCCAATCTGCCTTTGTCGATGAAAAAGAACGAAAGCAATCAGCCTACGATATGGGGGATCGGGCTTTCGGGCGATTATGCGTCTCTGAATAATAAGAATATTGCAGAGCCTCTTGTGTTGTCCGAGATCCTGAATTTGCAGATGTCGCTTTTCCATGTGCGGCCTTTGAGTGAGAAATGGTCGATGATGGCAAGCATCGGTGTCGGCGTGTATACGGATGATACACGGTTTTCGCGTTTACGTTTCCGGAATGTATTGGGAAGTGCGGGGTTGGTCTTTGTCAGGCGTATATTCCCTAATCTGGAACTGGGTGCGGGTTTGGCATTGAACAATGCTTTCGGTTATCCTATGGCGTTTCCTGCATTATACGTAAATTGGAATTATGGGCATAAGCTGACTTGTAGTTTCTCGGCTTTGGATGGAGCTAACCTTGCGGTTGGGTATAATGTGGACAAAACGTTCAGCATCAGTTTCATTACGGAAATGGGTGGGCAGATGGCTTTGACAGAGTTGAATGGTGATGATAAGATTTTTACGCACCAGTACATTGTGGTAGGTTTCCGTCCTGAATTCAAGGTTTCCAAGCACATTTCTTTGCCTGTTACGGTGGGGATAAATGCGGTACGTAATGCTTATTATGATGGCAGAAGCTTGTCAGCGTTCTTTAAGGCGATGGGGAGGGAATATGATCCTTGTTTCCAGATAGCGCCGTATTTCTCGGTAAGTATTGTATTGCAGTAAGTTGTATTTCCGAAAACATTGTTATCTTTGTCGTGTAATTAGAGAATAGGAGATTAAGTTATGAAACGACCTGATATTGTTCGCCGGATTGCAGAAGTAGTGCATCGCATTGCTCCTGATGCGAAGACCATTCTTTATGGGTCCGAAGCTCGGGGAGATGCACAGGTAGATTCGGATATAGACTTACTCTCAGACAGCATACACCACCTCATGTGCCTCCCCCAATTGCGGAACTTCCAGCTTCCCGAGCATTGCATCCAGTACCGTTTCCGGAACCATAAATTCCCGTTCACGATTTTGTTTCCTCCATACCGCATACGGCTTTTCGATATAAACAATCTTCACTTTAGCCCCGTAAGTGAGGAATAAATCAATCAGTTGCGAGCGCATTTGTTTTGAGGTATTGGTTGCATTCCACACAAACCCTTGCTCTTTACGCAGATAGCTGCGAGCTTCTTCTTTAGCTTCCTGTACCACCCTGCCATTGGCAGCCTTATCCGTAGGGCTAACTTTGTACTTTCGCCGGATAGCATCAAGGCTTATCACAGGAATATCCTGTGGCAATGTACGGATATAATGATCTTTCCCCATCCCCGGTAAACCGGATAATAAGATAACTTCACACCGGAAATTATCATGTGGAATGTAATCTATATACCCATCCTCAGCATGAAAGTACTGGAAGCGGGCATGGTCCGTTGCAAAGCCTCGTGCCTTTCCCCAGCAATCCTGTTCACGGCAAAGCATCTCGAATAATTCGACAACCTCCATCAGTGCAGACTTATCTTTGCAGATACGTCCCTGAATATCCGCTACTGCAAGCATTTTCAGTAAACGTGTATCCACTCTGAGAGATGCTTCGCACAGCTTCTTCACAGGATTCTCCCGTTCCATAATCCAAACCGGCAAACCATGATAACGCACCAGCGCAGCAATGTTCTCCCGGATATGAAACGGAGTAGGAATATCCCTGTAAAGGATCGTGCGTGCCGTATATTCCCCACGCCTGGCATGTCCCTTGGAAGTGATAATGCCACCTCCTTCATCTACCGAAGTAGAGCGCTTCTCCACATCATGCAGTAAAGCGGCTGCCCATAATATTTCCTGTTCCTGTGCAGGCAAAGCCCGATATTCCGGCTGTTGCTGCAATGCATCCAGTACCATACGGGTATGTACGGCCACACTACCTTCTTCGTGATGCAAATGGTGCTGCATCACGAAGTTCATATCTTGTACCCACCGGAACTGTTGTTCCAGTGAGTCCCAATTCTTATTATCTGTCAGTTTCCAATTCATTTTATTCCTCCTTTCCTGTTTCCCAGATGAGGCGGGCACGCTTCCAGTTGCGTGTCCAGTGCTCATCGGTCTTCACATGCCCCTTGCGTACGTACTTGAATACGTTGTGGGCAAATTCACTTACAGGATATTCACCTATATTACGGGTGACTACCCCTTCGCGGGTACAATCTGCGTCTGTTTGTGGATCGCGTGTTCCGAGCACACCCGGTTTTTGTGCCAGACTAACGACTTGTTGCTGCAATGCTTCCTGCGTCAATCCTTTTACCGTTTCCACTCGTAATTCGGGTACCGTGGGCAAGTCGAACAGAGCGGCATAGAATTTCACTTCCTCCCACGACAGCCACTGATTCAGACAGCGCACGGCAAACACGAAAAAGTGTGTTTCCAGTTTGCGATACTCTATCGAATGTATGGCATACAGGTTTTCACCGAATATCTCGATGTCTCCCAAGTCGTTTTTCATGAGTTCCCAACGCTCGCGCAGTTCCCTGGTCCACGGTGAGGTGGTGGGTGCTGCATGCGAGCGGGCAAATACACCGTGGCGGCTCAGACAATTATTTTCTCCGTCCAGCTTTTCGGTGTGTATCAGGGTTTCTATCTGTTGGATGTCTTCCCAATATGTATGGTTGATGCGGTCGTCACTGGTCGTTCCGGGAGAAAACGGATAATGATACGTGCGACCATATTTTTCTGATAACATAAGTTGCTCCTTTCTTTTTTAATCATTCATCTACTTTAAATCAGCGGCTCCTGGATCACCTTCACCGGATTGCCACGTTGCAGGCAGTTGTGATTACTCCAGTTGGCCTGTGCCTGAATCATGGCTTGCTCTATGCTCCATGATGCCAGTTTCAACAGCAGGCGTTCGGTGGCCAGCTTCTTGTTTTGCCATTGCGAGCGTTGGTCGGAAGCTACCACGCTCATTCCGGTAGGGATATGGACGGCACGGACGGCAGACTCCGTCTTGTTCACGTGTTGCCCGCCCGGTCCGGATGCCCGCAAGGTCTCATAACGGATTTCCGCTTCCGTAGCCTCCTGGCTTTCGGAGAGCGTGAAGGTCTGCACACCGACAAACCAGTTCTTCCGTTTATGATAAATGCGGTACGGACTTTTGGCAATCCACTGCACGGTACCTTCCCAGTCCTCAATCAGCGCGTGATAATCTCGGCCTTGCAGAGAGATGACGGCTGAGAGCAGGGTACGGTTGAGAGGTCCTGTTTCGCGTTCCACGACTTCTGTTTTCACTCCTTTGGCGACGGCTTGTTTCAGAATCTTTTCCAGTACCAGCGCCACTACGCGACAACATTCGGCAGGGCCGCGTCCGGAGGTTATTTGCATATATACTTTCTCCATAGCCTCTTACTCTTTATTCATTCTTACGATGCGCGGCATGAATTTGCCCTGCACTTCTACCAATGTCTCTTGGGGTTGCATCACCCGGTCGATGTTCTTGTAGGCTAATGGCATCTCTTCGATGCTACCCCCAATCAGTGTGACCCCAGCCTGCGAGAGAAATTTCTTCATGGCCGACTGGGTGAAACTCTCCTTTGCCTTCTGGCGCGACATGGCCCGTCCGGCACCGTGCGAAGCGGAACATAACGACTCTTCCACACCCCGACCTGCTACCAGATAACCGGGAGTTGCCATGCTTCCGGGGATAAGTCCCGGTTGCCCAGCCTGTGCAGGAGTAGCCCCTTTGCGATGCACGATGGCGGTGCGTCCGGGTGCAATCTCCTCTTTCCAAGCGAAGTTGTGATGATTGTTCACGTTCGCCATTGGCTTCAGTCCCAGAGCTTTCGAGAGGTTCAGGTGGATTTGTTCGTGACAGGCACGGGCATAGTCGCCTGCCAGGTTCATGCTCATCCAGTATTCCTGTCCTTCTTCCGAGTTCAAATCGAGCCAAGCAAAATGCTGTGCTTCACGTGGCAGTTTGCAGACTTCACGGGCTATCTGGCTGTAATGCATGGCAATAGCTGCTCCCAGTCCGCGCGAACCGGAATGTGACAGCAATGCCATATAATTGCCTTCGGGCAGTCCCAGCACATTTTCTCCTTGCAGAAGAAGCTCTCCGAACTCCACGAAATGATTTCCACCGCCGGAACTGCCCAACTGACGAATGGCCTTTCCGCGTAAGTCCCTCAGAAGAGGTGTTAACTGGAATTCTTCCCGTTCTGTCACTTCATGCTCCTGTGCAAAGGTCAGGCCACCCTCTATGCCGAAATGGGTATAGTTTTTCAGTGCCTCTTTTATCTGATGCGAGTATCTTTTCAGATAATCCGCTTTGGCATCGAACACCGTCAGGCTCATCCGGCAACCGATATCCACCCCTACGGCATAGGGAATGACGGCATTGTCCGTGGCGAGTACACCGCCGATGGGCAGACCGTATCCGGCATGTGCATCGGGCATCAGTGCGCCGGCTACGCTGACGGGGAGCCTCATGGCCAGGTTCATCTGCTGTTTGGCGAGGGTTTCTATGAACTTGCCGCCATAGGTTTTATAGGGCAACGGCTCGTCGAGCAAGTCGTATGCTGTGAACTTCTTTTCGATGAGGGTGGGGGACAGGCGTTCGGCCAGTTTGCCCCATGTCTCATTCTCTTTATAAGTATCGGGATTTTCCAGCACGTCGCTCAGTGTCTTGATAATCTGTTCTTTGCTTTGGTGCTTGCAATGTTTACCGACGATGGCTACTGCCAGACTGCGTGCTACATTGTCTCTATATCCCAGCTTACTTAAATCTTTTAATCGTATTCCCATATTTTCTTTTTTTCATGTGTATGCATACGGCATGGGCTGCCCGCCTCGCGACGGGGCAGTGCAATATGCGTTTTGTACCCAATGCATGAGGGATGATGATAGATACAACACTATCTGTCCACTGCATTGAAGTGAATAATAATAAAATTATAAATGTGATTGTAGGACTAATCAAGAAAATTGCAAAGCCCCATCATCCCGATGAGTCAACTTAGTCCTGGCTGAGATATTATAGTTCCAACATAAATTAGTCCCTTTCTTTTAGTTTTAAAGGGGTGAATACTGTGTTTAACGGTGGCAAAAGTAATGCATCTTTTTAAAGTATGCAAGGAAAAAGAACGTTTTTTTGCATGTGTAAACAGTTTGCGGCTTTTTACTATATCAATATTTGAAGTTTATGTGATATTGTTTAGACTGAATAGGTCAAAGAAATTAGTATTTGATATTGAGTGTTTGCATGTTCGATACTATTAAAAGGAGCACACCTAAAACAGTTTACTATCCCCACTGAGGTCTGCAACTACCCGGACATGCTAATAAACTGAATAGGTGCGCATTTTGTAAATTATTGAACATACGAATAATCATTCTGTTTAGACTTGTCCATCTTTGAAGTGATGCTAAACTAAATTCTATGAAATGTACCTATTATAAGGTAACTGCAAATATGAATGAAAAAGATTGATAATGCGAATCAGTAGTTGAATTAATGTTTTTATGATGGATTATGAATTAAATGATGTCTAAACTATTGTATGAATAATATTATGCAAGAAAAATATTAGTTTATCGTAATGTCGAGATTAGTTTCTTGCAACACAGGGAAAAGTCTCCCATGCGCCCCGTGTGAAGTCGGGTATTTCTACCGGGCGACTGCCATTCAATACCGATTGCTCACTGAGCTCGGTGATGCACGACCATTCGGCGGCATCGTAGACGTCCATATCCAAGGGGAGTCCATGGTGCAGGCAGTAGATGAGGCGGTAATCCATGATATAGTTCATCTCGTTCGGGGCACCTTTGAGGGCACCTTCTTTGCCGATGGTAGCTGTAAAAGGATGTTGATAGTGTTGCAAGAGTTCTTCGGTGGTTGCGCTGGCTGTCTCTCCGGCGGCTGTACCGATTGCTCCTCCGCTACGCACATCTTCCAAATTGATCGTGGCTACCGGATATTTTTGTGCAAACCCTCGCGTGCCGCAAATGGTGTGCGAACGGCTGTAAGGGCGTGGATGAACGGTGCAGTATTGCAGTTGGATGGTCTTTCCCTTGACGGTATGGATGAGGGTGGTGTTCATGTCTCCCAACAGGTAAGCCTGTTGTGCTTCGGGAGATTCTTTTCCGAAAGTGCGGCGGGCATATTCCGTCATTCCCGCTTGGTGGGTGGACATGGATACAAGGTAATTCAAACGGTCGCCCCGGTGGATATTCAGGATCTGGCATACGGGACCTAAGCCGTGAGTGGGATAGGGGTTTCCGGTGTGCTCCATGCAGTAAGCCTTGTTCCAGTGGTTATGGAAGCCGCCTTGGTTTTCATCGCTGAAGTACATGGAGCGCAGGTCGTGTATATAAGCACCTTCCACGTGCATGATTTCACCGAACAGGCCTTGTCTTGCCATGTTCAGCGTGGTCAGGGCAAAGGCATCATAGCAACAGTTTTCCAGCATGATGCAGTGGCGGCGGGTGCGCTCAGCGGTGTCTACCAGTTGCCAGCACTCGGCTACGGTCATGGCAGCGGGCACTTCGATGGCAACATGCTTACCTTGCTTCATGGCGTAGGTGGCCATAGGGGCATGTGTCAGCCAGTCCGTACATATAATGATGAGGTCGATATCAGGGTTGCAACACATTTGTTGCCAACCGTTTTCTCCGGCATAACCGGTTGCGGCGGGATGTCCGCCTTTTGTCAGTAGGGCTTGTCCTTTTGCCAGGTTTCCGGGGCGTATCTCACACAAAGCTTTGATCTCTACGTGCTCTATGAGCATATAACGCTCCAACGTGAGTAATCCGCGATTGCCTAAGCCTATGAATCCGATGCGTACAACGGGAATAGGAGGATGAGCCAGGCCCAGGACATGAGTAGGAGGTTCGTTTGTCTTATTTAATTTTTCCATTTGCCAAGATGTTTCTCTATCATCTCGTTAGTTCTATTTTTTTCTGGTGTTTTTATCAACAATAACAGAAGTTGTTAACCGGGTAGCTAACTGCAATTTTATATCATCATTCAATGGCTTTAGTATTTCCAAATAAGTATCGGTCAATTTTAGTGTATCCATAATCATTTATTTTTTCGATAACAAAGATAAAGGTTTGTCTTTGATATACAATCAACTCAATACAAAATAGTTATCTTAAACTTGTTGACGGAATTAACTCCTCTCTGCACAGAAAGGAATTAATTCTGTCAACAAATAAAAAGCTAATTCTTTATAATATAGCAATCTCTTTTTCGGAAAGACCAGTAGATTTAATAATTATATCTATGGGAGTATTGAGTTCTTTTAGGGAACGAGCTATACTATAACGCTCTTCTTCACGTCCTTCTGCACGTCCTTCTGCACGTTCCGTATAGATGTTGTCTCGGAGGATAACGATATTATCCAAATGTCGATAATAGGCTTTCAACTCATCTTTAGTCATCCTGTCTATCTTCAGGTGTTCACGAACCTCCTCTAAACCAGGAGCAGTAGCGCTGTCGGGAATATCACCTGTATTCAGATAATGAATCCATTCCTCTAACGGGCTTTTGGCAACCTGATTGAAATCATTTACTTTTAGAATATAATACTCGGGATAAAGTTGGCTGACAGTATCAACACTGAAAGTCTGTTTCTGAAAAGGAGTTAGTTCCAGAATATCCCCTTCATGGATACCGCGGAATTCTGTTTTGCCATGATATACGATATCTTTTCCATTACCCAGGGAGAAATATACGATATTAACGCTGTAGACTTTGCGTACTTTATCGTATCCTTCGCCGCGGTTGATGTATTCTGTCACAAGCTTGGAAGTGCCGAACAGCATACGTTGGAAGTAAGCATATTCATTGTTATTCTGGACTTCGATCAGGATAAGTTCGCCTTTCGAATTTTCAGCAAGCATATCCACACGATTATACTTATCAAACTCATCCTCTTGATTACTTTCGCTTTCCAGGAGTTTCTGAATCTTGATGTTTTCTTTCAAAAGGGTAGTCAGGAATCCTTCCAGTACCCCAAAATTGGCTTTGTTACGCAGCAGACGCTTCATTGCCCAATCGAAACGAATATAATTACCAGCCATAAGTTCGTCTCCTTTTTCTTGTTTTGTTTTCATTTCAACAAAGGTAACTGGAAAATGTTGAATATCAAACGGTGGATATGGATTTATTTTAAGTGCACGTTCGCATTCTCTTATTAAACAACAAAAGCTGTTTCAGAATTTTGAAACAGCTTTTGTATGGAAAAAACAGGGTGTAGCTTCTTATACTCCGCTGAATGCACTAAATCCGCCATCTATCGGAAGCAATGCACCCGTCACGAAACTTGCCGCATCGCTGCACAGGAATTGTACGGCGCCGTTCAGTTCGTTGATATCTCCAAAGCGTTTCATCGGAGTTTTGGCTAAAACTTTCTTGCTGCGGTCTGTCAGTGAACCGTCAGGAT
The DNA here is from genome assembly GCF_003474285.1 of Bacteroides sp. AF39-11AC. Lineage (NCBI taxonomy): Bacteria > Pseudomonadati > Bacteroidota > Bacteroidia > Bacteroidales > Bacteroidaceae > Bacteroides > Bacteroides sp. AF39-11AC. The sequence continues at coordinate 564,672 of NZ_QROH01000002.1, read as the reverse complement.
TGATAAGCACGGCACGATTCTGGTCGCCGATGAAGAAACCCGGAGCGATAGCATTCACACGGATGCCGTCTCCGTACTTCAGTGCGAGTTCGCTTGCCAGCCATTGAGTGAAGTTGGCAACGGCTGTCTTAGCTGCCGAGTAACCCGGAACGCGGGTGATAGCGCTGTAAGCAGCCATGGAAGATACGTTTACGATACAACCTTTACCTTGTTTAGCCATCACTTTGCTGAATACCATAGAAGGATAGACGGTTCCGTTCATATTCAGGTTAGTCACTTTCTCCCAGCAGGTAACGTCCATGTCGAAGAAGTTCTGGTCGGGAGCCAGCGTAGCACCCGGCATATTGCCACCGGCAATGTTGAGCAGGATGTCGATACGTCCCCATTTGGCAACGATGTCATCAGCCAATTTTTCAAGGCTGGCGATGTCCAATACATTACCTACGATGCCGATTACATCTTCACCGTAAGCTTTCAGTTCTTCTACACGTTTGTCCAGTTGTTCCTGACGGATGTCAACGGCTACTACTTTGGCGCCTTGCTCCATGAAACATTTGGCAATGCTGCCACCCAATACACCACCTGCACCGGTGATAACGGCTACTTTACCTGCAATACTGAATTGTTCGTTCATAATCTCCTTATTTAATTATTAATTTTTAATTGTTTATTTCGTCTTGCACCACTGCCATCATTCCTTCTACCTGTGCCAATGCCAGCATACGGCCATGGAATGAATATCCGGGGTTATATCCTTTGTCTTCGTCACCCAGCATCATTCGTCCGTGGTCTACACGCATAGGCAGTCCCGGGTTTTCTTTCTCAAAGATGCGGATGAGGTCAATCAAATGTCCGCGTCCGGTCAGATGCGAGCTTTCTATAAAGTTGCCTCCGGGCATGGCGGCCGTGCTGCGCAGGTGGACAAAGTGAGTACGTTTAGCGAATTTCTTTGCCAATTCACGGGTATCGTTATGCTCGCCTGCACTGAGGGAACCGGCGCAGAAGGTCAGTCCGTTATGCGGGTTATCCACTGCATTCAGGAACCAGGCGATGTCAGCTTCGTTGGTGACAATACGCGGTAAACCTAATACCTGGAACGGAGGATCATCGGGATGCACACACATATTCACACCATATTCTTCGCAGACGGGCATAATGGCGGAGAGGAAATAACGCATGTTTTCGCGTAGCATATCACGGTCGATACCTTTATAGAGTGCCAACAGCTTCTTGAAGATGTTCACCGGATTCTTATCTCCTTCTTTGATATTTCCGTTGACGAAACCTTGCGTCTTTACAATGATCGTGTCTATGAGATCATCCTTTTCTGCTTCGGTGATGGTCTTGTCCAGTTCTGCAACCTTTGCCAGTTCTTCGGCGGAGTAGTCCTTTTCGGCTCCTTCACGTCCGAGGATTCGAAGGTCGAAGTAAGCGAAGCGAACACGGTCGAAGTAGAGTGACGAAGTGCCGTCTGCCCAGGGATGTTGCAAATCCGTGCGTATCCAGTCGATAACAGGCATAAAGTTATAGCATACGGTTTTCACACCGCACTTACCTAGGTTTGCCAGACTGACTTTATAGTTTTCTATCAACTGTTCGCGGTCCGGTCCGGCATACTTGATCGCCTCGCAAACAGGCAGGCTTTCTACTACAGACCAGCGCAGGCCGTAAGACTCGATATAGGTTTTCAGATCGTTGATAGCCTCTTCGGTCCATATTTCACCATTGGGCACATCGTGCAAGGCAGTCACAATTCCTTCCACGCCGATTTGCCGCAGCATGTCGAGCGTGATCTTGTCTTTCTTGCCAAACCATCTCCAGGTTTTTTCCATAACATTTATATATTAATAGTTTAACTGATTATTGACTGCAAATATACGTGCAAAAATAATGCTGCGATAAATGGATATTTGCAGAATATATGCGGATTTTTGCATGTATGCGGTAGCATTTCTATTGTCTTTCCTTATCTTTGTGTGTGAATTAAATTTTGCTGAATATATGCGCCGACCGATTATAAATGAAAAGTTACCTATATCGGAGTCGAATCCGATCAAAGCGCGGCATTACGATTATGATCGTTTCACTTATCCATGGCATTTCCACAGCCAGTATGAAATCATTTACGTAAAGGAGAGTCATGGTCTGTGCTTTGTAGGCGACTGCATTGAGAAGTTCTCTGCGGGTGATGTGATTCTGTTCGGTACTAATCTGCCCCATTACATGCGGAGCAATGATATTTATGGTTCGGAGAACGCCACTTCACGCGTACAAGGGACTATCATTCAGTTTGAGCAGAACTTTATGCAGTATTCCTTTGATTATTATCCTCAGTTTCTGCAAATAAAAATGCTGTTGGAGGAATCGAAGAGAGGTATCATCTTTCCGAAACAGGATGCAACCCGGGTAGGGGAGTTGCTTTCCGGCTTTCTTTCATTAAGTGGTTTTCGCCAGATAAGCGGGTTGCTGGATTTGTTGCAGGAGCTGGCAGTCAGTCCGCAAAGAAGGACGTTGGCAAGTCTGCATTATTACGAAAAGTTTCCTACGCTGGGGAACAAGCGGATTGATAAAATCATTTCCTTTATAAACAATAACTACACCCGTAACCTCAAATTGAATGAAATAGCCGGAATGGCGAGTATGAACTCCAGCGCCTTCTGTCGTTATTTCAAGGAGAATACAGGGAAGACGCTTTTGCAGTATGTGCTGGAAATGCGTGTGGGATATGCTTGTAAGTTGTTAGCATTGGGAGAAATGGATATTTCGCAGATAGCTGTGGAGTGCGGCTTCGATTCAATCACTCATTTCAATCGCACGTTTAAGCAGTTGGTTAATCTGACGCCGACGCAGTATAGGAGTAATATTATGAAATAAGAGGGAATGTTTCTGAAATTATTCTGCTTGCAATGAAACATTCTTTATTGTGATTTGCTTCAAATTAAAAATAATGTTTACTGATTCCGGCAGATAATCGTTGCCTTTTGTCAATAGCAAATTTATGTATTATTAACGGGAATACTGCCAAGATGAGTGTCATGACTCGAATGCCTTGTGATTGTGAGTTTCTGATATCTTTTGCCTGTGGTTAGCGAAGCAAATACCACACTTTATTCTCCTCTATGCCACATCTTAGTCAGCTGAATGCCACATGTTTAAACTGTTGAAGTGTGGCATTGGAGACGACGGAGTGTGGTATTGCGGTTGTACAAGTGTGGGCTCACGCTTATATAAGTGTAAGCCCACGCTTATATAACTGTGAGCTATCGGAGCCTGCTGTGTTGAGGGAATAAAAAAACGGGGAAGCAGTTGCTTCTCCGTTCCTATATGCCGTGAAATGTAGTTTAATGCAAAGTTGAATAAAGATTATCTATAAAAGGATGATACAAAGATACGATATTGAGAAGGCGATGTCAAGTGTTTCGCTAATTATTTCCGGTTTGCATATTTGTTTTTTAGCTTCTTGCATTCTTCTCCTACCATTGCATATAACATCTACCCTTTGTTAGGACAGTTGGACTTAGATATGCTTCTATTGAAATCCCAAAACTTGGAACTTACAGATATACCTCTATTTTTCTGGTAAAAGGAACATCTATTTTTAGAATGTTGTATCTTTGCAAAAAACGGTGTATGAAAGATGTACTTAAAATATCAATCTTACTAATTCTTGCATTTAGCAACGGGGCTTTATTTGCACGGACGAATAGATATCTCAATTTAAATAGAGACACGTTAGATATAAAATTTGTAAAAGATACGTTGGTAACAAGTACAATCCAAGATACCTTTGCTACTATACCTGCTGTTAAAGATTCAATAACTGTAAAACAAGATGAAATTAATGACTCTGCATTGTATTATCGTCTAATCTTACACTACCGAGACAGTGTGAATCACAATCTTAAAAGAATATACAATAAAGATGCCTTTAAATTTAAGGATGATTATTTTCGAGAAAAAATGAGAGAACTGTGGATAGGAGATGTTTTAAGAGATATATTTTTAAAATAATTATGAAGTTCTATTTTTTATCCTTATGTATAATGCTTGCTGTCAGTTTTGCTGCTAAAGCACAATCAAAGCTTATTTTTAAAGATAAGTTTATGTATACGGATGTACAGGTGTTCAATGAGACAAAAAGGCACTCAATACCCTCTCTTATTGATACGGGTTGTTCGTTATGTATAATTGATTCTATTTTTGCTATTGATTCATGCGGAATAAAAGAAGATGAATTACAAGCAATTCCTGTTAACCAAACTAAAGATAAGATTTCAAGTGCTTTTATAGATTCTATTTTTTTTTGTGGAAAGACATATCATAGAGTGTATTGCTTAGTTGCAGATCTTACTGGGCATTTTCAAAAATATGCACCAAAATTTATCGTCGGGGCTAATATCCTTAGATCAGGAGCTTGGAAATTTGATATGGAAAAGAATATTGTTGAATCCTACGATTCTAATAATAAAGCGAAAGGGACTATTTATAAATGGAAAAACCATGAAGACTATCCTGATGTGGCAATAGATTATATCATTTTAGATAGTAAAGTCAATGGAAAAAAAACACGATTTGCTTTTGATACAGGATGTAGAAACAATAAACTTCAACGTGGTTTATATGTAGGAAAACCTGAGCAAATTCAAAAGGAAACAGCTAATATCGTAAATAAATTATCAATTAAGATGGCTGAATTATGTAGAAATGTAACATTCAAGATAGGAAAGGATGAGTATACGTTAGATTTTATAATAGGTGATGGCAATATTGGGCTCTTAAACATCGAATTCTTACAAGGCCATTCCTTTATACTTAATTATAAGAAACAGATACTTGAATTGTTGTAAAAGAGAGCTTGAATTATTAATTTCAATCTATTTAGCTCGGAGAGAAATTCATAAGTTATTGGAATTGGCAAATCGCTTGATGAGTGAACTCTATCTATTACTTGTGAAATTCATTAATATATTCCATAAACCTTATGATTATGAGTTTCAGATGTAGGTAATCATTTTCTTTTGCTAAAGTTTTCCATTTGTAGCACGCATTGATGTGTTCATAAGATTTTGGTTTAACTCTCGGTTTAACTCACTCGGTTAAACCACGCTAAATTCGGCATCCTCTAAAAGCAAAAATCAGATAGAAATCTTGCGATAACTATCTGATTTTCAGAAGAGCGGAAGACGGGGCTCAAACCCGCGACCCTCAGCTTGGAAGGCTCTTTGATAATACTATTCAATTAATTGATTGTTAGTCTGTTAATTACTTCTATAAAAGTCAATAGAACAACTATTGACCAACATTGGTAAGGTTTATACATTGCCAATACTAGCACTTGGAAGTGCTAAGTTTCTTGTTTCTTTTCCATAATTCAATCCTTTATTTAAAGTTTATAATGCAGTTATCTTATACCACTAGAAGAAGTAAGCTTTAAGTGATATTGATTAATCTTTTCTTCCTATTAAATGAAACACCTAATAATTAGATATAATAGAAAGGCACAGCAACCAAGGGTATAGCGAGGGCTATTCTCAATATTAATGATTAGACATTTGAGTATAATCACATATCTTTAGAAGAATCAAAAACATAAATTTATTTGTTTACATAATCATACAATAATATAAACCATCTGCGTTTATTGTTACACTTTTTATATCTATACAGTGCTTTGTTATATAATTCTTCATTTAACAAATATCCTCTATCATCATTATAGTTTCTATAATAATCACTAACTGTAGGCTCTCTAAATTTTACAGTTTGAAACAACCATATAATTAAACAAAGTAAGCCAAATATAGCGGCTACTATAAACCATAATAACGTATTTTCAGATGTCTGCTGTATGTCACTCATTGTTAATGTGTATATTAAGTTCTTTGAAATCAATAATCCATTTATTTTCTAATAGGAAGTCAGTACCCAGCAATCCATGTACTTGTATTCCACTATCTTCTTCAATTTCTTTAAAAGCATCTGATAGTTGCTGTACACAGAACTTTGGCTTATAGGTATAACCTTCAAAGTTGAAAGGTAGAATAACCACATCTACATTATGCTTAGTTCCATCTATTCCACTGATGCAGTAATCCCCAATAGGCTCTACTATATCCTTGAAATATTCTACTACATTACTATCAATCAAACAACATGTACTCCCAGTATCTAAGATGAAACAAAGGTGCTTATCCTCTATCTCAACTATTATAATGGGGAGTTTAGTTTGCTTAATTCCAAATAAAATAGAATAGTTCATTATACTAATCAAAATAATTATAGAAAGCTACGTCCTCCTTCTTCATAAAATTTGGGTTTATAATGAAAGAAGGTTTTTGCGCTGTAAATAGATTCAAGACATTTTTTTGTAGCTTCAATAGCATTATAAAAATCTCTATCCATTAGATAAGATTTGATACTATTGAAAGTACTTTTATAATCATAAAGATAGAAATCTTTCATCCCTGTTTGTATATCATCCGCATCCTTTCTTAATTCCATAACTTGCGATTCAATCTTATCCAACTCTTTTAAAAGACATACAATCATTGAATCATAAGAGACACCTATAACATGTTCCTGATGATTTGCTCTAGCATAATCTGTTAGATATAACAATTGAAGTAGCGTATAGTAATTTTCAATAGTGGCTTCTAATCTCTCTTCATAAACTTTCATATTTTTATTTGAATTACAACTAGATGTTCCAAAAACAAACAGCACACAAAGAAGTAGTATATAATATTTATTCATTTTCATATGATTATATTAGTAATTATAATGAATCCCAAAAATCAGGGCTTTGTTGGTCTAAATCCAACATACCATTATAGTATGGATTTCTATAAATTGAAGAGTAATTATTGCTATCATCATCTTCATAGCTTTCAGTATCATTAAAATCTTCGCACATTGTATTTAATTCCGAAAATCTAATAGTCCTTTTTTGCATACCTTTTTCTACGATAGTATCATTTCTCTTTTTATTATAAAAATTCCATATATTATCATATTCTAAAGGAAGTACTAATTTTCCTGTATAGTCTATGATGCCCCATTTATCTCTTTTTTTAACTCTAGCTAACCCTGAATCATAGCCATCAATCCAATCATATATTCCAAAATCAACAACCTTATCTATTGAAAAATCAGAATCATTAATAACAGCCCATTGATGGTTCTTGTTTATAGAATATAAATGTCGGGAATAAAATGGATAAAGAGCATAATCAATGACTTCGGGAAGTATATAATCATATTCAAAGTTTACCCATGTAAATCCTGTAGAATCAATAATCCCCCATTTCTCATCTTTCTTAACACACACTTTTGATTGTGAGGAGTTTAAAAACAAACCTTGATAATCACTATAAATTGGCTTTATAATAATTTCCCCATCTTTATTGATAAATCCGATTTGATGGTTTTGAATAATAGGCAATAATTTTACATTTTCAAACAATTCCCTACATGTTATAAAATTCTCTGCACTAACAAGAATCTTGATATTCTTATTATGTAGTTTTTTTACATTAGTACAAACTCTTTGCAATTCATGGAATATATTCATAGTACCCACTTTTGTAACCATACCATAAAAAGAAAGTGTGGTACTTTCCTTATTAACTCTCAGGTATCGCCAAACACCTATAGCTACAACAAGGAAAGCCCACACCTAATGGTATGAGCATTCACTTATTCACTTTTGTAGCTATTCTTAAAATTGGCGATTTTGAGAGTTACAAGTAAAAAGCAAACACTTCTTTTTCTAATATGTCTTGATTAAACTTCTATTTCATTAGCATTCATTCAATTATTCATGATGCAAAGTTAGAACTTTTCATTAATAAACAATCACTAGAATACTAATTTTATAAGCATCAATCCATATTAGCACCATTGGTATGGGCTATGTTTTGGTATTGCAAATTTAGTCTTTATTTCTTAGTATCTCTGTCTAACCATAGGTATATTGCCAAGCCTACTATACTAAAAACAACCCATTTCATCATTAAATAAAATTCTGTCATAACTCAATCAATTAAAAAAGCCCCAACCTATTATAGGCTGAGGCTTGAACAACAATAAACTACAATACAATAAGGCTTTAACCTCAATGTAAACCTATGAATACTCCTTCATCTAATCACTTTTCATTTTAACCACTTGAAGTGGATTAGTTTAATGAGAGGATTATCAATCTACCTACAAATCTCACCCTTATAATTCATTTTCAGAATTAAGAGGCTATTGTGTACATCTAACTTACAGTATATAATAGAAATTTAAAAAGATAGATGTACACTTTCCTCAGGTTAGCCTGAGGCACTTGAAGGTGTTAGGTTATTGAATGTATTCACTTCTATATTCTTTTTATAAGAGAAGTGAATACAAGTGCCTCCTTTCTCACTTACCTCTATATTATAAATAAGGATGTAAATGAGGCTAACAAGAATTTCCTAACATAATGGATATAAGAAGTGAGATAAGGTGGGGGTTGAAGAAGTAGTGCTAATTATAATTGGTTACTGGATAAACCAGCTGTATTCATTAGTGCCATACAGAGCCTTATTTAGTCCTTCTGTAAGTTGTGTGGCATTCAGTGACCTATCCAAGAAGTTATCTATGTAGCTGCTTTTATTAGCCCCAGTGAGTAAATTATATACATTCCACATGGATATAGCACTCTGATTGTCAGGAAGAGCAAAGTTATCATCATTGTAATATGCCTTGGCTACAAGCCCTATCTGTGTATCAGTCATCAGCATTTGAGGAAGCCTTTTCTTCTGTTCAACTGGGAGATATTGATATAATCTACTCTTACCCAAAAACTGTGCAAACTGCTGTTCAGTCATATAACTATCTTTATATGCACTCATGTAGTATAGGTGTTTGGCTATGTTGTATTCTTGAAATAGCCTCATCACTGAATTAAATAAATCAGCAGTACTCATCACCTTTAACTCAGACTTGTAACCATCAGTTGAGACACACATATTACAGCAAACTAAGTTCTTAAAGCCTATAAATACCTTGAATTTTTCTACACCTTTCTTACTATACAAGTTTTCATGATTATATGCCCTTACTCCACCAATAGTAAGATTCAATCTATTGCCCATTATATCTTCATGGATAGTGGGAATCTCAAAGCAGAACATCATTCTTTCATAATAAATGGTCTTGTCTGATTCAAGTAAATCCTTCACTGGTTTATGAATAGCTTCGGGGGTTCTGCCTTTAATGACATGGCTTACTCTAATTGCAGGTTCTTCAATCCTCTCATTGGGAAATATCTGATTGGCAGCTTCCCAAACAGTGTCAATAAATGAAGGGTGACTGATAGTTATCTCATTATCCTTGCTGAATACTGGTACTACACAATCATTTCTTAGATGCTCAATAGTAACCTCTTTGGTGTTAGCCTCTATGAATGGTAATTTGTTTACCCTTCTAGTATTAGTAGGTTCACTCTCCAATACCTCAATAGGTGTTATTGTTTCAATATTAGTTCTTTGGTTAGTCAATACAGACATATTAGTTCTGTGTACTGGCATTAACTGCATTGCTTCCATAATGTATAAAATTAGGATTATAGTTAATAATAGGTTTATTGTTCTCTTCCTGCAACTGCATTTTCTTCTGCATGAAATCTGATGTAAGTTGCTGATACCATTCAGGGTATTGGTGATAAATGGAGGTAAGCTCTTCAATGGTTTTAGCCTGATTTATCTTCTGTTTTATCATATCTAAGTTTACTCCATTATTACACCAATCCAGTATTATTTGCCCAGTAGTGGGTGTAATAGTAAAGTCTGGCTTACCCATGAATAGACTTGTTCTATCCTTTGATGCAATGGCTTGATGCTTCATGTTAATATCAAGAACTATGGTAAATTCATAGTCTATTCCATCCCTCATGACAGCCTTTAATCCCACTTTCTCAGGAATCATCTTGCCATTTTTTTCACTAAGAACATAATCCTGCTTGCACCTCATGGTACAAATAACATGGCTTGGAGATTGTAGAATCTTCTGCATGAAGGCATTAATTCTTGGTGTAATCTTCTGCCAGTTAGTGAATGAATTGCCTTGTAGATTAGCATGATACTCCAGAAGGTTATCCCAACATTGGGAAATACTATCAATGATTATCACCTCCATTTTAGCATCCTCACACACCTTTATAGCTTCAATATAAGTTTCAGGTGTGAAGTTGTCTTGAAGGGGTAATACATTGTAATTACCTAAACTGGCATACAAATCAGCACTTCCATTCTCACTGTCTATGATGGCTATTTTAGTCCAGTCATTAGTCAGACCATAGGCTAATAACAAGGCTGAATAGGTCTTTCCTGAGCCTGCACAGCCTTGTAGAGCAAGCTTTATCTTAGCCTGCTTCTTTGATGATACTCTTAAATTCAACATATTGTAATCTATTAATTGTTGATGGTTAGTGTATAAAGAAAAAAGAGTAGCCAGCCTTTCAACTGTACTACTCTTCAAGTGATAAGCATAACCTTTATAAAGTTGCCAAGGTCATACAATTACCTTCACCCTTCTGATGAAGCATATAGAACATATCACCAGTGTCAGGTGAGCAAACTTGTGAAATAACTGGATTGGTGATTTCTCCATTAATAAACTTATCACTCACTGCACCAGTTTCACAGCCATATACAAAGAAGCATTTACCAGTGTGTGGATTCTGCTTCACTTCAATAGCTTTAACTTCCTTCTGAGACTTGAACTCATTGATAGTCATTGTCTCTAAAAACTTTAACTTTCCCATAATTCTGTAATTTAATTGTTGTACTTAATGAGGTAATTCCATCATTGACTACCTTCAAGTGCATAGGGGGAAGTAATGAGCATTGCTGTTTGTATTAGTGTAATGAGCACCCTGTTCTAGTTCATTATCCAATCTACTTTAGCTTCATCCCCACAAACATGATAGGGGGAGTAGCCCAATATTGCAAGATTAGGGGGCTGTTGATGCTAATTAAGTAGCATATAGACTTATAAAAAACAAAATAAAAAATTGGAGAATACTTGAAGTGTGGAGTAAAAATAGTTATGTATTGCTAATGGCAGGATATAGTTCTCCCCTATAGAGGTTGGGGAGAACTGGGAATTTTTAATATGTACTATGTATTCATATTATTATTTCTAATATAGAAGTGCATACATTGTTAAAATCGAAAAATATTTCGTATATTAACATTTGCAGGAATTGAATGAATGGGTTGACAATTAAAATCATTTATATCATAGCTTTCTATTATGTATGGAGTTCTAATAACTCTACTAGATGTTTTTTTTATTTTACAAAATAAGCGTAAAATAGGTATTGCTTGTCTATTGGTTAGCCTTCTATAGCCTAATGAACTTTGCCACATATTATTAAATCTTTCTGTTAGTACATTACCTGAAATCAATGTGTTAATAGGAAATTGCTGATAAAAAGCTAACTTAAATTGATGACCTTCACTTAAAGCCCAAAACATTACAGAATTATAAAAACTATCATATTCTTTAGAAGTATCATATAGTTGGAGCTTTTGTATTAATACTTCAAATGGTAGATATGTTTGTAATTCGATAAAACGCTCAATGAAGATTGTATTTGATGTAGAACAATGGGATTTCAATCTATTTGCTAACCTTTCTCTATTTTCTAAAGTGGATTCTTCCCTTAATAAAGTGATAAGTCTCTCTCTCTGTTCTTGATTTGATTGGTGAATTTGTTCTTCTGTTTCCCTCTCAACTTCTGGAGCTAAGTGTTCCATCTCAGGGACATAATCATGAAAATAAATATTATTCCCCAGTCTGACTAATTCATTATACAAACGTAATTTTTGAGAATACAAGCTTTTCATTAATTCTATTTGAATCCTTATATTGTCAATGCTAAAATATGCAGGAACAAACAAGCCATTGCTATTCCTTCTTATAATCTGTATAGGTTTACTACCTCCATAATAGCTTTTACGACTCCCTTTTATGAAATCTTCAACATCTAAATTATCTCTAAATAGCAAGACTTTAGGGAATTTCAATTTAAGTGCAGGATATAAATTTCCCAGTAAAGACATTTGCTCTGCATCACTAAGCACTTGTTTACTAATTTCTGTAAGATTATAATCATCACTTGGAGTTTTAGTTGAGTAGATTATTGTTTCACTTAATACCTCGTCAATATGCCTACATCTACCAGCTATTTGCTGTAGTTTATCTGTGGTTAGTGCTGTCTGTGGTTTATTTGAATTGATAACAGAAATAAGATGAAATCTCTCTGTAATATCTATGCCAACAAAATAAGTACAAGTCATGAATGATATTTGCTTGGGTAGTTGATTCTCTATTATTTTATGATAGTATGGTATAGTATTCTCATTCTTAGTACTACAAAGCATAGCGCATTCATTCTTTAATACCTCTTCAAGGCTATTTATGACAATCAGACAATTTCTGATAGCATTATATGCTACTAATATTTTATCATTAGGATGATTATAATGAATATCTTCAATTGTCTTTTTTAAACGAATGTTAGTATCATCTGTATAAAATAATTTGATATTTCTTGATAAAGGTTGATTAAACTGTACATTTATTATAGGTTCTTCCTCTATTTGTTTATTTGAAAATGAGCTGATTGTAGCTGAAACTAAACATCTTTGTGTGGGTGGAAACTGAAAGTAGTAATCAATGACATCTTCCATATTAGGTCTATAGCTACAATCATATTGATAAGAATCAATCTCATCTATCATAAGAAAATAGTCCTTGTAATTATCCTCACCTATATCTTTTAAAAGTCCAGGGAAACTATCAACAACAACAATAAATTTCTTATATTCAATAGATGAATCTGCAATATATGCAGATGGGGCTGGCACATTAAAACCTGCAATCTTTCCCCCTACATAAAGAATTTTATACTTGTTTTCTTCTCCTTCTATTTTGCTATTTATTGCTTTATTGTAGGCTAATGCTCTTGTAGGAACAACCACAATACTATTTCTTGGAGAACTTAATTCAAGGGTAGTAGCTCCAACTCCAGTTCTATTCTTTTTTATTAAGCCATAGGGAGTAGTAATAAATACATCTCCTAAATAGGCATTGTCTCTTGGCATCAAGAAACTAATAGAATTAATGGATTTCCCTGTCTCTTTCCAATTAATGTCACATTTTAAATCAACATCATAATACCTGACTTTTGCATTGTTTAGATATTGAATAACTTTAGGTGTATCTTCTTCAAAAGATGCAGCTACTCCTGTTCCATATAAGATTTCATATTTTCCAACAGAAATAATACTACTCTCTATTATACTATTATTATTCATGATTATTATTCACTTGATGATAATCAAAAGTAATATATTGTATTCACTTCTCCTAATAAAAAGCAAACAAATGAATACAAAAAAGAATCTCCATAGTCCATCAACTACAGAGATTCTTTTAACACTACTTCACCCCTTCACTCCCAAATACATATTGAAGAACCTTCAAGTTTGCTTCATTCTCAATCTTGAAGTCTCTTTCAATGTATATGTCTGTGACTTTCATAGCTTCATCAATGTGATTAAGTGCTGCATGGACTGTATATTTGTCTATGCCTACTTTATTGACTGCTAAAGTAGCCCATGAGTGCCTTGCTGCATAATACTCCAAATCATCAATCTTTAGTAGTTTTCCTATTTCCTTTAAACCAATATTGATAGCCTTATTGAAGTTGCCAGCAGTTGAATAAGTGTGATAGAAATTGAATATTCTGTTTTTTGTTTGGTCTTGGTACTTTTCCATTAGTGATTGAAGAATAGGAGGAACTATAACTTTCATTTTGGCTTTATCTAATCTTCTATCTTTGGTTTTACTTCTATAGTAGGTGATTACTTCTCCTTCTAGTGTAGAACAACTGTATAAGTCTATTGAGTTCATTCCCATCAGACAGAAAGATATGATGAAGCAATCTTTGGCTAAGTTATATGGGCACTTCTTCTCTGTTCCATTATTGTTATATTGGTAAGGTAATTCCCATATTTCTTTGATTGCTTCTGCTGAAATAGCTCTCTTCCTTGTAGCCTCTTGCTTGGGAATTTCTAAGTTCTCAAAAGGTGAGTTTGGTACTAAGATGATGTTTCTATCATAGTCATTATACCTTTTCTTGACTTCATTGTATAGGTGTCTGAGGCATCCAATATATAGAGAGAGCATTCTATTGGAAGGTATTCTTTTCCCATGTTTCTTTAACTCCTCAATTCTTTGAGTTCTTTTTAATTGTAGGTAATTTATGAAATCATTTAATAGCTTCTTGGTCATTTGGTCTGTATTCAGATGTTCTTTTCCAAGATAAGTGATGAAGGCATTAATTGATGTTTGGTAGTTGGATTTCCCTTTTAATTGAGTAATCTCCAACCACTCCTTTGAGAACTGAATGAAATCTATGGTAGTCTTTCTTTCATTTTTAACTTTGATACACTCTATTATATCATTCAGGCTATAATTGGCTGTTTCCAATGGGAGGGAGGCACATAATTCTTGATATTGCCTAACAATATTATTTGCTTCCTTAATAAACTTGGGATTCTTTATTTTGAATGTCTTGGTGAGGTCTTCCTTTCTTACATAGATAGAAGTTGGTAGTCTTTTGACTTCTCTCTTATAGGTCATTCTGATTTTTACATTATATGTACCATCACTCTTTTGCTTGCCTTTTAATACTTCGGCTTTGATTGTTATCATATTTATTGTTTTGGGGAACAACAATAGACCAACAATTGCATTATTTATAATATCATGAAGGAAGATTCCAAGTAATATATAAAAAGAAAAGGATTGATAACCTTTTGATTATCAATCCTCTCTAAGAGCGGAAGACGGGGCTCAAACCCGCGACCCTCAGCTTGGAAGGCTAATGCTCTATCAACTGAGCTACTTCCGCAATTTTTGTGGGCAAAGATGGATTCGAACCACCGAAGTCGAAAGACAGCAGATTTACAGTCTGCCCCATTTGGCCACTCTGGTATTTGCCCTTTTGCACTTTGAAATCTATCTCAATTCTCTCATTGAGTAGCTTTGTTTCTCAATTGCGGTGCAAAGATACGACTATTTTTGTAAACTCCAAGCAAAATCGATCATTTTTATTGCAGTAATTGCACATTCGTCACCTTTGTTACCCAGTTTGCCACCGGCGCGGTCCTCGGCTTGCTCCATTGTATTGGTGGTAATTAATCCGTAAATAACTGGTACGTTGCCAGTTGCGTTCAGTTGAGCAATTCCGTTGGTGCTTCCCATACAAACATAGTCAAAATGTGGCGTATCTCCTCTAACTACGCAACCAATTGCAATAACTGCATCCACATTACTATATTCAATGAATTGGTTGGCTCCAAAAATTAATTCAAAGCTACCCGGAACTGTTTTCACCAAAATATTTTCGTCTCTGGCACCATGTTTTTTTAAAGTATTCATTGCGCCCTCTAAAAGTTTTCCGGTGATATTGAAGTTCCACTCAGAAACAACAATGCCGAACTTCATGTCTTTAGCATCAGGAACAGAGTTGAAGTCGTAGTCTGAAAGGTTATGATAAGCTGTTGCCATAGTTATTCTAAAATTAATAATTAAAAATAAAAGGGGAATAAAAAAAGAAACGGATTACACGGATTTCACGGTTGTTTCTTTTTTATCCGTGTAAAATCTGTGTAACCCGTGTCTGATATACTATATAATAAGGTATATTACTTCTTCAGCAGTTTGGCTTGTTCGATGTACTTATCGATATCCATTGACTGGTAAGAACGGAAATATTTGTCCTTAATCTTGGTATATGCTTTGATAGCGTCGTCATACTTGCCTTGCTTAACGAGGATTTCTCCGGCTTGTTGTAAGTAGATAGGACTGAGTGAATTGTTATCAGCTTCGTCAGCAGCGCTCAGCAACATAGAAGCAGCTTTGTCCAGCTGGCCTAATTGTGCGTAGCAGTTACCCATTGCACCTTTCATTGCAGGAGCTATCATCTGGTCTTTTCCGCTGAAGCTATCCAGTGCTTTTACAGCAGCTTCGTATTGTCCCAGGTGAGCGTAGCAGATACCCATATATGCTTTTGCCAGGTTGGCAGCTTTGGTTCCACTATATTCATCAGCAATTTTAGCGAAACCTGCGAATCCGATACTGTCGCCATTCAATGCCTGTTCGTAAAGGTCGGCCTCAAAGTATTCCTGTCCTTTGAACAATGCAGCCTGTGCTTTTTCTTCGCGCGGTTCAGCATAAAGGTTCTTGTACATTACTATACCGGCTACGATGATGATTACTGCTACTACAGCGCCGATAATTGCTTTTTTGTTTTTAATGAGAAATGCCTCCGATTGTGACAATGCTTCTTCCACATTCAAGGCTTCGTTAGCTTTCTTTTGTTCTGCCATTTTATATATTCTTTTTGTTATTATTCTTATTTAGCCATTTCGACCCGCAAAAGTAACTTTTTTATAGGTATCAACGAAATTTAGCGGCATCTTTTTTTCTTTTACGCTTGAAAACCCGAAATTCTTCCTATTTTTCGATAAGCTAAGCTTCACCTCCGCATTAAAAATAAGCATGCTTATTTTGTACTGCATTCGGTTTAGATAAATCTCTCACATTCGGAAAAAAGAATGAATTCTCTTTTCGCTCACTAAATCGAGATTTTGCATTATCTTTGTAACTGAATTTACTGCTGTAATATGATACTGAAACGTATATCCATACTTAATTATAAGAATCTGGAACAAGTTGAGCTCTCGTTCTCACCCAAGTTGAACTGTTTTTTCGGACAGAACGGCATGGGGAAAACGAATTTGCTCGATGCCATTTATTTCCTTTCGTTTTGTAAGAGTTCGGGCAATCCCATCGACTCGCAAAACATCCGCCATGATCAGGAATTCTTTGTCATCCAAGGCTTCTATGAAGCTCCCGACGGTACGCCGGAAGAGATTTATTGCGGTATGAAGCGCAGGCAAAAGAAACAATTCAAGCGGAATAAAAAGGAATATACCCGCTTGTCCGATCATATCGGATTCTTGCCTCTGGTCATGGTTTCTCCTGCCGACTCGGAATTGATTGCCGGAGGCAGTGACGAGCGTCGGCGCTTTATGGATGTCGTAATTTCGCAGTATGATAAAGAGTATCTGGAAGCTCTGATACGCTATAATAAAGCGTTGGCTCAACGGAATACTTTGCTGAAAAGTGAAGTGCCGGTAGAAGAAGAGTTGTTTCTCATTTGGGAAGAGATGATGGCACAGGCCGGTGAGGTTGTTTTCCGCAAGCGGGAGGCTTTTATCAGTGAATTCATTCCTATTTTCCAGTCATTTTATTCTTTTATTTCACAAGATAAGGAGCAGGTCGGGTTGACTTATGATTCGCATGCCCGTGATGCATCCCTGTTAGATGTAATAAAAGCAAGTCGTGTGCGTGACCAGATTATGGGATACTCTCTGCATGGAATTCACAAAGATGAACTGAATATGCTTCTGGGTGATTTTCCTATTAAGCGGGAAGGTTCGCAAGGGCAAAACAAAACCTATCTTGTTGCCTTGAAATTGGCGCAGTTTGATTTCCTGAAAAGGACCGGCACCACAGTACCTTTGCTTCTGCTGGATGATATCTTCGATAAACTGGATGCTTCCCGCGTAGAGCAGATCATCAAGTTGGTAGCCGGTGATAACTTCGGGCAGATATTCATAACAGATACGAACCGGGAGCATTTGGATCGCATTCTTCATAAGGTAGGCAGCGATTACAAAATGTTCCAGGTAGATCAAGGAGTCATAACAGAACGGGAGGAGGATGAAGCATGAAGCGTAACGATGCCGAACAAATAGGTAAACTGATACGTACTTTCCTTCGGCAGGAGAGTCTGGAGTCGCCACTCAATGAGCAGCGGCTCATTAACTCATGGGCAGAAATCCTTGGCCCCACTATTGCCTCTTATACCCGCGAACTCTATATCCGCAATCAGATTTTATATGTCCATCTGACCTCTGCCGCCCTGCGCCAGGAACTGATGATGGGACGTGACTTGCTGGTACGTAACCTGAACCGTCACGTAGGTGCGCAGGTAATCACGAATATCATATTCAGATAGTGATTAGTGGTTAGTGATTAGTGATAAACTATCCACTCTCTGTATCTTCAATGCTTTCAATTCTTCTATGGCACGATTGTAATATACAGGCGTTTCCAAGTCTTTATTGTTATGCGCATCTAACCCGATGATAGCAGTACAACCTTCATTGGCGGCAATGTGCCAGAAGTCCGGGCAGGGATAAGTCTGCAAATTGTGTGCCTCATTATAAGCTACATAACCGATATTATATTCCAGCGGAATATGGAGGCGTGCGGCTGTGCGGCAGATATGGCGGCTGATTAGCTTACAATGACGGTCGAACTGAGGATATGAGCGCATGAATAAATCCGGGTGAGCCAGACAGCAGAATAAACCACTCTCCATTCCCTCGATGGCGCTTTCTTCATAGAGTTCCAGCATATCGAGGTTCTCGGTATGATGCCCGAAGTAAGGGAACTTCTCATCTGTATGGTAATGGTGATTGCCGAATAGGATATAATCCAGTTGATACTCTTTGATTTTTTCTTTCAGCCAATGAATATAAGCGGGAAAATACTCGCATTCCAATCCGATTTTGATACTGATCTGATCCCGGTATTTCTCGCGGAGCGAGCGTAGGCTTTCTACGTATCCGGGTAATTCTTCGGGGAGCATACGCATGTCAGCCACATAATCGGTATGATACTTCCACGGAGTGTGGTCTGAAAATCCCAGTTCCTGGTAGCCGCCTTTGATGGCGCTGAGCACGTAGTCTTCGTCGCTACCCGTAGCGTGCATGCAACGGGTAGTATGAGTGTGATAATTTGTTTTCATTGAATTGTTATAATCGTATCCATGCGGATGTCGAATGGCTCCGCAGGCACTTCTTCCACTAATTGAAAAGGAAAACAGATGCCGGCTTTGAAAGCCGTGAGGCGGGGGAGCAGTCGGTCATAATAACCTTTGCCTCTGCCCAGACGGTTACCTGCATTATCGAAAGCTACGCCGGGAACGGCAACAAAATCGATAGCTGCATAGTCGGTGAAGAGTTCTCCGGTAGGTTCTTCAATACCGTAACTTCCTGTTGCCAGGTCTTCGGGACCGGTATAGACACGCAATTCCAGATCGTCACCTACGACAACCGGAAGTAATATCCGCTTTTCACGACTCCACTTCCGGACAAATTCATGCGTATCGACTTCGTCCTTCAGTGAATAATAGAGCAGGACGATATGTGCCGCCCTGAAAGCCGGGTGGGCTTCCAGGGCGGCAAGTATTTCAGCAGACTGGGATTGATGCGTAGTGGTAAGCCCGTGCCGGGTCTTTAACAATGCCATACGCTTCCGCAGTTCTTTTTTTCTTTCCTTCATCTTTCGTTTCTTCTTTCACAACATCTTCCGGAGCCTTGGGAAATGCTTCGCCGTTCTCCAGAATTTCCAATGCCTTTTGTACGGTAGGATCGCCCTGGTTGATATACCTTATATAAGGCTCCCTGCCTAATATATTATAGATAATGTTTCCATAAAGGTTTCTTTCCATCAGCTTGTAGGACTTGTGGATAAGGATATTGCGTCTCTTCACTCCCTTGCTGTCTGCAAAACGGATAAACTGTTCTACGATGCCTTGCTGACGAAGATATTTCAGCATGTCTTCTTCATTTTCGAACTCATTCAGTTTAGCCCGGTTGCGGTCGGAATACTGGAAACTGAACTGTAAAGTCAGTCCTTTATTGAGCACTTCAATCAGATAAGAAGAGGTTCCTGTGGTATCCTGCGGTACGAATACATCCGGCATAATACCACCACCACCGTAAACGGGACGTCCCAAACGGGTGGAGTAGCGCAAATTCTCGTCCAGCTTGATGCTATCCTTAGAGAAGAATTCACCATGCTCGTAGCGGGTCAGCCAATCCATTTCGTACTTGGCGTCCTTACCGTTCTTATACGGACGTTGTATGCAACGTCCGGATGGAGTATAGTAGCGGGCGATTGTCAGGCGGATAGCAGAGCCATCGCTGAAGTCAATCGGTTGTTGTACCAATCCTTTTCCGAAGGAGCGGCGTCCTACGATTGTACCACGGTCATTATCCTGAATTGCTCCTGCAAAGATCTCACTGGCGGATGCCGAACTTTCATTGGTCAGCACAACCAAAGGCATTTTCTGGCAACTGCCTGTTCCGTTGGCATAATCTTCCATACGGGGGTATTTGCGTCCCTGGGCATAGACAATGAGCTGTCCTTCCGGCAGGAATTCATTTACCATACGCACGGCAGCCTCCATATAACCACCGGTGTTGTCGCGCAAGTCAATAATAATTCCCTTGCAATTCTGATGACTGAGTTGAGCAATAGCATTCAGCAGTTCTACATGAGTGGTACGTCCGAACTTACTGATTTGAATATATCCATAATCATTGCTGAGCATATAAGCTGCATCAATTGTATTCTGTGGAATATCACCGCGGGTGATGACGAAGTCCAGCAAATTCTTTTCTGTAGCACGTTTGACGCTTAGTTTCACTTTGGTTCCTTTCGGACCTTTCAAAGTGCGCATGGCTTTCTCATTGGTCAGTTTTATTCCGGCGAACAAGCTGTCGTCTACCATAACAATGCGGTCGCCTGCCATCAGTCCTACTTTCTCGGACGGACCGCCTTGAATGACACTGTTCACATGAATCGTATCATCCTGAATGGTGAATTGAATACCGATACCGCTGAAACTGCCTTCCAACTCTGAATTAACTTCCTCCAGATTCTGGGCAGGAATGTAAGTAGAGTGGGGGTCTAACTCAGCCAATATCTGTGGCATTGCTTTTTCCACAAGGTCCGTCATGTTGACGGTGTCTACATACTGGTCTTCAACAACCCGCAACAAAGCATTCAGCTTGTTGGACGAGCCATTAATAATGCCCAACGTATTTCCGGCGAAATGCCTGGCATAAAATGTTCCGATCAGAATTCCCATTACCACGCTGATTGCAATGACGAGCGGAGTAAAGCGGGAAGAGTTTTTTGTACTCATATCTTTTAGTTGTTAGCTACGAACTACAAGCTACGAGTAGTGGCTGGTGGTTCGTAGATTTTAGTTTATTGTTTGTTTAAGGTCTTTATTCTTTACTTGTAGCCTGTAGCTCGTCACTTGTAGCTACATATACTACCTCGATACCTGCACGCTTCAAAAGTTCGATACCGTCTTCCAAACGGTATTTCTCGGAGTAAACCACCCGTTTGATACCTGCCTGGATAATCAGTTTTGAACATTCAATGCATGGCGAAGCGGTGACATACATAGTGGCACCGTCACTGCTATTGTTAGAGCATGCTATCTTCGTGATTGCATTCGCCTCGGCATGCAACACGTAAGGTTTGGTAACGTTATTATCGTCTTCACATACATTTTCAAAACCGGCAGGCGTTCCGTTATACCCGTCAGAAATGATCATTTTATCTTTGACGATGAGTGCACCTACCTGGCGGCGTTTACAATATGAATTTTCCGCCCAGATACTTGCCATACGTATATAACGCTTGTCCAGCGCTTCTTGTTTTTCTTTAGCAGAACCTTCCATAGTCTTAATTACCTGAGTTACGTTGTGGAGCGAAGGAGATGAACTTTACAGTCTGCCCCTCTTTGTAGTAAATATATAGATTCTTATTGTCTCCTCCATATTTGAATGCACCCTTTAGTCCGTCCATAAAGGCTTTACCTAAATACTTATCTCCATCGGTGCCTCCTCCATTTTTTATGGTAATCTTTAATTCCCGATTATCCCCGTTTGCACTCCAGTCACCATTGACAGAGGCACTGGTGGCTTTTCCGCTAAAAGTCCCGATTGCTACATCATTTACATTAGCACCTTCAAACACTAAAGTGTAATTATCTCCTGCAATTGTCTTAAAACTCTTTTCTCTTGCATCTTGGTCTCCTTGCCAGAAGTCGTACATTTTGTTTTGTCCTTCCACTGCAATGTAAGTCATGTACCAGGTTTTTCCGGTGAAGATGTCAATAACATCGTCTTCCTGATCACAAGCGCTCAATACGGGTACGAAGAGAGCTACTAACAGCAGCTGTATATAGGTCTTCATCTTTTTCATTTCTTTATTCCATTTCTGATTAATAATGCATCAATAGTTGGTTCTTGTCCGCGAAAGCGTTTGTATAGTGTCATCGGGTGTTCTGTTCCTCCTTTGGAAAGAATGTTTTCCCGGAAGGAAGCGGCTACTTCCGGATTGAAGATTCCTTTTTGTTTAAACAGTGAGAACGCATCTGCATCCAGAACTTCCGCCCATTTATAGCTGTAATATCCGGCAGAATAACCTCCGGCAAAGATATGCGAGAACTGTGTACTCATACAGGCATCTTCTATCACAGGAAGAATCTGTGCTTTCTTCCATGCTTCTTTTTCGTAAGCCTTCACGTCACCATCAAATGGGGTGGTACGGGTGTACCATGCCATATCCAGTAATCCAAAGCTAACTTGACGCAGGCAGGCATAAGCGGCATCAAAATTAGAAGAATCTACAATGCGCTGTACCAGTTCGTCCGGTATGAGTTCTCCGGTCTGATAATGTCTGGCAAATGTGTGGAGGAACTCCTTTTCAATAGCGAAGTTCTCCATGAATTGAGAGGGAAGTTCCACAAAGTCCCAATATACATTTGTACCGCTCAGGTTTTCATAGGTGGAATTCGCGAACATGCCATGCAGGCTATGCCCGAACTCATGCAGGAATGTCTCCAGTTCACCAAATGTCAGTAAGGCGGGTTTGTCTTTGGTCGGCTTAGTGAAGTTCATCACGATAGATATGTGCGGACGACTGTTTTCACCGGTTGTCTCGTCAATCCATTGTTCTTTATAAGAAGTCATCCATGCACCTGCGCGTTTACCCTCTCTGGGATGGAAGTCTGTATAGAGTACGGACAGGAATTTACCGTCTTTGTCAAAGACCTCATATGCATCCACATCCTTGTGATATACCGGGATATTGCTGTTTTTCTTGAAAGTAATACCATACAAGCGGGTAGCCAGACCGAATACACCTTCTTTTACCTTGCTCAGTTCAAAATAGGGGCGGAGCATTTCATCATCTATCTGGAACTTCCGGTCTTTCAGTTTATGAGAATAATAAGACCAGTCCCAAGGCATCACAGTGAAATCATTGCCTTCCAGTTGGCGTGCCAGCGCCTCTACTTCTGCATATTCTTGCTTGGCGGTGGGAGTGTAGGCTTCCAGTAGCTGATCCAGCAGCTTATATACATTGCCGCTGTTTTCTGCCATTCGCTCTTGCAGGTTATACTCGGCAAAACTGTTGTAACCCAAAAGTTGCGCAATAGCCAGGCGGGTATTAACGAGCTTCTTTACAATTTCCAGATTGTTGGTTTCATTGTCATGGGTACATTTGGTATTATATGCCATATAAAGCTTACAGCGCAAATCGCGGTTACTGGCATACGTCATAAACGGACTATAACTGGGGGCCTGCAAAGTGAACACCCATCCTTCCACGCCTTTTTCTTTGGCAGTTTCTGCGGCTGCATCAATGGCGCTTTGCGGCAGGCCGGCAAGTTGTGCAGGGTCTGTCAGTATCAGTTTATAGTCGTTGGTTTCTTTCAGATTGTTTTCTCCGAATTGCAGGGTCAGCAAGCTGAGTTCTTTGCTCAGAGCACGATATTGCTCTTTGGCTTCTCCTTCGAGGTTGGCTCCACTGCGAACAAAGCTATTATATACTTTCTCCAGCAGCTTGTTTTGCTCGGGAGTAAGATTAGCCTGGTCTTTCTGGTCATATACTGCTTTAATGCGTGCAAATAACTTCTCATTCAGAGTGATGTTATTGCCATGTTCGCTCAGCAACGGCATGATGGTTTTTGCCAGTTCCTGCATGTCGTCGTTGGTTTCCGCACTCAGCAGATTGCCGAATACAGTGCTGACCTGGTTCAACAGTTCGCCGGACTTCTCGTAAGCAGCGACCGTGTTGGCAAATGTAGCCTCTTCCGGATTATTGGTGATAGCATCAATCTCCGCATTGTGACGGTTGATACCTTCACGAATGGCGGGTTCATAATGTTCGGTCTTTATCTTTTCAAACGGGATGGTACCGTGAGGCGTAGAATACTTTTCAAAAAAAGGGTTTTGAGCCTGTATTATATTCATAAAGCAGAGTAATGTTAGCGTTAGTTTTAATTTTATCATACTTACTTAGGTTCGGTAAAAATAATCTAACTGCAAAAGTGCAAAAAAAATAGCTGATTTAATGAATAACCCGTTGTATTTTAACAAAAAACAGGCAACCTCGTCGAGATTGCCTGTTTTAAATATTATTTTGTACTCTGCTTATTAGTTGTTAACTGAAGCCATGTGAGCGATCAGGTCAAGAACCTTGTTAGAGTAACCGATTTCGTTGTCATACCAAGATACAACTTTTACGAAAGTATCAGTCAAAGCGATACCAGCTTTTGCATCGAAGATAGAAGTACGAGCGTCACCCAAGAAGTCAGAAGAAACTACTGCATCTTCAGTGTAACCCAGGATACCCTTCAATTCGCCTTCTGAAGCTTCTTTCATAGCAGCACAGATTTCAGCGTAAGTAGCCGGTTTTGCCAAGTTAACTGTCAAGTCAACTACAGATACGTCCAAAGTCGGAACACGCATAGACATACCAGTCAATTTGCCGTTCAAAGCAGGGATTACTTTACCTACAGCCTTAGCAGCACCAGTAGAAGATGGGATGATGTTGCCAGAAGCAGCACGACCACCTCTCCAGTCTTTCATAGAAGGACCGTCAACTGTCTTCTGAGTAGCAGTTGTAGAGTGAACTGTAGTCATCAAACCATCCAAGATACCGAACTTGTCGTTCAATACTTTAGCGATAGGAGCCAAACAGTTAGTAGTACAAGAAGCGTTAGATACGAATTGAGTACCTTTCACGTATGTTTTTTCGTTTACACCGCAAACGAACATCGGGGTGTCATCTTTAGAAGGAGCAGACATTACTACATATTTTGCACCAGCTTCGATATGAGCTTGAGCTTTGTCTTTGCTCAGGAACAAACCTGTAGATTCAACTACGTATTCTGCACCTACAGCATCCCATTTCAAGTCAGCCGGGTTTCTTTCTGCAGTGATGCGGATAGCTTGGCCGTTAACAATCAGCTTGCTGTTTTCAATATCTGCTTCGATTGTTCCGTCGAACTGACCGTGCATAGTGTCATACTTCAGCATGTAAGCCAAGTAGTCAACCGGACAAAGGTCGTTAATACCAACGATTTGGATATCGTTTCTTTTCATTGCAGCGCGGAATACGAAACGTCCGATACGTCCGAATCCATTAATACCTACTTTAATCATTTTGTTTAAACTTTTAAGGGTTTTATAATATTTGTTCAAATATCTCTCTTCTCTTGCGCATTTATTTCTGAAATGCGGTGCAAAAGTAAGAAAATGTTTTTATATTCGCACTTAATTTTATAATTAAATAATGGAAGTGATGGGAAAAAGTTCATTTTTACAAGATTTTAAATCATTTGCCATGAAAGGCAATGTGGTAGACATGGCTGTCGGTGTAATCATCGGTGGCGCGTTTGGTAAAATTGTATCTTCTGTGGTGGCAGATATTATCATGCCGCCTCTTGGTTTATTGGTGGGAGGTGTGAACTTTACGGACTTGAAGTGGGTGATGAAACCTGCCGAAGTTGTGGACGGTAAAGAGATTGCTGCCGTAACCTTGAATTATGGGAATTTCCTGCAAGTGACGTTTGACTTTCTTATTATTGCTTTTTCTATTTTCCTGTTCATCAAGTTGCTGACCAAGCTGACGGCTAAGAAAGAAGAAGAAGCACCTGCAACACCTCCTGCTCCTCCTGCACCCAACAAAGAAGAGGTCTTGCTGACGGAAATCAGGGATATCTTGAAAGAAAAAAAATAGAAAGAATAGTCTGCCACATACCAACTCCGTGTCTGGTCCATACCAACTCCGTACCAAGTCCAAGTGTATAGATACGGAGCAGGTACGGACTTGATGCGGGGAGGGTACGGCGAGGTCGGATAAAGAACAATTATTAAAGGCTTTTAATACCCTGTCGACAAGGAGTTAAGAGTTTGTCGACAAACTCTTAACTCCTTGCTGATAAACTCTTAACTTCTTGTAAGTTGCTGATAATTAGCATGGCTTTGTTTCACTTTGAATGGGTTTTACCTTACTTGGATGGAGTTATATGATATTTTAATTTTTGATATTCCTGGAGTGCTTCTTTCTGTAAATTTTCCAGTAGTCTGATTTCTACGGATAATTGATTGAGGCTGGCATTGGAGTTGAGAATCTCTTCTCGCTCTTTATAATTTATAATGCCATTTGGTGCCACTTCCTGTTTCTTCTTGCTTTCTTCCAACATATAGCGTGCTGCGGCTATATAGTAGTTTCTGAGTGCCTTCTGCTCTTTATTGCGCATGGGGCGGTAGTCTTTATTCTCGTCGGATAAATGACGATAAAAATTATTCATGGCTACATTGATTTCTTTACGAATTTCCTCTTTAGCGGTATTCCGGTAGGCAGAGTCTAATTGTGCATACTCGGGATAGGTATTCAATATCTTTTTCAGTTCGTCTTTGGCTGTCTCGTAGGTTTCTTTGGAAGCAGATAATTCTTGAGGCTTTAATTCGAAAATGATATAAGTCAGCTTCGGTTCATTTCTAATGTTTATTAATTTGTTGGATGCTTCGCAAGCATCCAGATATTTTTCCATAAGTGTCCAATTGAACAGCAGTTTCTTTTGCTGCAGATCAGTACGTATGATTTCGAGTGATTTTTCTAATTCAACAATTCTGTTTTCCTGCGCCTGCAGGCATACAATATTACATAAAAGCAATAGTAGTAAAAAGCTGATTTTTTTCATGTTTTCCTGTGCATTAAATGATTTATTTATTTGCAAATATAGATTTTCCGCTCTATAATTCCTATTATTCTCTCAGTTTTTCATACTTTTGCAGCTCATTTTAAACTAAATCCATACAGATTATATGCAAGAAAAGATTGTCATTCTTGATTTTGGTTCACAGACTACACAGCTTATAGCCCGTCGTGTCCGTGAATTGAATACATATTGCGAAATTTTACCTTACAATAAGTTCCCGAAGGGGGATGAAAGTGTAAAGGGGGTTATCCTTTCGGGAAGCCCTTTCTCTGTATACGATGAAAATGCGTTTAAGGCAGATTTGAGTGAAATTCGTGGAAAGTATCCTATTCTGGGTATCTGTTACGGTGCGCAATTTATCGCTTATACCAATGGCGGCAAGGTGGAACCTGCCGGAAGTCGTGAGTACGGACGTGCACATTTGAGCTCTTTTGACAAGGACAATGTGTTGTTCAAGGACGTGAAGGAAAATACACAGGTGTGGATGAGCCACGGAGACACAATTACGGTTATCCCTTCCAATTTCAAAAAAATAGCTTCGACGGATAAGGTGGCGATTGCTGCTTATCAGATAGAGAACGAAAAGGTGTGGGGGGTACAGTTCCATCCGGAAGTATTTCATAGCGAAGATGGCACGCAGATGCTGAAGAATTTTGTGGTGGATGTTTGCGGTTGCAAACAGGACTGGAGTGCTGCTTCCTTTATTGAAACGACGGTTGCCGAATTGAAGGAACAGTTGGGTGACGATAAGGTGGTTCTTGGTTTGAGCGGTGGTGTGGATTCTTCCGTAGCTGCTGTATTGTTGAATCGTGCTATCGGCAAGAACCTGACTTGTATCTTCGTGGATCACGGTATGCTCCGTAAGAATGAGTTCAAGAATGTACTACACGATTATGAATGTCTCGGTCTGAATGTTATCGGCGTGGATGCCAGTGCCAAATTCTTTGCAGAACTGGCAGGTGTAACGGAGCCTGAGGAAAAACGTAAGATTATAGGCAAGGGGTTTATCGAAGTATTTGATGAGGAGGCCCATAAGATTAAGGACGTGAAATGGCTGGCACAGGGTACGATCTATCCTGATTGTATCGAATCTCTTTCTATTACCGGTACGGTTATTAAGAGTCATCATAATGTAGGTGGTTTACCTGAAAAGATGCACCTGAAACTTTGTGAGCCGCTTCGCTTATTGTTTAAAGATGAGGTTCGCCGTGTAGGTCGCGGATTGGGTATGCCTGAACATCTGATTACCCGTCATCCTTTCCCCGGACCGGGTCTGGCTGTGCGCATTTTGGGGGATATTACTCCGGAGAAAGTAGCTATTCTGCAAAATGCGGATGATATCTTTATTCAGGGGTTGCGTGACTGGAAAGTGAAAGAAGCTGATGGTAGCGAAACTTCTCTTTATCATCAGGTTTGGCAGGCGGGCGTTATCCTGCTCCCTGTGCAATCAGTTGGTGTAATGGGAGATGAGCGTACGTATGAACGTGCCATTGCGCTGCGCGCTGTGACTTCTACGGATGCCATGACGGCAGACTGGGCACATTTGCCTTACGAATTTCTGGGCAAGGTTTCCAATGATATTATTAATAAGGTGAAAGGGGTGAACCGGGTAACCTATGATATTTCGTCAAAACCGCCTGCAACGATAGAGTGGGAATAATAGATAGTATCTGACCATCAATAAAATTTTTATATTAATCTATTTAAAATCAGCATTTTGAGCCTGTTTTAGCTTAATTTGCTGATTTTCTTTTTCTTACATTATTCAACTTAAAATGCAATTTTGTACCCTAAAAGTGTACCCTACGACATTGCAAATATGATGTTTTTTGTGTTCCTTTGTATCAATCTAAAAAAGAAGGAGCATGGAGAAAAAATACAAAATTCACTTTTACCTTAAATCGGGGGATGGAGAACAAATAATTTATATAATGTTTAGTGTGTTGGGAAAACGCTTCAAATTCTCAACGGGGTACAAGTCTAAAAAAGAGCAATGGGATAATGAAAGGGAAAGAATGATAAACAGCAGCCAATTTAAACAGGCTGAAAACAGACAGGCGAATAAGGTCAATAGATTTTTGGATTATCTCAAAGATAAGACAGAAGAGCATATTAATTCTGTGGTATGGTATAAAGCGAGTGATATAGATACCGTTTTGCTGAAACGTGTTTTACTTGGTTATATTAATAGTTATAATAAGAAAGAGGAAGAAATTGAAGCTAAAGCCAAAGTTACTCCTATCACTTATTTTCAAAATTATATCAGTAATATGGATAAGGTTATTATTAAACGGACGGGAACATTTGCGTCTAAAGGTACGATAACCAATCATAAGATAGTACTTTCACGATTTAGTGATTTCATTAAAGATAGAGGGTATCAAGATAGTTTTTCAATCTTCAATAAATATTTTGAAGATAATTTAGCTCATTACCTGCTAACAGTAAAAGAATATACTATGAATACAGTATGCGCAACGAATAGTATAATGAAGGTGTGGCTTAATAAAGCTCTACAAGAAGGATTAATAACAGATACCACATTTAAGAGTTGGAAAACAAAAGGTAATGACGTTGAGCATATATATCTAAATGATAACGAATTGCAATTAATATATAGTATTGATTTTACCGATGAACTAAAAACACAATATAAGATAGATTTAAAATCCAATATTGAGCAGACACGAGACTTGTTTATTGTGGCTTGCAGGTTGGGATTGCGTTTGGGTGATTGGGGTCGTTTAAGTTCTTCTGAATGGAATTTTGAAGAAAATACTGTTATTATCAATACGAGTAAAACGCAAGAGAGAGTTATTATCCCTTTATCTAAAGAAGTGAAAGCCATTTATAAAAAGTATGCAGGGAAATTTCCACGTCCCGTTTATAAATCTCACTTGAATAAGCAATTACAAAAGTGTGGAGAAATAGCCCATATTGATTCAGATGTGTATTTGATTAGGCGAAAAGGAGGAGTTGCCAAACAAAAATCATATAAGAAATATCAACTGATTTCAAGCCATACGGCAAGGCGTTCATTCGCAACTAACTTGTACCTGAAATGTAAAAATGCAAAATTGGTAATGACATTCACAGGACATAAAACAGAAGAAAACTTTTTTAAATACATTTGTATTGACAAAAAAGAAACGGCAGATATAGCACAGCAATACTTTGAATAAGTATGTTTGGTTTCTAAAGAGGGGGCTACGTAACCCCTCTCTTAAATACCCCTCTTTGGAGGAAGGGGGGGGCTAAATTGCCAACGGGTAGTTCCTTTTTCCGTAAAATTTTCTCCGCAAAAATGACTTTCTTTCAAAGTGGAAATAAGTTTGTAAAGACTTTGCCTACCAAGTGGAAATGTTGTGCCATACAAATTCGTTTGTAGCATGGTTTATATAAATTTCTGATGTTCCATTTTCCAATTCTTTTAGTATATCTCTGCAAGTTTGACACCTTGAATGGGACTCATTCTTGGCTATTGCTTTAAAGCTGTCTATCAATTCATTTATTTCTTTCATATCTTGTTCTTCTTGTCGCAGTTCTCTTGCTACATGCTCCGTTGAATAGTAATCAACTGATATATTGGGAAACAAACCAATCCGCAGGTATTCTTTTTCGATAATCGAGCGTATAAGTTCGGGAGTACATTGGTCGTTAGCTTTTGTATCTAAGACTACAATTGCATCATGTATTGTCAGCACTTTAAATCGTTTGGCGTACAGTTTGGTTAATATACTCCTGAATATATTACTTTCAATGCGCATCATTTGGTTAGCCAAGAAAGTACGGTCTTCTCTTTTACTTTCCTTCACCAATTTATAAACACTTGGATATTTCTTTTTAAATGACTTGGCAAAGTCTTTTCCTTTTGTTGTCAGTGTCTTGGAATAAAAGACTTCACGGAATAGCGTTGCTTTAATGTCAGAACGTAATAATCGTTTAAACTCGTCCAATCTCGTAAAATCATCCCAAAATATCCCCTTTGAAGTATTATAAATGTACTCCCAAATATCATTAGGGATATTTGCAATTTCTTCTTTTGGTATTCCGTTGTTTACCAATAATTTACAGAGTTGTTTACTAACAGAATAGTAAGAATTATCTATATTAGAAAGATTATTATATAATATATGTAAGATATTATCATTAATATTATATCTTTCAATTATTAGTTTATTAAATAATAAAGGATGACTATTATGTATATCTATGGAATATTTTATATTAAGAAAATTCTTAAAGATTCTTGGTGATTGTGTTAAAATGGAATATATGCGTAAATTGCTATCAACAGATAATATATTAAAGTTTCCTTTGTTATATTCATTTAGAATATAAGTAAAATATTCTTTTGATTTGGGAGTTATAAAATGATGCCTATTCCTATAACCTTCTGCTTCTTCTCTATGTGCTAATTTGAGCATTCTCAACGATTTTGTAAAATTATCATATAAGCTATTCCCCATTTCAGATTTTATCTCCTGAATTTGTATCTGCTCATATTTTTTCAATTCTTGTTGCATCTTATCGGAATATTCTTCAATATAAGATGAATATTTCATTTCCGATACAGTGGGTAAATTAGGATTAAGTTCTATTAAACGAGCCTGAATAGATGGTATATAACTACTTGATACTTTTATAATACCCAACACCTCCAATGTGTTCAACATGTCAATATAAACATGTCCTAATACAGTTTGCAATATTTTGGAATTAAAGCGGGTGAAGTTTCCTTCTTTATTGGATTTACACCGTTGAATAAACCGATGAATAAGGAACGCATATTTCTTATATAATATTTGCTTTCTTGGCAATGATTTGTTTGCTCCCTCGACAGTTTCGATTTTGGCGATAAAACTACTGTCACAAGTGACCTCATTGAAGTTAGTAATAGTTCGTTGAGGTTGATTTTGGTTTTTCAACAACTCTATATGTTTCTCAATTATTGCATCAATGCTTATATCCTTGAAAGTATATATAAGTTGCTTCATTGGTAACTTTCCCATATTTTCGTGTTATTTATTGCATTTTTATTCACCTTTTAAGCAAGTATGGTAATAAGCATACAAAATCAATTATACGCATTATATCATTGAATATCAATTATATAAATCGTATTTCGCACCATTGTACATAGACATGAAACAGTTGGCTATATGATTTTTTTTTCATTTTGCAGGCTGTTTGTAACGAGTAAGCAGATTTTCCATGTCCTGAAAGGAAGTGACTTTAAAAATTTCACTCCCAATCTCAATATATCCATTAATATTTTCATTCTTTTCTTGTTCAAATAATTCTTGTATCGGTACTTCCAATGCAGCAGCAATCTTTTCCAATACTGCAACAGATGGATTGCCATTAATATGGTTGCTTAATCCAACACGATTAATCCCCATTTTATCCGCTAATGTTTGAACGGTCATACCTTTTTCTTTGATAATCTCTTTAATTCGTAGTGCCATAAGTATTCATTTATATTATAAATACAAATATACGTTTATTATTAATATGTATATTGATGGATATACATAAAATAATTTAATGTAGCTCTAAAAATATACGATTTTATTTGTGTATGTATATTAAAAGCACTACATTTGCAATACAATAAGAAATCAATAACACTACAATAATATGAACCGATACGATAAAAGACAAGTGATGAAGGATGCACACAGAATTTATAAAAACGATTTCCAACGCAGGGGACGTTCTTGGTCGGAGTGTTTGAAAGCTGCTTGGAGTTGGGAACGGGATGCGGTCAAAGTTCGCGAAGAAAAAGCAGCAAGACTTGATGCTATGATTGCCGCAAGTTGGGCAGCGCACAACACCCGTAAAAACGAGAAGCCTAACAAAAAAGAGTTTGAAGGTTTGTCTTCTGATGCAGTTTCTTATGCTATGGGCTATGGTCGTGGCAATGGTTTCTATTGTGGTGATTGATTGTAGAATATTAACCGATAAATAATAAAAATATGCAAGCAATAATTTTAAACGGTATTACAGCGACAAGAGCGAGAGTTGTTACAGTGCGCACAAATGCACGTGAAATAGATGGGATTTCAAAGGCAATTTTGATTGAACAACTGAAAAACAAGTTGAAAAGTGGCAAAATCGTAAAATTCGCCTACTTAAAAAGTAATGGTGAAGTTCGTATTGCATTTGGTACAACTAATCCCGATTTTGTGAAAGATAAAGTTTGCGGTTGGGGTGAAAGTCGTGAAAGTTATGCTACTACTGCATACTTTGATTTGGAAAAATGTGGTTGGCGTTCGTTCCGTTGGGAGAACTTAATAGCGGTATTTTAATATTCACTAATGCACAAAGTGAATATTGTATTGAATACCAATAACTTAAATAATTTTGTTATTTTGAGGTATTGATATGATGTTCACTTTTATTTGATAACCAACAAAATTGAACATTTATGAGCTTAAAATACAGTCAAACAACAAGTGATTATTTAGAATGGAAAGAAGCAATGAATTTAATCCGCACCCTATATCGGGATGGCAAATTTCAAATGTCTTTGTTCGTTTCGATTGGTTGTTTTTGGGGGTTGAGGGTCTCTGATATATTGGCTTTGCGTTGGAAGCAAATTTTGTATGTGGATGAATTTTGCATTATTGAGAAGAAAACGGGAAAAAGTAGAACCATACGGATTAACCCACAATTGAAAAGGCATATTTCGGACTGTTACGAACAAATTCACCCCATTGGCGTAGATGCTCCTATACTTGTCAGTCAGAAGGGGACTGTATTCACAGTACAGCGTATCAATGTGATTTTGAAAGAGGTAAAAACAAAATACGGCTTGTCAATCAAAAATTTCAGTTGTCACAGTTTGCGTAAGACTTTTGGACGACAAGTTTATAACATGAATGGCGAGAGTGCGGAACTTGCCTTAATAAAGTTGATGGAGTTATTTAATCACAGTTCCGTAGCCATTACCAAAAGATATTTAGGTTTACGTACAGAAGAATTGCTCCAAACCTATGATTGCTTGACCTTTTAATATATATTTGCCTTATAAACAGCTCACAGAACGTTGCTAAGTTCGCTTTTTATTAATATATTTGCATTGTCATTGCATCGCAATGACAGACATATAATTTATAGGAAGCGTTTTAGCTTTATTCCACTTTGATGAATCTCGACACCTCATCTTTGTGTAACATGGAATAATAAAGAACGTTCTTCCTTTGGTTTGTTATATATGTTTTCAAACAACATATACAGCCAAAGGTGTGAGCTGTTTTTCTTATTACTCAATTTGTTACACGGCAGTCGAGAGCCAATCAAAGGTTGGGGATAAGTCTATTCAGGCTCACACTTCTTTTTTATAATCCTTCCTTTTGAGCCTACAGGAAACAGATTCTTGCGAATATTATGGCACAAGAAAAAATTGCTTGCCCCTTTTGTGGTGGATTGGGGAGCGTTGGCTCTATATGTGAATATTGTGGTTCAGTTATACAGTTATCTACTCCAATGCTTGAAAAAGGCTTCCCGAAAACGGAAAAGAAAACTATTTCAGGCGAACAATATGCAGAAAAAATATCCAAGTATCAGACTGTTGGTGAGTATCATGGAAAACTTGCTATTGTTTCAATAGGACAAAGATTTGGGCTTATTGATAGGAATGGTGATTTACGAGTTGGGTTGGAATACGACAATATTGTTAGTACAATTAGAATAGAAGGACTATTTGCCATTTGTAGAAAAGGAAAATGGGCTTTACTGAATGATGATTGCAAATTTCTTATTGATTTCCAATTTGATGATATAAGGGATATAGGATATGAAGAGATTGGGCGTGCGGTATACAATCCCAAGGGGTTAATTAAGGTGAAATTGAAGGGAAAATGGGGGATTATAAACTCCAATGGAGTAGAAATACTCCCATGTATTTACGATGAACGAGGAATTATACCACTGTTTTGTAAAGATAAAACTCTACAATATGACAAGTATATAGAAGTTGCTAAAGACGGTAAATATGGAGTATTTGATGTAAGTGGGCGTGAAATTTATCCTTGTATTCATTTTTTTATCCGTACATGTGGAAACGGAGAACGGTATATAACTTTTACCAAGATGGATGGAGAGTCGTTTGTATCAGGATTGTATGATATGAATACCTACCAAGAAGTATTACCACGTATATATTCGTTTGTTTCTGATTTTCTCCCTAATGTAATTGTCAGCAAAGAAGGGAAGAATGGAGTATATAACATAGAGAGTAAAACGGAAATCTTACCATGTGTCTATGATAAAGTTATTATGGAAAGTAATTGGATAAAGGCAGGAATAAAGTTGGGTAATGGAGAGAATTGGGGGTTGTTTAAATTGACAGGGGAAGAAATTGCACCTTGCCGATATGATAGAATAGAATCTAAAGGTACAGGTAAATTTGACCTCTATTATGGGATGGAAGATATAGGTGTAAACCACTTCTTTACAATAAAAATGGATGGTGATAGGATTGTAGAAAAAGGTTCTCCTAAAATATTTAATGGTTGGTCTGTTTTTTGGTCGGTTTTGTGCCTTTTGGGTGCTATTTTTTTTATTAGTTCATTTGGATTTTTCTCAAATAAATTTGTTTTGGCTCTTATACTCTGTTTGTTAGCCGTTCCCGCAGGTTGTATTTGGAAAGCATTAGTAATAAGGAGATATAAAATATGAATCTTATAGATGTAATCAAATGTGAAGTGAATGACAAGGAGCTTGTGTACAAGTTTCCGTCAGAAAATTTGCGATTGGGTTCACAATTAGTTGTATATCCAACACAAACAGCCTTTTTTGTGAAAGGCGGTGTGATTTTGGATGAGTTTATTTGTGGTACATACACTTTAAAAACAGAGAACATTCCGTTATTGGGTAAGCTGATAAATCTTCCCTTCAATGGACAGACACCTTTCAAAGCGGAGGTTTGGTTTATCAATCAGATAGCCATTCTTGATTGCAAATGGGGTACAGCAAGCCCAATACAAATTGAAGACCCTAAATATGGGATTATCGTGCCAATAAGGGCATTTGGGCAGTATGGATTTAAAGTTGTCAGCCCACGGCAATTCTTGGAGAGTTTGGTAAGCAATATGACTTCGTTCACAGTGGAAAAACTTACCAATTATTTTCGGGGAATTATAATGTCTAAGCTGACAAATATTGTTTCAGATAAGTTGTCCCAAGATGGAATATCGGCAATTAACATAAATTCACACATAAGCAACATTTCTGAATTTTGCCAACAACGCATTGGCGTTGAATTTGAGAAGTATGGACTTAAACTTGAAAGTTTCAATGTAATAGGGATTAATGTTCAGGAGAATGACCCAAGCTTTATCCGTTTGAAGGAAGCAAAAGATTTGGCAGCACGTTTGAAAATAACGGGAAAAGACGTGTATCAAATGGAGCGTAGCTTCAATGTTTTAGAGAATGCGGCTTCCAATGAAGGGGGTGGGCTTGTTAGTTCAGGTGTTGGGATTGGGATGGGATTAAATATAGGTAATCAAGTCGGCAACATGGCAATGAATACAATGAATGTTAATCCTCCGTCATTAACAGTACCTCCCCCATTACCCGTCCAAGAATATTATATTGCGGTCAATGGGCAGCAACAAGGGGCTTTTGATTTCAATACCATTAAAGTGAATATTGAGAACGGGACAATTCAGGGAAATACTTTAATTTGGAAAAAGGGGATGGCTAATTGGGGCTTTATTTCCCAACTTCCTGAATTTTCATCTTTCTTCAATGAATTACCTCCCAAGTTACCAACCATGTAATTTTATCGGCTATGAAACAGATTATAATAGTAATAGGAATCATCCTTTTAGTTGCCAATCTGCTGTTTGGCTTGATACTTTCATCTTATGAAGTGTTCAACTTGTTTGTCAGTAGTTTGGTTATAGTCGCTACTACTGCGTTATTATTTAGTTTGAATGTGATAATACTAAAAGATGGTTTTAAAATATCGTTGTATGTACTATTTTCCATGTTGGGAGGTATAGAGTTTGTATTATCGTTGTTCTCTTCAAAAACTTTTGAAAATAATTGGTTTCTATTGGTTATAGTGTTGTCTCTTACAGCACAAAGTATCATTCTGTTAATTACTAACAAGGTCTCAATTAAAATTAAATAGGAAGTGGAATATATTATATGTAAAAAGTGTGGTTGCCAAATGTCTCCCATGTCGGAGGCGTGTCCCATGTGCGGCACACCGACTAATGAGGATGCACATACGGTAAATTCTTCACCCAAGAATGAAACAGAGAAATACGAGCAAATACCCAATGTTTCAATTTTTAAAAATGGCAAAAGAGTATATTGGGGTGTTGCTGCGGTTCTTACTATCCTATTTATTGTGTATGTTGGATATAATATTGGTAATCGTCAAGATAAAAGTAAAGAAAGCGTCACGAGCATACAACAGACCAATAGCGAACAGCGTGACACATTTAAACGGGAAATCCCCCTTAAGCGTACAGAAACAATAAAAAAAATGACAGAAGCGGATATAAAAGAAGTATTTCTGCAACATTGGAAACACTACAAAGATGATAGGGAATTTATTCCGTTAGAAACGTGCAGTGAAGGGTATAATATCTTTATTGGAGATTTAGATGGTGACGGTATAGATGATGCGATAGTTAATGCGTATGTTACTGCGAGTGCAAAGGAAATATCCAACAATGATAATGAAGATAAGTCTTATATATTTTGTTTTCTGAATAATGGTAAAACTTACGAACTTGCTGTTGCAACAAAATTATATACCATGTTCTTTGTTGATAATATAGACAATGGAGAAATACATGCCCACCGAATTGAATATATGAAAAGAATGAATGACGGAAAAAGAATTGCTGTGAAAGATAGCCATATCTTCAAATATGACGGTGATAAATTAGTAGATTTGGGTGGTACTAAAAGGACTGTTGATGAAGAAGAAAATCCCCCAATAAAGCGGAGAAGTGGAAGTGTGGGATTATCAGAAGGATATTTTTATCGCTATGAGGGCGATATGAAAGGTTTTCCTATAAAGGTGGATTTTGGCGTTTTACCAAATGGTGTGATAAATGGTGAATATCAAAATGTAAAGTATGGTACGGTATTAGATTTGGTAGGACAATTAATCTCCGAGAAATCATTACAGTTAGTTGGCGAGAATCAAAATGAGAAAATTGTATTTGAACTTTCTTTTTCTTCTCCTGAACGCTTAAAAGGATATGGAAGGGTTGGTGATAATTCACTGTCTGTCAATTTGAAACAGGTTTCAAATGAAATAATAAACGATAGCCATTAATGAGTGCTTAAAAATATAGGAATATGAAAAATATTTTAATTACACTTGTCTTGATAAATGTTAGTGCATGCGTATTTGCTCAAAGAACGAATAACAGAGGTGAGTATATGGTAAAGTCTGCCATCGTTGAATCTTATGGTGGACGAGACTTTTCTTATAAACTTGATTTTGAGTATGACGGTTCAAACGATTTGGTGAAAGTAACACGAAGCGGTTATCATGGAAATGATAAATATGTTCATGTCTATACATTCCGTAGTGGGAAATATTCTGATGAAAAGTATATATACTATATTGGGTATAAAAATGGAAAAGTGTTTGATACCAATAAAAATAAACCCTTGTGTTGGTTGGAGAAAACATATTATAGTTTAGAACAAAAATCCTTTAATAGATTTTTTGTGGTTAAAAAAGAAGCGTATGGTGATGATGGCTTTTGCGAAACAACTAACTATGTATATCGTAATGGAGAATTACAAGCAATTCATAGAGGGACAAACAGCATTGGTGACAATGAAATAATGATGCTTACTTGGAGAAAAAGAAATATAGTGTCGGAAAGAATGGAAGGAGGGGGAAATTGGAGT
Source organism: Bacteroides sp. AF39-11AC (assembly GCF_003474285.1). Classification (NCBI taxonomy): domain Bacteria; kingdom Pseudomonadati; phylum Bacteroidota; class Bacteroidia; order Bacteroidales; family Bacteroidaceae; genus Bacteroides; species Bacteroides sp. AF39-11AC. The sequence goes on along the minus strand of NZ_QROH01000002.1, from coordinate 525,782 downwards.
GACGATTTGGAATATTATACGGAATCGGAAATCGTAAATAATACCAATTTGAATATAAATTTCCTCAAATTAGGAGGTACGGGTAAAACATACAAGGATGAAAATATTGGGTTTACAGAATGGTTTGGATTAAATACAACAAAGGCGTTGAAGGGGAGTAAAGATGGTTCGGGATATGGTAGTAGTACCATAAGTCCGCATTATGAATATGAATTAGATGGAAGTTTAATCAAGAAAGTTAGATATATTCATCTAATTGCAGGTAAAGAACATAATTACATTTACAGAACACTTACATTAGAGTATGTATATTGATAAAATGTAATATATAATGTGGTACAAAATGTACTCACAACAATAGATAATATATAACTTTTAAATTAATATTATATGATTAAGAAACTGCTTTTTACGTTGCTTTTTGGAATGTTTGTTTTTCCATTGGTAAATGCGCAAACTTCATCCATGAAGATTGAGACATACAAGATTGACAATGTTAGTACAAGAGGGTTGAATAATAATACAAAAGGAGATGAAGCATTTGATTTTGGTGATTCACAATTTGGCACTGCTATGCTTATGAGTGGCGAAAAATACCCACACGAATCACTTCAATATAAGGTTCAAACTTGGTATGACCCTAATGATGAATGCTGGGAATTATATGGAGTTGAACCCAATTATGAAACATGGAAAAAATCTATATTAATCATTAGTTATAGTGATTGGCAGAATCCCGAAGATGGTACTTGGCATCATACATTCCTAACAGCAGAGGACTTTAAATTCATGCGTGATAGTCTTCCAAACCTGCATAGTGTTAGAATGCGTGACAATATTGAAATTCGTGCTTATAAGGGGGGAAATGGTACAATAAACGGATATTATGAATATCCTGATAATGAAATACCACCTTATGCCTTTGATAAAAGTTACAACAACAAGAAATTGAATAAAAAGCCACAATATAGTACAATCATCTTACCAAAGAATATAATTTCAATTGGTGAGTATGCTTTTGCTAACATCATTGACATTTATTTGGATTCACAAGAACAGTGGGATGAATCATTTCATTCACCCAATCCACGTTTTTGGGACGATGAATATGATGGATATATCTACTTATCCAACTTGCAGAACCTTAAAACAATTAAGGATAATGCGTTTGTCAATACCATATCAACAAGAATTTATCTTCCTGAAAATCTTGAATCCATTGGTGAGAATGCTTTCAATTCTGACATCATTAAGTACAGACCGATAAACACCAATCTTGACAGCATTATTGTAACCTCGTCAATACAACCGAAGATTGCGGAAAATTCATTTGGTATGAAGTTTAAGGATGCAAAGATTGTTGCACCAAGCAGGAAATATTATTTGAATTATAAGTATGACAAACAGTGGGGGGTATCTAAGAACCTGACATACTTTGGTTATGTGTCACCCAATCCCATTGACATTCGTTTGGATAAGGGAAAGTTAATCATCAATATAAAGGATGATGCAACGGAAACGGGAGTTGTTTCATGCTTCCAAGACGGAAGAAAGGTCAGTGACATAGAACTGAATACGGGAAGCAACATTGTGAACTTGAATCCCAAGATGGAATATAAGATTTCAGTGGAAGTGGAGGATTTTAATTTGAAACCATATAAAGTAAATACTAAAAAATAGGATATTATGAAAAAAGTACTTTTACTAACCGCATTGTTTGCTGTGCTTTTTATGGCTTGTAGCGAAGATGAAAACACACCTGAAATGTCTGAATACGTTATACCTGAAAATGATATAAATTCGGTGAAAGAACATATTGACTTGGAAGATAATCAGGAGTTGGTTACTTATAGTATAATAAGTAAGGATAGTATTTGGGGATTGTCAAAGGAAATAATAAATAAAATGGAACTTTGTGATATTTATTGATATATGGCTAAAAAGAAGTTTTGTGCTTTCAAGGTTATATATACTGATTCTTTAAGTATTAAACGAGGTATGGCGATACCTCATTTATTCATTATCTTTTTAATGGAGTAGTCCTTGTTTGGATTACTCTTTTTTTATACCTTTGCTACATCAACTTAAAAATCAGATGATTTATAAGTTACATTTCAGGGCTATTTCATTGATATATAATATCAACCATTTTTTGAAAAATGTACCCTGAAAGTATACCCTATATTTTTAAATAAAATATAAATTATTGTAAATTAATGGTTTATGATAATTGAGTGGGAATAAAAAGTTTTTTATATAATTTTGAGATAGCCCTGACTTTATAATAGTCGGGGCTATTTTGTATGTTTTACGTTTTTTTTAAAGAAAAAGTCTACAAAAATTAAAACTTTACAGAAAACTCCTTATCTTTGCACAGTTGTACAACACAACAGACACATATAAGGAAGTGTTTAGTCCCGTTCCAAAATGATAAAACTCGACTTTAAATTTTAGTGAATTGAACTAATAGGTTCACACATTCTTTAATGCGCCAATACTATTTTATCATAAAGGCATTGATGAACTTACGATGCATGTTTTAATAATATGAAAAGATTTTTTGTAAGCACGCTGGTATGTATTATGGCAGTATGTGCAAGTGCTCAAATTATGCGTGCTGAAGAACTTGAGAAGTATGCAGTTGAGAAGTATGGAGATAAATGGACTGAGGCGGCTGAGAATCTGGGAGCGGGGATTTCATTGGATAAAAATAATTCATTAACTTATACGCAGGTTATTGACTGTGGGGAACAAACTAAAGATCAGCTTTATGTTGCATTGAATTATTGGTTTACTGCCACATTCAATGATGCTGATGCAGTTATTCAGCTAAATGATAAAGAATCCGGTGTAATTATTGGTAAAGGGTTTATAGGAGGTATTGCAGCTCATGCAGGTGGTATGAATTCTTATGTTATCAGTATACACCCTATTATCAGAGTAGATATTAAGGATGGCAAAATCCGTGTAACTTATACCGTACAAAATTATGATGTTAGTAAGTATATTGGTGGAGGCATAATGGGAGCAATAGGGGGTACACAACCTACGAAATCAGTTGAAATGTGGGCTATAGAAAAGTGTTTTCCATTTCAAAAAAAAGATGAATATAAGGCTAAAAAAAGTTCTTCTAAAGCACTTGTTATGACACACGCTTATTCAAATGTTATCATGGATAAAATAGAAGAAGCTGCAAAAAATGGTCTTGTTGGGAATGAAAATAATGATTGGTAAATATCCTCTTTATATTTAGAAATTTTCTAATATGGAAAAGCCCGGAAAGTTTTAAATTCCGGGCTTTTCTGTATTCACTCTTGTTCGAACGTCTCTTCTTCTTTGTCATCAACCTCTTTTTCTTCCGGGTTGTTCTTACCACGTAAATATACGGATGGAGATACTCCGAACTGTTTCTTGAAGCATTTGCTGAAATAGAATGGGTCTTCGATACCTATCTTATAAGATACCTCTGCCACTGTATAACGATTTTCAAGTAAAAGTTCAGCAGCTTTTTTCATGCGGATGATGCGCATGTATTCATTGGGGGAATAACCGGTTATTCCACGTACCTTGCGATAGAAGGTTGAACGTCCCAGCCCCATTACTGAAGCCAGGTCATCTACAGCGAATTCACTGTTACCAATCTGTTCTTCCAGAATAGTTTGAAGCTTATCGGCAAATTGTTTATCTTTCTCCGATGTGCAGATGGCAGGCGTAATCATTCCCGGATCATCCGAAAATTTCTTTCGCAACTTTTCACGTTGCTTTATTAGTTGGAATGCCCTTGCCAGCAATAATTTAGGGCTAAACGGTTTGGTAATATATGCATCTGCTCCGCTTTCCACACCTTTCAGATGATTTTCTGCCGAGCTCATAGCTGTCAATAATATGATAGGAATGTGACTGGTATCGAAATCATTTTTAAGCTTCTGGGTAACTTCGAAGCCGGTGAGACCTGGCATCAGTACATCGCAGATGATGAGGTCGGCGTCGTATGTGCGGGCGCGCTCAAGACCTGAAAGTCCGTCCTCTTCAGTAACAACCTCAAAATAAGGTTTAAATTCTTCTTTCAGGAATTCGCGTACATCATTATCATCCTCTATAATGAGCAGTTTATATTGATTCGAAGGCTCTTTTTCCTTTGCAACGTTTACTTCCAGAATATTTTCTTCTTCATTACTTTCCGGTTTATATGCTTTCTCTTCCAGAAAGGCATTGTGAGGAATCAAAAAATCTTTTTCTTCATATACACTGATGTCAATGGGGAGTGAAACAGTGAAAACTGATCCTCCTCCCTGGTTCTCATCATAATTGATATTCCCTTTATGGACATTGACAAGTTCGTGTGTCAAGTGTAGTCCTATGCCTGTACTATTGCTTGAAAAATTACTTTGCATAAAGCGTTTGAAGAGTTCTCCCCGTTTCTCTTTGGCGATGCCGATACCTGTGTCTGCTACAGAGATTTCCAAGCATTTCCTGTCTTCATCAACGATAGCAGCAAGGGTGACTTTCCCGTTGCTCGGGGTGTATTTGAAGGCATTGGATAGGAGGTTATAGACCACTTTGTCCAGATTCCCTTTGTCAATGAACATCTTGTAGGAAGCAGCTGAGGGCTGGAAACGAAAATCCATGTTCTTGGATGTGGCGGTGTCTTTGAAGCTTAGGAATATTTCGTGCAGGAAGCCCATAACGTCTGTTTCTTCCAGGGAGAGGGCGAGCTTGTTGTTCTGCATCTTCCGAAATTCCAGCAATTGGTTGATGAGACGGAGCATGCGCTGGGTACTCTTGTTCATAACCTTTAGCGAGTTGACCATTTCCTTGGGTACCTTGTCTATACTCTGTATCTTCTCCAGTGCTCCCTGAATCAGAGTTAGGGGAGTACGGAATTCGTGTGAAATGTTTGTGAAGAATACGAGTTTATATTCAGTCAGTTGCTTTTCTACCTGTACTTTATTACGCAGGAGATTGAAGTTACGTATCAGTCTATAGGTGATGTACAGCATGACTGTCAACAATAGGGCATAGATGAGGAATGCCCAAGTAGTTTTCCAGAAGGGGGGAGTGATGATAATTTTCAGAACGGCTTCCTGATCGCCCAAGATGCCGGTGGCATTGCAAACTTTCACGTGCAAGCTGTATTTACCCGGTGGCAGGTTTTTGTAGGATGCAAAACTGAGAGGCGAGGGTTTGCTCCACTCTTTATCATAGTTCTCCAGCCGGTAGGTGTAGGTATAGCTGTTGGTCTTTGAGTAATCGAACGTAGTGAAGTCGATGACGAATGATCTCTGGAAATACTTCAGTTCGATTTCGTCGGTGTACATCATGGCGCTGGAGAGGGGGGAGTCGGGATCACCGGGGCGCATGGATATTCCGTTCACCTGAAGGTTGGTAAAGGTAATTGAGGAGTTGAGTACCGAATTGTTTCCCATTTGTTCGGGGTTGATGACCAACAAACCGTAGTTGGTGCCGAACAGCAGGCTGCCATTTTTGCTGACGTACGAGCTATTGTCGCTGTAGACATTACCAAGCGTGTAGGCTGAGAAGAAGTAGTTATCGAAGACTTGCGTTTCGGGGTTGAAGCGCGAGATACCGTATTCGGTGGCAATCCAGAGGTTGCCTTGCTTGTCTTCGGCGATGGCTTGGACCATGTCGTTGACGAGGCCGTTGCTGGTGCCGTAGTGCTTGAAGGTGAGGTTACGGTAGTCGGTACTGGGGATACACATGCTGAGACCACCACCAGAGGAACCAATCCATATCCGCCCCCGAGTGTCCTGGTAGATGCACTTGATTTCGTTGCTGCGCAACTTTCCGTTGTTGTAATTGTAAGTCAGGTAGTTCTGCGGGTTGGTTTGCAGGGAATCGGGAGAGAAGACGTAGACTCCGTCACTGTTTCCCACCCATATCCAGCCGTTCGAGTCTTCGATGATGGCGCGCGTGCGGCGCTGTCCGAAGGTTTTGTTGAAGAAGTGGCGGAAGGTGTATCGGTCGTTCTCCTTGATGGCCAAATCCAGTCCGCCACCAAAGGTGCCTACCCACATACGACCTTTTTGGTCGCAGTAAAGAGTAAAGATATGGTTGTTGCTGATGGAAGAAGCATCATAAGGATGGTTGATATACCATTGTCCGCCAATGCAGAGGCCTTCACCGCGGCTTCCCATCCATAGGGTTCCATCATTATCTTCGGCCATAGCGTAGATGTTGGAGTTGTAGTGAACTTCTTTTTTCAGTGTGTTGATTAGTGGGTCGTAGGTATAGACGCCACCACCACGGGTACCGATACAGATGTCATCGTTCTTGAGGCGGGTAATCATGCGGACGGTATTGGAACGGTCGGACATGGAGATGGCTTCGGGGTATATACGTTTGATGCCTTCGTTCAGGATGGTGAGACGGGCGATGCCGGCGTATTCGGAACTGACCCAGATGGCGCCGGAACTGTCTTCCATGATGTATTGCAGATAGTTGGAGCTGATGTGGCTGAAGCCGTCGATCTGGAAGTCGAAGTGCTGGAGTTCTTCTGTGGTAGTGTTGTAGGTGAAGAGTCCATTGCCGTAGGTGGAGATCCAGATAATGCCTCGGGAGTCGTGTACGATGTGGTAACGTTCCATGTCCACATAGTTCAGCTTATCGGGAGGGGAGAGGCGGAAGGTTTTAACGGCGTGAGTGGTGGCGTTGACGTACCATACTTGGCCGGTGTTGTTATATATCCAGAAGTCGCCTCGATTATCCGTCAGCACATTGCCGTTATGGATGTCGAGTTCAGGGTGGCGGCTGACGTGATTGTTTTTCATGTTGAATAGATAGCCTCCGGTGGAGGTGAAGATGACCCACTCGTTTTGTAGGCGGAGTGTGCCGTACAGGGTGATCCCTCCCTCGCTACGTGGCAGGTGGGCGACGGTTGTAGTGGGTGCAGTACCGCTCTTCCGGCTGATGATGCCATCGGTGGAGAGGAAAAAGACGTCTTTTCCGAAGGATTGTGCGGCAAAGGCATTGCCGTTATTGATAATGACGGTTTGTGTACCGCTGACCAGGACCACACCGTGATCGGTACCTATCCAGATGTTTCCCTGTGGGTCGGGGTATACATAGGCCACGCTGTCCGAAGGCAGATTACCATTGGATTTCTTGTAAGCAACGGATGAAAACGCACCATTGTGGTAGGTGATGAGGCGGCAGCCGTTGCGACTGTTCCACAACCATATATCTCCATTGGGAGCTTCAGCCTTGCGGTCGTAGTGTTGGCGGTGTTCGCCGCGGCCGGTGAAGTCGACAAAGCGTTCTGTTTTCAGGTCATAGCAGTTGAAGAATTCGCCGGAGGTTTCGAGCCACAGGAAGCCGTTGCAGTCTTCGCTGATGGAGCGGACGTGGTTGGAGGAGAGGGAGAGGCGGCCGGGCTGGGTGTCGCCTTCGGGCAGAAGAGTAACGAAAGTGTTGCCGTCGTAACGACTGAGTCCGTTCAGGGTTCCCATCCAAATAAACCCTTTACTATCCTGGAATACATAGCAGACGGAATTGTTGGCAAGCCCGTCGGCAGTAGTCATATGGGTAGAACGTACTTCGACAGAGGCTGAGGTGTTAAGAATGAAGAATAATAGATATAGGCATGCAAGCAATAAGTGCTTTTTCATATTTCATAGATTTTAGTACGTAACAAAAATAAGGAAAAAAGCGCATTGAAGACTAACTTCAATGCACTTTTAAGGTTTATTCCATGTGGAATACCTCGGGCAAGGGTATGGTTACCGGAGAATTATCCGGATTTACTTCCATGATGTCCGCCATGTAATCCCACCATTTTTGTACAATGGGATTGGTACCCATATCTTGGGAGGATTCTTCACCCCGCGTCTTCTGGCAGGCAAAGAGGATGTTGGTGTCGCGGTCCCAATAGATGGAGTAGTCGTATACTCCGCCGTCGGATAACATCTTTTTCAGTTCGGGCCAGATGGCTGCATGTCTTTTCTCGTATTCCTTTTCGAAGCCGGGCTTCAGGAACATTTTAAATGCTTCTCTTTTCATAATATATTATTCATTGAGGGTTAATCGGGTTTACTAACACTGAAGATCGGTGCGGTAGTCTTCTGTTCAGTATGGTAATACTGAATGGCACTGTCGTTCATTTTAGGATGCTGTTTATTCAACAGGTTGATCATTTCAGCCCCTGCCCAGATTACAGGACCATAGCCGTGTGCGGCATACACATTGACCGGGCGGTAATAGTAGAATGCAGGATCGAATGCCATTCCGGTACCCACACAGGTACCTTCTACCTGTCCTTCTGCATTGATCTGTGTGGAGACTGCATGCCAGCCAAGTTGCGCTACGGGACCGTAAGCCATTGCGTCGAGCCAACCTTGGTTGATGGCATGGGAGATGCAATAGACATAGATAGCAGTTGCTGAAGTTTCCAGATAAGAATCGTTACGATCTAACAGTTGATGCCAGAATCCTTCGCCACTTTGAAGAGCAGCCAGCCCACGGACGTGTTCACGAAAGAGGTTCATGAGCTTTTCACGCTGGGGATGGTCGGTCGGCATTACGTCCAGTACTTCGGTCATGGTGAGCAGCGCCCAACCGTTGGCACGTCCCCAGAAGAAGGCAGGATGATCCCCCATACCTTCTACCCAACCGTGACGGAAGAGTTTCTTCTCGGGTACCCACATACGCTCGGCAAATTGGAAGATTTGGCGAACGGCTTCGGCCAGATATTTGGACTGTTCTTTATCTGCCATACGAGAGTACCAGGCTATGGGAGGAACGCCCATGAACATATCATCCAGCCAAAGCGTGTTGAGCTGTGGACGGATGCGGGCAAAGGTTCCGTCGGCAAGGCGATATTCTTTGTTTAGAATGAAATCGAGATAATTATTTATCAAAGGATAGAGATTGAGAGATTTATCCTGTAATTGTGCCTTAATCATAGCAGCACATACGGCACCGGCATCATCAAGCGCATGAGGTGTCAGGATTTGCTTCATTTGTGGGTCGGTAGTACCATTCTTTTCGAGCAGATTACGAAAATGCGGAGCCACTTCGGCGAGAAACTTGAAGCGATCAGTAACATATTTCATGTAAGCTGCGTCTCCGGTGGCTTCGGCAGCTGCCATCATGGCCGAATAAGTAACTCCCCATTCATAACTGGCCAGGCGGAAGGCGCCGCGTTCCAATTGGGCGTCGGCAGGCAAGTTACTATAATCAGTGATTACTTTTCCGGTCTTCTCACTGACCACACGGGTATGAGTAGTCTTTTCCAAATAACGGAGAATACGGTCGATATCAGTTTTTACTTCAGTAGTAGAAAGAGCTTTATAGGGTACTTTATACTCTGGTTGCAACAGGTGCAGCGGGGTGTTGGAGTCATTTATTGCTTCCTTCTTTTTCTGGGCATAAGTGCTGATGCTGAGTAACAGCAAGGTGCCTGTCAGGCAGAATGTCTTTATGTTCATACTTTTAAATACTACATTATATAATTACTATTTAAATTCATATCCTCTGAAACTTCCTTTCAGATCAGGTCCGAAATAGAAACCGGGTTGTGTCGGTTGGTTGTATGCTACGTTTTGTGTAGCAATACTGATCCTGTAAACCGGATCTTCCAGGAAAGTGTGGAAACGGTAATCAGTTGCTATGGGTGATACATAGAGGCGTAGTGCCGTATTGTCTTCTGTGCGTAGCAATACTTCTTCGCGCCAGTCACCCAGAATATCGCCTTGCAGGCAGGGAGTTGCTTTGGTTCCGTTGTTCGATACAGCACCTTCGAATGTGACGAGCGGTTTGCAGACGCCGGCTTCCCAATCGTACTTGGATACCACATTCTTGTTCAGCAACTCACGGAGTAAATCGCCGTCCCACCACACAGCCATATTGACAGAGAATGTTTTGATATCGGGATTGACTACTTCTCCCTTGATATTGCGTAGTCCTTTTGATTCCCAAGACCACATTTCCACGCCGGGGTTCGTCGGGTCGATGTCGGCAGCCATACAACGGCCTACGTCTATTCCGCTTTTCACCTGAAAGAATACTTTTCCTGTTGCTGCATCGCGGAAGCTGGAACCGTCGCGCTTATTTTCATGGCAATCCCAAACCTGAAGTCCGGGCATATCGGGCGAGAACTTCGTCAGATGCATGGCATCTCCGTGTCCCATTCCGGTAGAGTAAAGCCCTTTACCATTATTATCGATGGCGCAGGAACCATATATAATTTCGTCACATCCATCCCCATCTACATCTGCTACACGGAGGTTATGATTGCCTTGTCCTGCATAAGCTTTGTATTCTGGGGTGTTACTGTCGAATATCCAACGTTGTTTCAGTTCTTTTCCATCCCAATCGAAAGCTGCAAGTACAGTACGGGTGTAATATCCGCGGCACATCACTACACTGGGATGGATGCCATCCAGATAGGCAACGGCAGCCAGAAAACGGTCGCTTCGGTTGGCGCGATTATCTCCCCAATCTGCCAGATTTCCGCGTGCAGGAACATAATCGATAGTCTGCATGGCGGCACCTGTGCGTCCATTGAAGACGGTGAGGTATTCATTACCCTTCAGGATGCGACCTTGATTGGCAGGGGTACCCGGTTCGCGATAGTCGGCCGCGGCATCCCCGATCACTTTACCTTGTCCGTCGATGGTTCCGTCAGAAGTCTTCATGATGATCTCTGCACAGCCGTCGCCATCAAAATCATATACCATGAATTGAGTGTAGTGTGCACCTGCACGGACATTGTGTCCCATATCAATATGCCAGAGGCGTTCACCTGTCAATCGATAGCAATCGAAGAGGACATTTCCAGTATAGCCATCATGGGCATTATCATGTGCGTTCGAGGGATCCCATTTCAGAATAATCTCATATTCTCCATCCCCATCGACATCACCAATAGAAGCGTCATTGGGTATATAGGTGAATGCTTGTCCCGAAGGGGTGACCCCATCCGCCGGACGGTCCAGCGGAATATTGATGTATCCTATGGGTGCCTTCGCCGGCAGTGTATAGTTGCCCTCGATATGTCCTGTTTCCACGCCGTTTACAACGGGCCGCACGGTGTACGTAGTTGCTTTCTTTCCTTTATAGGCATCCCGGTAGAAAGTTCCCGTAGTAGCAGGTACTTCGGCTATCTTCTTTCCGTCCCGATAGAGGTTGAACGCTGTATTCTCGGGGTCGGACGAGAGGTATCTCCAGGAAACAGCTACTTCTGACGGGTTCTCACGGATGGCTACTACACCACGACCCAACTTTTCCTTTTGTAGCTTTGAATAATCATAAGCCGGAGCATTCGCCGCGTTGCGGAAGCGGCCGTACGTCACGTTCTCTTCCGTTACATTCTCTACGTTATGTACGTTCTTGATGAATTTCGTAACTTCATCGGCATGTACATTCTTTATAACGACGTTCTTTGCAGGCAGTTTGGCATCCCCTTTCAGATCGTAGATGGCTTCAGTGCGTTCGCAGGTCACGTTCGTCATGTACAGGCCGTCGATGCGGGTGATGCGCTCCTCGTAAGTAGGTACCAGATTACGCCATTGGTAGAGTACATCCGTATCAATTTCGAGTACACGCTGCATCTTGCCTGCTTTTACGTTCTCCATGTGGATGTTTTCGATGAAACCTCCCCGGCGGTGATTGGTCTTGGCAAAGAAGAGGCGGAACACGGAGTCTGGTGCTGCGCAATCGTGCATATATACGTTGCGTATGCCGCCCGACATTTCGCTGCCGATGCCCAGTAATGTATGTCCTTTTATGATGTCGCAGTTGCGTATCACAATATTCTCGCACGGGGTATCCAATCGCCAGGCATCTTGGTTACGTCCGGCTTTAATGACAACTGCATCATCTCCCTGATCAAACTTGCAATCTTCTATCAGGAAGTTCCGGCTCATTTCCAGATCGACGCCATCGTTATTGTGTCCGTGGGCATATACGTCCAGATTGCGAACAATACCGCCATCGCACATATACAAGTGTATGGTCCAAAAGGGGCTTTCACGAATCTTGAACTGATCGAGCAAGACGTTCTTACATCTGTTGAAGTGTATCAGGTGCGGGCGAAGATTATTTTCTCCTTTTGCCATCTGTCTTTTCTCTACCGGAACATCCGTTGAGGCCATTGTGTAGAGTTCGGCCAATGCGTCCATGTGAGGCTTGGGACGCTTAAACCACTTGCGCCACGTGTCCATGATGGGTTGCAGTGTCCCGGTTCCGGTGATGGCTACATTTTCACAGTCGAAAGCATACACCAAAGGCGAGTAGTTGTAACATTCCATACCTTCCCATGACGTCATCACGGCAGGAAGATAGTCTTCCGGATTGTCTGTGAAGCGCAGTATGGCACCGTCAGATAAATGCAGGTTCACATTGCTCATCAGGTGTATGGGGCCTGTAAGCCACTCGCCGGTGGGAATTACTACACGGCCACCACCGGCGCGATTGCATGCCTTGATAGCCTTAGCGATAGCTTTTGTATTTATAGTTTTCCCTCCTTTTACTGCTCCATAATTTGCGATGGAAAAATCACGGTTGGGGAAAATAAATTCCTTTATCGGCTCCATGGCAAAAGGTGCGTTAACGGTGACAGTCTTATATTTCGGGGCGGGCATGGCGCCCGATAATCCCAGTGCAATCACTGCAATGGCAGCTATGCCGGTCAAGGATTTAAAACAAGGTTTTTTCATGATATATTTTGTTTTTCATTAGTTGCAAAAATACGGCTTAATACGAAATACTTCCATAGAATAATATGCAATATACATGGAAAATCGTGCAAATCATTCGTCCATGGGAATTACTTCCTGCATGTAAATAGCATCCAGACTCCACAGGGCGGCATCGTTTGTGCTGATGCTGGTACATTCGTCCAGCGGGGCAGGCACCTCGGGTGGAAGTAGAGTTGTGATGCGGAAAGGCGGTGCCGGCGTGTGCTCCAGTCTTGTGAACAATTCCGCCCAAGCCTCCTTTGCCATTTCCGGGTTGCGTGTCTGATAAGCTGCATAGCCCATCAGACGTGAAATGCGAAAACGGCTACGGTTTAGCTCCCATGCTTTCTGTTTGTAACGTATCGTATAATCTAACCAAGCATCTTTCCATTCGGGTAGTTCAATCATCCGGAGCATTTCATTCATCACCTCGAAGCCGCCCATGATACTCATTAAGTGGTTGGTACTTTCCAGTTTGGGGTCGCACTCACTGCTGATGATGCCGGTTGCAGGGTCAAAGCCAAGCGCTTTAGGGCCTGTGAAAATCCGGTTGGGCAGGGCGACGATACTCTTCATGCCGGTAATGATTTTATCGCGGTAAGCCACATTGCGGGTGCGTTCCCATTCCGTCATCCAGTTTCCGGCGTATGCCAGCCAGTCGGGACCAATGCGCAGGCGGGCAGGGGCGGTGCAGGGATATTCGCTACGTGGTTGTGCCAGGCGCATAGGGTCTAGGGTATAGAGTTTCTGTTCGGCGTCTTTCACTTCGGTCATGAGGTCTCCGCAGCGTTCGTCCGTAGTGAGATAATAGTAGAAGCGATTCCAAGCAGCCTGACTGATGCGTGCTTCTTTGGCGCCACATCCCCAATGGCTGACGTTGTGACGACTACCCAATCCGGCATTCTCCCCTATGTGGTAGACGTCTACCTCGGCTGTGTGGCGGGTCATAGCCTCTGCCATGCGCCAAATGTCTACACGCCCTGTGCGCAGGAAATTATACCAAAGCCACATGTTGGAGGCCAGTTCCGTATTGTCCCAGGCAAAGCCTCCGATGTCGTAGCGCCAGGTGTGGCGAATAGGGTCATACGCATGCATGACGTCGCCGTAGTTCCAGAAACCATACCATTTGTTCTGTTCGATGGCCTTCTTGTAAAAGTCAACGTATGCATCCAGTCGGTCTTCTACCCGGTCGCGGAATGGAGTACTGCGATCCGGAAGGCTCCAGACGCCAAAAGCTTGTTGCGCGTGCAGGTATTCGGGGGTAGGCATCAATACACCCGGTTCCGAAAGTTGCTTGGCACGGTCTGCAAAAGCCTGCTTTCCTGCATATCCTCCCTGTGGGATCAGGGTGAGTGTGGTGGTGCGGGCAATTCCATAAGGTGTACTCAGCCCTTCCTGAACATCCTCGTAACTGGCATTTAAATCGTGTGCTACATTATCGTAGTGGCGCAAATCCATGGGTTCGGCATCGGGGCTCCATAGCCAAGCGGTAAGGGTGGCTACGGGAGTCTTCGTCCCGGAGATTTCGATGGCCGAAGGATAAGACTGCCAGAAGTCGTGCAAGCAAAGCCCCAATCCACCGCTGACGTCGCCGGCAAAAGCATATCCCTCACTGCGCGTGCCGGAGAAGGTACCTATCCAGGGATTCGTGTCATTGGCCCGTTTACGGATGGAGAAAGCATCCGCAGTGAGCTGAGACAGGCGGTAGGTGTTCCACGATGCCCAGTTGTCCAACAGCGAGCGATTTTTTTCATCAAAAGCTTCATAAGGTGGGATGCGTTTCCCTTCCATCTGTTGCTGTTGCAGGGAGGGTTCCTTATCCTTGCCGGCATTTTTATTTGTCACATCCCGGCCGGAGTTCCTGTTCGCTGCATCGCCCAATGTCAGTACACGACGCCCTACTAATGGCTGTACAGGTTCGCTCCACACTCCGCCGTCAGCACAGGAGAAGGCTATGTGGCGGTTGTAAAGTGCTTCGCGCATAGGCACGTCGAAGCGGACGCCTAAAGCACGAATGAAATCCTGGTTCTGGTCTCCATCGAACAGGAAACTATGCACCATCTTCATCTGCTCACTTCCACCATAGAAATAGAGACGTACCACAAAGGGCAGCCATTCACGTCCGTTTTTATTCTTATGTACGCCCTCCAGTTTTATCAGCGTACGTACAGCACCGCACCGCTCTACCGTCGCTGATTTCATTTCGCTCACATAGTTATTGAAAGATACCTGCGAAGTGCTTTCAAGAACGGGCGTGCTCTGTGTGCTGCATATCAAGCGTGCTTTCTCGCCCACCTTCACCCCTTTATATAGCAGACTGTCTATCAGGAATTCACCTTGGCGGGGAATGTAAGCCGAAATCACTCCTGTTTCTATCAGAATATTCCGGGATGTCTCGGTGACGGAAACGGATGCTTGATCGTTGGGATTTGTTGTTCTTACCTTTTTTACCGATTTCTTTTTTGCTAGTTCAAGTGTAGCCCCCTCTGTTCCGGCGGGGATAACGCCTGCTACTCCGCTCCATTTCACCGAACCATCCGGCCAGTAGGCCAGCGCCCAGGTGTCGATCGGTATGTTTTCACCATTTACGGTGGTTAACTGTAAAGTGCTTTCAGGAAAGATCTTGCCTTTCTCAAAAGGTACGCCGAAGCTGGTCGCTTTGTCCATTTCGGGAGTGTCGCCGATCCATTGCAAAGGCACAACGGAGGTTTCTTGCAGTGAGCACTCGTAGCGGAAGTTGGTAATACGGGTACGCGATAGGGTGGTGCGGAAGCCAAACCAACCTTCAGTCAGTGGTTTGGCATCCCTGAAATCCACCAGACGCTTTCCGTCTATATAATAACTAACCCTATTATTTTCGTTCGTAATTTTAATATGATACCAGTGGTTCGCTTTCAGTAAATGCTCTACATTGGTATATTCTTTTAAGACCGCAGGCCGGGCCTGAGGATTGGTGATGCCTGCTTCATTGCCATCATAGCGACGGAAGCGTGTAGTGGAGTTGTGGTTTCCGCCATATCCCAGATAATAAAGTTGCAGGGAGTAGCAGTTCAGAAATATTCCATTGCGCCACTTCTCGCGTTTCCATAAGTTGTCCGGATACTTCGGGTCGGAAGCCATCCAGAAGCAGTTCAAGTCGCTCAGGCGGTCTTTTTCCGTTTCACTGACTACGCAGGCATCGTATTCAATGGTGACTTTGCCGCTCATCTTCTCCTTTCTCCAAAGAGTCAGCCCTTTTGGGGAGACAATTTCGGCTGTATCTCCCCGGAACGTTACTTTGTAATCGGGCGATTCCGACTCCACTTTCCAGTATTTGTGAAACTGGCGGGCATTTAAGCCGGAAACCTGATTGTCCTGTGCCTTCAATGGTAGTAAAGACAGAAAGAAAAATGAAAGGCACAAACTAGTACGGAATCTGTTTCTTTTCATCATGATTAAAAACTTGTGTGTGGTGGTTGATTATATGCTACGTTTTGCCAAGCGATAGCCAGACGATATTGACGGTCGTTCATCAATGTCGGGCGCCTGTCGGCGGCAGGTATCGTTGTTGTGTATATGCGCAGTTCTGTTTGGTCCTCTGAAGCCCAGATGACTTCTTCGCGCCAATCTCCCAGAATATCTCCGGACAGGCAGGGATTCCCTTTGGTGCCATTGTTGGAAACTACTCCCTCGGCTTTCAGCAATAGTTCAGTTTCTTCCGTTTGCCAATTCCACTTGCTGATGGAGACATGGTCTAATAACTCTGCCAGCGGATCGGCATCCCAATAGATTGTGAAATTGCAGGAATTCGGTTTCTTATCACTGATAAATTCTCCGGTATCTCCTCTTCGTAAGCCACCGATGTTGCACCAACATTCTGCTCCTTCATAGCGTGGATCGATGTCGGCTGCTACTCCGCGTCCGGCGTCTTTGCCTAACCCATCTTGCCAGATGATTTCTCCGGTGGCTCCGTCAAACATGGCTACGGCGGGAGTTCGCTTGACAATCTCATTATCTCCTTCGTTCTCATGTACGCCGAATACTTGTATACCAGGGCGCGAAGGGATTAAACGTCCGGCATGCAGGGCGTCTCCATGGCGCAGTCCCGTTGTGAAGAGACCTTTTCCATCATGGTCCACTGTCATAGCCCCCACGCAGATCTCATCATAATTGTCTCCGTCAAAATCGGCTATTGTTACGCTATGATTTCCCATACCGGAATATCCTTCCATACCGGGGGCGGCACTATCGAAAGTCCAGATGCTTTTCAAGGTTGAGTTAGTAAATGTCCATGCACAGACTACAGTACGTCCATACCATCCTCTGACCATTACAGGTGAAGGAGTCTTACCATCCAGAAAGGCGACTCCCGCAGTGAAGCGGTCGGAGCGTCCGCCGGTATTATCGTTGCCACAGTTACCGCCGATGCCTCCCCATCCGTCTATGGGATAGCGGGTAGGAATGTATTCTTTGGTATCTAATTCTTTTCCGGTTTTACCATCAAACACAGTCAGGTATTCCGGCCCATTGACTATCTTTCCATAAGTCGGACTCTCTTTATCCCATGTTCTCCAATCTGCTTGGTTATCACCGATAGTATGTCCTGTTCCATCCACGGTTCCGTCTCCTGTCTTGCAGCAGATTTCAGCACACCCGTCTCCATCGAAGTCAAAGACAAGGAAGTAGGTGGTGGCTGCTCCTGAACGGATATTCGGTCCCAAATCAATGCGCCAAAGCAATGTTCCATCCATTTTATACGCATCCAGGTAAGTATTTCCTGTAAAGCCACGTTGCGGAGGACGCTTAGAATTGGAAGGTGACCATTTCAGTATGATTTCATATTCACTGTCACCATCCAAATCTCCTATACTGCAATCATTGGCTGTATAAGAGAAATGTTCGCCTGCGATTTCTCCATCTTCCGGTTTCCGGATTGGAATACTTAAATAGGGGTGTAGTTCCTCTTCTGTCGAATGTGTCCAGGTGGCTACTTCTCTATTATCAGCTTTCAGTATCCAGCGATTAGTGACTTTGAAGTCAGTGCCCTCATCTAGAAAATCGGCAGTCTGGCTAATGGGTTCTTTATTCAGTTTTATGGCTGTTCCGCCATTGGTGCTTCGATAGATGTCGAACTGCAAGCCGGGTGCATCATCCAGCGTCATGCGCCAGCTGAAGTACATTCCTTTCTCTGTAGGGATTCCGACCAAGCCTTTTGAGAGTTTCTCTGCTGTATAGGGTTGAGAAAAAGCATATATACTCCCGCAAAGCAGGAGTATATACATAATAACCCAGTGTTTTATATAACAATTCAACCTTATTGCCATAAGTTTTCTTTAAACTCAATTTCCACAATGCGTAATTCGTGCCTGGTCTTGTTTCCATCTTTAGCTTTATATAGATCCAATTCATTGGCGACGGGAGCAGCTACCTCAACTATCTGTCCGAAGGCATCCCCTTCTTTGCTGGCCCCTTTCAGACGAATGGTGATCTCGTTGGTCAATACAGGTTTTACTTTCAAATGAACATATCCCAGACTTTTATCTGTTTCTCCGCTCCAGATCAGTTCGTCACCTGCATAGATTTCCAGCGGATAACTGCGCAAACGCCATCCGGTCAGCTTCAGGCAAACTTCATCCACTCGTGCGGCACGTTCCAATTGGTAAGTGATCCAGGCTGTGTTTGCTCTTCCGTCATTTCTCCACTCGCTCAATTCGTTATCATCGAAACTATTGATAGCGTTTTCATTATTTGCGCCGGCGACAGCGGATAAGATGCCAACATCTACTTTCGTATCTTTATAAGAAGGTGTTAATGGAGTTTCCCCACGGGTTAATCTGCCTTCCAGTTCATTGCCGGGGATATAGCTGCTTAATCCGTCTTTTACTTCTATTGGTGATGATGAGAAGCTGATCTCAGCAGATTTCAAACCCTTAGCTTTTGCAGTTACGCGAACTGTACCAGCAGTTGTCAGAGAGCGGATGAGTGCGCGGTTGATGCCACATTCTACCGGCAGATCTTTTGAAAGAATAAAATTGTCTTTTCCCTGTGCGATACCACCACGCCATTCGGCAGGTCCTTCCACATCGAAATGTATTAGATCATTGGCCAACGGACAACGTCTTCCATCCTTATCCATTACTTCTACCTGGAGTAATACCATATCCGCACCGTCTGCTTTCCATCCATTAGGACTTTGAATCAGGCTCAGCTTTATTTGCTCTGGTTCACCGGCTGTCTGTAAGTGTGTACGGCAGCATTCTGTTCCGTTTTCATCATAGCCCACTGCTTCCAATTTACCGGTTGCAAATGCTACATTTTCAAAAGTATATAAGAAATGGTGGTCTCTATTACCATATCCTAAGGATGTTCCATTCAGGAACAATTCCACTTTCTCTGCACTGGAAACTACATAAACCGGTTTCACTGTACCTTCTTTATAATTCCAATGGCCAATGATATGGATGCGTGGATTTTCTATATCTACCCAACCGTCCCACATCACCTGATGTGCAAAGAAAGGATCTTTGGGAATACGCATGGCATCAGTTACCCCGCTACGACGATAATTCTCTACCCCGCGGAAATGAGTATTAGTATCAGAGAAGATGATCTTTACTCCACCTGAACTAACACGCTCTCCGGTTCCCGGGCGTTCACGCCAATAGTCGAACCAGCGAATTATATTTTCTATCGTAAATGAATCCTGATTATGATTGTAAGCACGTGCATCTACTTTCTTCTGGATTTTATTGGTTGCGGCGGATTTGAAAGAATTGTTCCCTTCTCCATTCTTATGATAGGGGTAAGAGTATTCGTCCCAATACTTGCGCAATCCTTCATCGCGACAATATTCCATGGCCCACATCGGGTGATGTTTACTCTTATTGATATAAAGCATTTCTCCGCCATATTCGGCTTCGCGGATATCAAGCATTTCACGTGAACCTATGGCACGGCCGCCATGAGGGTCATATTTATCGCGTATTGCTTTCATCTCTATCATGTGTTCCCGACTGATAGACTCATTTCCACATTCGTAAAACAGGATACTCGGGTTATTACGGTTGTAAATGATGGCATCACGCATCAGTTCAGTCCGTTGTCCCCACTGGCGTCCTTCACGGTCTTTTTCTGCATCACCGGCTTGCATTGCCTGGATCAACCCCACGCGGTCACACGATTCAATGTCCTGTTTCCATGGAGTGATATGCATCCAGCGAACCAAGTTGGCATTATCTTCCACCATCAATCCATTGCTATAGTCACTCAGCCATGCCGGAACGCTCATTCCTACTCCCGGCCATTCATTACTGGTACGTTGGGCAAACCCCTTCATCTGGATTACGCGATCATTCAGCCATATCATACCTTTCCCAAAGCGAGTTTTGCGGAAACCTGTCCGGGTAGCTACTTCATCTATCTTTTTACCGTCTGCCCATAAACTTGTTTTTACGGTATACAGATAGCCATATCCCCAACTCCAGAAATGCAAACCGTCCACTTCCGCAGCTGCTTTTAAAGTAACTGTTTCTCCGGGTTTTATTAAAGTCTGAGCACCGTCGAATACTTTGATTGTTTTACCGTCACGGTCTATCAACTCAACTTTATAGGCCACTTGTTTGGCACGCTTGTACTCGTTCTTTATCTCGGATTCCGCATGAATCACCGCTTTGCGGGATTTTACACGAATATCTTCCGCATAGATATAGACACCCGTGGTTTGCAGATTGCTGTATAAAGGCAGAGTCTGATATAATTTATCTGTAACATGTAGCCATACATTCTTAGGAATACCACCATAATTGGCGTTGAAGTTACGGTCGCTCCACTGATATTTGGTGTTGGTAGCGCGTTCCTTGTAATTCCAGTCATTATCAATGCGGAGGGCTATTACATTTTCCTGTCCGTATTTTATATAAGGAGTCAAGTCGAAACCAACAGCCATCGCACCATTTTCGTGCAGGCCCAGATATTGACCGTTAATGTAGAAATCAGCTCCTTGGCGGACACCTTCGAATTCTATAAATACCTTTTTATCTTTACTGCCAGCGGGTAAACGGAAGTGTTTACGATACCACATCACTGTATCTGTTAACTGGTCGATGCTTAAGCGAAAAGCTTCATCTTCATTGAAAGCGCGGGGTAAAGTGACTTTTTTCCAATCCGTATCCTGAAAACGTACTTGTTGGGCTTCAGGGGTATCACCAACGGAAAGTAACCAGTCGGAATTGAAATTATATTTATTGCGAGCATCTGATGCTCCTACATACTGGCTTATGGATATAAAAGCCAAAAGGAATAAAAGGATTCTACGTCTCATGGTTTATTAATCATTTAAAATAATCTTATTTACTCTCCTAAATAGTAGGAAGGTACAGGTGCCTGTGGATAACCCATGGAACGATGTGCTACATAATTCCGGTATATTGCATCCTGCATTAAAGTTACACGACGGTCTTTGGCGGGGATATTCGTTGTGTAAATACGAATTTCGCCCGGTAAGGCTGTGATGATCTCTTCACGCCAATCACCATATAAATCGGCAATCATCAGGATATCCCCTTCAATACCTTCTGTCAGAGATTCCCCTTTCCATTTTATGATACTTAAAGATTTTCCGTTAGAAGAAGAGTTTGCTCCCCATCGGTTATCGTCTCCTTTAAATGTTTCACGCAATAAATCTCCGTCCCACCATGCCCAGTTTCGGCAGGAAGGTACATCTTCGTTTTTGCCTAAATATTGACCATCTGCAGAAAGCAGGTATTTGTCCGTACTTCCTCCTTTACGGTCTTCGCTTGCGAAACATTCCAGCCCTTTATGAGTAGGATCGAAGTCGGCAACCATGCCGTCACCCACATGGAACGTTTTGTGACCGATGTTCCAAACGGGTTGTCCGGTTTTTGCGTCTACCACACAAACTCCACGGCCGTTGTCATGCCAAGGTTCCAAACATAGAAATACTTCCATTCCCGGACGATTCGGGTCAATATCTGTCAGATAAATCTTGTCCGGGTGTCCTAATCCGGTAGACCACAATAGTGTACCATTGTTATCAAGCATGCATGAGCCTAAGAGTATTTCATCTTTTCCATCCTGATCCACATCTCCGCATATCATGTTGTGTGATCCCATACTTCTTACTACAGGGTTTTCTTCATCACTATCCCATCTCCAGGCGCGTTCCAGTTTGTTGCTGTTTAATTGCCAGGCATCTACAACCATCAATTTATAGGTTCCGCGACAAGCTAATATATAAGGTGTCTTCCCATCCAGATATGCCATACCTATCTGATTACGATTCTGGCGGACAAGATTTCCATATCTGTCATTGCGCTCAGGCCAATTCACGCGGGCTATTTCTTCTCCAGTCATGCCATTCAATACGCTCAAGTATTCTTCACCTGAATCTACACGCCCTTTTTCATTACGTTTTGAATTTTCTGGAGCGGTCTTTAATGCTATTTCAGCTTTGCCGTCTCCATTGAAGTCGTAAGCGATAAAAGGAGAATACCATACCCCCGGTTCTATACCTTGCCCCAAGTCTTTAGACCACAAAAAAGTACTGTCATTCAGATAAGCCTCAATTTGATAAGTTTCTCCACCCAAAGTACCCGGCATTCCCGGATCTACATTTTTATCCGGCGTACGGATAATGTAATCATAAATCCCGTCTCCATTTAAATCGGCAACAGCTATCTTGCCGGCTTTTATATTTCTATTAAGTTTGATTGATTGATAATTCTTCAATGATGGGAGTTCCACTTCTATTTTAGCAGATGTGTCAATCACTTTTTTCTTTTTATCCAATGCGCAGATCCAATAAAATGCTTTTCCGTTTGCAGGAGATCGATCTATGAAATCACAAGTTGATTTTACCGGAGATTTGGTTAAGCGTTCCGTCTTGCCATTTGCAGTGCGATATAAATGGAAGGACACATCTGCATCATCTTGTTCCGATAATCTCCAGCTAAGATATATGCCTTTTCCATCTATAGCAGGGGCTGCCGCCAGTCCTCTGTCCAAGTGCTCTTTTATTCGTTCGGTTGCAAAACCATTCACTTTAGGCTTCGGTTCATGCCGTGGTTCCAGAATCTCATAGTAGTAAGTACGTTCACGTAAATCTTGGGCTTGTAAACTACCGGCTGCACCGATTAGTAAAGTACAGAGGAGTAAATATCTATTTTTCATTGCTTTCTTTTTTAGTTATTGAATGAAGTAATATCGACCATCATCAGATTCAAACGCGTACCGTTTGTGAAGTGCCCGGATTGAAAAAGTACTTTTGTGCCGTCGGGACTGAAACTTGGGTGTGCATGATCCGGTTTCATTTTGGTGTCCGAAACCAGCCAATGGCGTTGACCGGTCTGCACGTTGATAAGCCAGACATTTCCTCCGAAGGTGTCACCCGCTGCCCAACGATTGTCGCGACTTGCATTGCAATGCCAGAATCCTCGTCCGGTAAGTTGTCCTTCTATGGCTTTGCGGTCTTTATCCAGTTCTACCTGACCCACTAATTCCACGTCATCGGTGCGAAGATTGATACGGGCAATACCACTTACTTGTTTACGAAGACGAGGCTGAAAACCCAGAATATTGAAATAAACATAGTCCTTGGTTGCAAAAGTTTCGTGAGTGACCCAGTCTAACGGAGTTTCTTTATAAAGAGGCTTGAAGACCGATCCGTCTGCTGTGCAGAACCACATGCGCTGGTGTGCATCGCCACCGGTTTCATTACAGAAAACTATTTCTTTCGGTGTGAAACGGCTGGCCTGTATGTGTCCTGTCTTAAATTCGGTATCGATAACTTTGGTTACTTCGCCGGTAGCAAGGTTCATTTTTCGGATGCCACAAAGAGATGGTTTTATTTTTACCGGCTGATTACTTTCCGGCAAGAATGCATTTTTCGCCATGCGTTCTTTCTCTTCTTCTGTACCTTCACGTTCCACGGTGATATATGCATAGTCATCGTTACAATCTACGGCGTATCCTCCGGGACGTCCCATATTCGTGGGAAAAGTACCTAAAAGAGTCTCGTAGGCGGCGGGTTTTCCTACCTTTCCTTGTTTCACATCTGCAAAGAACTTATCCAAGTTCATGACATACAGATTCCAGTCTTCTTTCTCTTTTCGGCTGATGAACATACGATTGCTCTTATTGGCCAGAAATGCACTGCCCAGATCAGGACCTTCCGTAGCCTGAATGATTTGGCCTGTTGCCATTTCTATAAAATAAATTTGTGTGGGAGTCCAACTGCGTTTCTCCCCGTTTGGAAGTGTACGTTCTATCTTTTCACCATTTCCACGGCTGGATGATCTGAACAGTAGATATTTGCCGTCAGATGTCCACATCGGGTCTGTCTGATAGAGGAAACGGTCGTTCTTTAAAGTATCGGTGAGTATGGTAATGGTGTTCCCGGTTTCATGGTCTGTATAAGTCTGCATTTCGGATGCGGTACAATTACCAAACTGGGCAAACAGCGCTTTACTGAAGCCGATTAATAAAATAATGGTTAAACAGAGCTTTCTCATAGTATGTCATTTTTTTATTTGATGTTACAAAGTTAGGCGCAATGAGCGCTCTATAAAATAGAAATTCATACATTTATATGGTTATTCGTCCACTTATATACCCTATAAATGCGCTTTATGTACAGTAAGAGGGAGGGCTTGTAACAGCACCCCAAAAGAATAGCATGATAGAATGGGGACAATAAGTCCCCATTCTAAAAAATCATTGATTAATAACCATTATTCTGGTAAGCCTTTTTAGCTGAGTCGTCTAAAGGGTTACCATTCTCGTCAGTCAATAAGTCGAGCATGGATTGAGTGAATGGTTTAAGGGTATAATGAGGTTCAAACATACCCATACCGTCACCCGTTTGGCCGATACCGTTGATCAGGTTATCAGAAGAATCCCATAAACCTTTTTGAGGAGATGCCAGTTGGTCATGGTAGATAATGCGATCTGCCTGCCAACCGGAATGGTGCAAGTTCTCATAATAAATTATTTCCTGATTCAATTCGCGTGCTAATTCATTCAGAATGAAGTTGGCAAAACGATCTTCTGTTGAAGTAGCTGTCTTGGGATACATCTCTGCTTTTGAATGATCGGAGACTCCATCCCAATAAGATTCGTCTATCAACATTGCAGATGTCATATCAACTGCTACTTCATACGGCCATTGTTGTTCGGTCTGCGATAGTTTTTCATATCCCGGCTGTAAAATGGCTATGACTTCTGCACGCTTTTCTCCGGTTTTGTAGGCTGCACGTGCACGTACTGCATTAATATCGGCAATCGCTGCATTGTAGTTACCTTTACGGCCATATGCTTCAGCACGAAGCAGGTATGTTTCGGCGAGACGGAATAAAGGTACATCACGGCCCGATTCGTAGTGTGTATAGTTGCTACGATTCGGCTCATCGTACTTCAGAGTTGCCGGACATGCGGTAGATCCCATTTTGTCCAAACCTGAATAACTCTTGTCATTATAAGTATAACTGTTTCCTTCTGCCTTTGTCGGAATACGGTAATAGTATTTATTTCCATCTTTTATCCAGCGAGCCATCAGGACAAAAGGATGCGCTAAAGCTTCATTTATGTCGATAGCGGTTTCCTTGGTATTTTCTACATAAGCAAAAGCCAGGTCGCCTTTACCCATTTTGTGTTCACCGGCTACAGCTTTGCGATTTCCCCAAGATGCTCTGGTGTACGTAGGAAGAATCTTTTCGTTAAAGTACTTTGCCATTGCATCAGTCCACACATAAGTCTTGTTATTATCGCTGTCATAAGCATAATAGTCTAGGTTGGCGGCGGGTGATGAGTTTGAATCTCCTCCCTTGAGTGCCGTTGTGTATTCCACATGGAATGATTTCTCATACCGAGAGTCAGCCTGCTTATTTACATACAAGTCAAAACCGAAATCATTGGTGAAACCAATGCGTGCAGAGGATTTTGTAGGATATTCCCAACAGAAATCAGGAATTCCCCAGGATGCATTCGAGTAATCACCACCAAAGAAATAAGGCAAACGATTACCGTAGCGACCATTGTCGGCGCCTCCCATCGGACCATATACACAAGAAAGAATCAATTCATGACTGTTCTCATTTGAATAGTCTCCCATCGGATGACTGAAGAGCTTTCTATAGTCTGATTCCAATGCATAATAACCATGCTCTATTACTTTCGTTGCATAATATATGCAAGAGTCCAAATCGGCGGTACCTTCACCTTTGTACAGCATACCTAAATAAGACTTTGAATTACTGGTATCTACATGGCCATCGGCTTTTACACCATATTCAGAACTGCCATATTTAGCACCTTGTGCACGTTGTAAATAGAGCTTTGCCAGAAAATGGGCAGCCGCCCCTTTGGTTGCACGACCAAAGTCTGTGGTCAGGTTCTGTTCATTAACATCCGGTAGATGATCGTAGGCATAACGTAAGTCTCCAATCAACAGGCTATAAATGCTGGGCACACTTTCGCGTACATAATTATAGTTGGAAGGTAATTCTGCAGTGTATCCTTTGGGGACAAATATTTCACCATACATTGTACTCATTATATAAAGTGAGTAAGCACGATTGAATAAAGCTTCCGACAAAGCCTTGGCTGCATAGTTTGCATCACTTGCAAATTTTCCGAGTGCCTTACCTTCACGAATAGATAATATGGCACGGTTACAGTTATTTATAATAGGATAGAAACCTAATA
Source organism: Bacteroides sp. AF39-11AC (assembly GCF_003474285.1). Taxonomy (NCBI): domain Bacteria; kingdom Pseudomonadati; phylum Bacteroidota; class Bacteroidia; order Bacteroidales; family Bacteroidaceae; genus Bacteroides; species Bacteroides sp. AF39-11AC. The sequence goes on along the minus strand of NZ_QROH01000002.1, from coordinate 499,389 downwards.
ATGATTTTGCATTCTCACCGCACAAGCCATTAGCATAGCCTGCCAATTTGCCGGTTGCATTCCATTCACTTGCAGAATACATGCCGTAAGCTGCCGTTTTTGCAGAGAAGTTATCTACTCCCAGCATTAAACTACTTGGGCCCTGTTCATATTGTTTGGTTACACGCAAGGCATCATAGGTGCCGACTATCAGTTGTTCCAGACCTTGTTCGGTTTCAAAATAATCTTGTGTAATGGTAGATACCATTTTCTCCTCCAGAAAGCTGTCAGTACAAGATATGCTTCCCAGTGCAATCATTGAAAGTAATATATATTTCTTCATATTTGTTTTATTCTTAATAGGGTTCATCAATTAAAAGCCAAGTCTTAAACCTATCACATAGCTGCGGTTCAATACCGTGTTATTGGTCTGACCTCCGATAAAGTTAGTAGCGCTGGTTTTCTCACTCCATCCGGTAGTATCATCAGGATTGATGCCTGCTTTTACCAACTCACCGCCAAAGATAAATGGATTCAATACCTGAGCATAAATGGAACAACTTGATGCGCCGATCTTATTCAATAATTTCTCCGGTAGTGTATATGACAAGGCTATATTACGAATAGCAATCATATTTCCTTTGGTATAACTCATATATGCGCTATAGTCAGTAAATGTTTCGCCACCTGCACGTGGTTGAGGGAATCTGGCACCTGTATTTTCCGGGCTCCAGATGTCCTTTTCCACACGGCGTCCGTAAGTTTGCATCAATCCATAATATGTGTTACCAAAGCGACCATAGATGAATGCATTCAACTGCCAATTCTTATAAATGAAAGTAGTAGTGAATCCGCCTTCCCATTTTGGAGTAAATGAACCTAAGAAATGATTATCGTCATTGTTGAATTTGCCGAAACCATTGTCCATGTATGTGATTTCCTGTTTTTGTCCATTGATATCCACCGTCTTGGTTATTGCTCCCTCTGTGCCTTTAGGTACTTCAATGAAATCCTGATCGACCAGTTTAGCCATACCGGGGAACATTGTAATGCCATTGGCTTTATAGACTGCTAATAATTTCTGGTCTTCGGGTGTATTTTGCCACAAACGATCATATTTGTAAGTCCATACCTCATTGATAGGCTTTCCGATAAACCAACCATTAGCGGTATCGTCATTTTTGCCATCGGCCAGTTCTACGATTTTCTCTTTATTGGTAGAGAAAGTGAAATCAGTTTTCCAGGTGAAATCTTTGGTCTGAATATTTGTGGTAGAGAGGGTTATTTCAAAACCTTTATTCTGAGTCTTACCTATATTTGATAAGATCTGAGTATATCCGGTCATGATAGGAATTGAACGGTTCAGCAGCAGATCGGAAGTCTTGGCAACATAGTATTCAACACTACCGTTGATTCTATTATTCAGGAATCCAAAATCGATTCCCACATTCGTAGAAGCTGTTTTTTCCCAACCAAGCATTCTGTTGGGTAATACGGAAGCTTTGGCACCTGTAGTATTAGTAGTCACACCGCCTTGTCCGAAAGGCTTGTTAGCCCATTGGGAAACCATAGCCCCTCCTGTCTGATAAGGACTTACAGAAGCATTACCGGTAACACCATATCCCACACGCACTTTCAAAGTATTAATCCAGTTGATACTTTTAATGAAATCTTCTTCATTCAGTTTCCATGCCAATGCTGCTGAAGGGAAGAAATCCCATTTGTTGCCTACAGCTAACATGGAAGCACCGTCCCAGCGACCTGTTAAAGTCAGCAGATAGCGGTCCATCAATGAGTAATTGACACGAGCCATATAAGAAGCCCTTTGTTGTTCGCTGAACGAGGAGCCAATACCTGCTTTTGAAGTGTTCGAATCACCTACGCTATACCATAAGGCGGTAGGGAACTTACATTCGTAAGCACGTACTTCTATACCTTCTGTGCGATAATATTCAGCTGATTGCATCAATGTCAGACCTAAAGAGTGAATCTTATTGAATGTCTTGTTTACAAAGATCATATTCTCCAGTGTCCATGCCAGTTTCTGACTTTGATTGTTGTAAGCTACATTCGGTTCTGTTGAGGCATAACCTAACGGATTGGTGAAATCATTGCCATAATAGCTGCCTTCACGGGCGTTGCGATATTGGGAACCAAAGTTAGTACGCCATTTTACTCCTTCCAATGGAGCCCATATTTTGCCAAAATCAAGTTCTGCAAAAGAGCTTAACATGACACCGTAATAGCGTGTTTCATTTTGAGCCTGATCAATGTTTAATAAAGCATTGTGCTGTGAGGGACCATCTGACGGACTCAGTAATTCTCCATTTTCATCATACGCCGGTGCGTAGGGCATCAGATTGGTAGCTAAACCATAAGAGTCCTTAGCCGTTGTATTTGAAAAATTGCTGACAATACCGTAGTTTTTAATGGAATGACTGATATTCACTCCCATACCGACTTTCAAAAAGTCAGTAGCCTGGATTTCACCATTCAAATTTATTGTATAACGTTTATAATCCTGATCTTTCATCGGAGATTGCTGATCCAGATAGGCTAATGACATATACAGTTTGGACTTTTCTGTTCCGGCGGAGAGTGACATTTGGTGGTTGTGGGTAACTGCCGTACGGGTTACATAATCAGTCCAGGGAGTGGTTGGAATCTTTGAAGAATCATATACCGGTACTCTGGCGGCATATCCTAATACATTCTGCTCATATTCGGTTGCATCACGTAGTACAGGAGTACCGTCGGCATTAAACTGGAACGCTGAATTGAAGACCGGACGCAGATAAGGATATTTGGTTACCCCACCAAAGTAAGCATCTCCGTCGATGTCAGGGTCTGGAGCATTACCATATTTGCCGGTATATGCGCCTGCATTAATATTGGATTGCCGGTTCCAATCGATCAATTCGCCCGAATTCATCCAATCGGTCATTGAATCAATCTTTGAGAAGGAAATGGAACCATCATAATTAATCGTCACTTTACCAGTTTTCCCCTTTTTGGTAGTGATCAGGACGACACCATTCGCACCGCGTGAACCGTAGATTGCGGTAGCGGATGCATCTTTCAGGATTTCCATAGATTCGATATCATTGGGATTGACATCAGCCATGGAACCTGCGGTCATTGGAATACCATCGATTACGTATAATGGGTCGTTACTTGCATTGATAGAGCGATTACCACGGATGCGCACATCGCCCAATTCTCCCGGTCGGTTGTTAGAAGTAATCTGCACGCCAGCTGCCTTACCCTGCATGGCTTGCAAGGCATTCTGTACAGGACGTTCTCTGATGGTTTTTGCAGTCACCTGTGTCAGTGCTCCGGTCACATCACTTTTCTTGGCAACACCATAACCTACGACAACTACCTCATCCAGAATCTCACTGTCTTCTTCTAATGTAATTTGGAAACTGGACTGACCTTTTACTGGAATATCCAAGGTCTTATATCCGACGAAGCTAACCTGGATCGTCCCATTATCAGGAACATTCGAAATAGTAAATTTGCCTTCCAAATCAGTAATTGATCCGTTAGTAGTACCTTTTACTACTACACTGGCGCCAATTACAGATTCACCAGTTTTGTCGAGGACAGTTCCCGAAATAGTTTTGCTTTGTGCAGAGGCTTCTATAGCCAGTACTGAAAATAAAGCAACGAAGAACAGTCGCTGGACTTTTTCCAAGCGACTAAACAGACTTGATTTTTTTCTGTTTTTCATACTTAAATTATTAAGTTAAACAAAAGTTAACTTGATAATGATGAAAAAAATGACTTATGGAGTGTTTTTGGTGAGGTTTTAAGAAGACCCGATACAATAATACGATCTATTTGCCGAATTGAGAAATATATACTTTAGTTATTACTATGATTAATCTTACTGTGAAGGAAGTGTTTTTAACCCTACTTATAATCCTCCACATACCAAGTCCGTATCAAGCCCGTACCAAGTCCGTGTCAAGTCCGTACGAACTCGCATCTATAGAATACGGAGATGATACGGAGTAAACGCGGTTCGGATACGGTTGAGGCTTTGAACTAAGATTATTCAAATTGCTATTTTATCAACTGATCGAAAATTGCCCTGAAAACTTTATCCGCGTGTTCCTGCATGATTCGTATATAGTTAAATATAGGCCGGTTGTTTTTCATGCTATGTCCTATACAATATTCTATCTTTTCTATTTCGATCCCCATATCATAGCCATGTTGGGCAAATGTTTTTCTGGCGGAGTAATAAGAGACTTTCCTGTTAACTCCCGCCAAATTCGCCACCTTATATATATGTCTGAAAACTAAACTATAGACTTTTTCATAAGATGAATACCTGCCGAAGACCAGTTTTCCATTATCTGAGATATAATTATCGATGATTACCTGCGCTTCCGGCTGAATGGTAAAAGCTATTTCATTCTCACTCTTTTTACTGTTCCGCGTCTTATGGCGTACATACCGCATACTGTTTCGGTTCTTGAAATTATATTCCATCAAGTCTCTCAAATTAATGCCTCCTAAATAATAGGTAAGCATAAATATGTCCCGGGCCATTATCTGTGTTGGCTTGAATAATTTCACATCACGTATCCTTTTCAATTCTTCCACAGTCAAATCCAGTTCTCTGACATTGCTAACGGGCATTTTGAAAAGTACAAAAGGGTGAACCCGATAACTCACATAATTCATTTTGTCGGCATAATTGAGTATTACCTTTATTAAAGTAAGGTAGATTCTAATGGATGTTTCCGATAATCCCTCATCTTTCATCGTATTGGCAAATCCTTGTATTTGCAATGGATTCAATTGTACTAAAGGAAAATCTCCTTTCATGTATTTTAGGAATTTCTTATAAGCTATATAATATAGCTTATAAGATTTCTTTTGTTCTTCAGTATTCATGAGGGAAAGATATTCATTTGCCACAGTCTTGAAAGTAATACCTGTTTTTTGTTGTTCGCGAGTGATAGTATGTATTAGCTCTGTACACGATAAAGTTGGCAAATAATGAATGGATGATAGGATTTCTTCATATTCATAGATTATCTTGCGGAGGCAAGTGTTAATATTTGCTGCATTTTCGTGCCTGACAACTTTGCCATTTTTCATTTGGCTAGCAGAATCCAATATAAATTGAGTTGAAATATATCTGGTTTGCGAGCGATGCGCTACTGCAATTCTTATTCGATGTTTTCCGTTGGATAGCTTTTTAGTTGGTACAATTACTATTGAAAGATTAGCCATATTCGTTTTTGGGTTTATACGTTTCTTGATACAATATTAAAGTAACAAATCTAATAATAAAATACCCGGAATAATCAAAATGCTACGAGGACTAATCATTTTGATTTTATTCACAGTCGTTGATACTATTTTTCAGTTGAAAAGATTAAATTTTCCATGCTTTGACACAATCCTACATTCCCTTTTTTGTCTCTTGCTTGTATATTTGCAACACTTTTTCACAGACAGGAGGCCTTAAATCTCCTGAGAGAATAGAAAACTAACTTTTGTTTAACTTAATAATTAAAGTATGAAAAACAGCAAGATTTTAAGTCTGTTTGGTCGCATGGGTAAACTCCAGCGGCTGTTCCTCATTGCTTTGTTATCGGTATTGGCTATAGGAGCCGCCGCACAAAGTAAAACAGTTTCAGGTACTGTGGTTGATCAAACTGGCGAACCGGTTATTGGTGCCAATGTTCTGGTGAAAGGCACTACTAATGGTGTGATTACTGACTTGGATGGTCGATTTACCCTTTCTAATGTGCCTAATAATGGTACGATTTCTATTTCTTTTATAGGTTATAAGGACCAAGAGATTTCTGTTGCCGGGAAAACAAATTTCCAGGTGACATTGCAGGAAGATAATGCAATGTTGGATGAAGTAGTAGTAGTGGGTTATGGTGTTCAGAAGAAGAGCGACGTAACGGGTGCTTTGGTAAGTGTAGGAGCAGAACAACTGACATCTCGTCCGGTTAATAATGCTTTCGAAGCATTACAAGGTAAGGCTGCCGGTGTGGATATTACTACGAATGAGCGTCCGGGTGAATTAGGTAGCATACGTATTCGCGGTAGCCGTTCACTTGTTAAAGATGGTAATAATCCGCTTTATGTAGTAGATGGCGTTCCTTTGATGTCAGGTTCTGGAATTGAAACGTTAAATCCGCGGGATATTGAGTCTATTGATATCTTGAAAGATGCGTCGGCAACTGCTATCTATGGTTCTCGTGGTGCCAATGGTGTTGTTATTGTTACTACTAAGCAAGGTAAGGAAGGTAAGTTCCAAATTGATTATTCGGGAACAGTGACTATTTCTAATATTGTAGATAAGAATCCGGCTATGTCAGCTTCAGATTATGTCACATATCGCCGTTGGGCTGCTTATAACTCGAACACTGAAGAATATGCAAGTCCTTATTCTCCTACAAAGGAAAATGATGAGTTATTATTTGGAGGCGATACCTATGCTTTGGCTAATGTAATGAAAGGTTGGGCTGGTGGCTCATGGGATGGTTCGAAAATGGCGAATACAGACTGGACTGACTTTGTAACGCAAACCGGAGTTTCTCATGAACATACGTTGAGCGCAAGTGGAGGTACTGATAAACTGAATGCTTATGCTTCATTCGGTTACCTTAAGAATGAAGGTACGCAGATAGGACAATGGTACGAACGCTACACTGGTAAAATTAGTGTGAATATTAAGCCTACCAAGTGGTTTACTATGAATGCCTCGATCAATGCAACTTGGAGTGAGCAAGATTATGGTATGTCAACATTGAAAGGACAATCAGGTTCAGTGCCTGATGCTATCTATGGTGCAGCTAAAGGACTTATGAATTATGCGGTGCCTTATGATGATAACGGCAATATTATCTTCCAGCCGGGCGGGACTATTTCCAATACTGTGGTAGGTGAATCAGAAAAGTCTACTCAACAAAGACAGACTTTTCGTGCATTGGGTAATTTCTCAGCTACTCTTGATTTGGGTGAGATTTATGAACCATTGAAAGGACTCCGTTACAAATTTAGTTTTGGACCAGACTTTCGTCATTGGCGTGAAGGTGCTTATATTGATGCCACATCGGCTAATCGTGGAACAGGAGCTAATAGTTGGGCACGTTTAAAAAATAGCCGCGATATCTCTTGGACTCTGGATAATATGATTATGTTTGACCGTACATTTGCTGAAAAGCATAAAGTAGGAGTCACATTGCTCCAGACAGCTTCAAAATGGAATAATGAAAATAGCAGTATGGAGGCTGAAAACATTCCTCGTCCTGACTATTTGTGGAATGCGTTCAGCAATACAAATAACAGCCCGACGGAAGCAGGTAACAAAGTGGGAATAGGCTCTGGTATCACCAATCGTCAACTTACTTCTTATATGGTTCGCCTAAACTATGGTTTTAATGAACGTTATCTGGTAACTGTAACAGGTCGTTGGGATGGTGCTTCTCAGTTAGCAGCAGGCCATAAGTGGGATTTCTTCCCGTCAGCATCTGCTGCATGGCGTATTAACCAGGAAGATTTTCTTAAAGATGTTTCTTGGTTGGATAATTTGAAAGTTCGGTTCGGTGTCGGTGTGACTGGTAATTCTACGGTTTCTCCTTACGTCACAAAGGGTGGTATCAGCAGTATTATGCTTCCTTTCAATGGAATTTCTGATTACCTTGCATATACATTCAATGAACCTTATTATGTGGACATGAGTAAGAATGGAATGACAATGGCAAATCCAGAGTTGGGCTGGGAAAAAACAACTCAATATAATTGGGGTATAGACTTTGGTTTCTTTAATAGTCGTATCAGTGGTAGTTTGGATTTCTATATGTCAAGAACCAACGACTTGTTGATGGGTGTGACTATTCCTACGCTGACAGGTTTTAATACGACTTATGCAAATGTGGGTAAGACTAAAAACCATGGTGTTGAAGTTTCTTTAAACCTTATCCCCGTGCAAACTGGTTATGGACTTACATGGGAATCAAATATCAATGCTGCTTATCAAAAAGATAAAATTTCAGAGTTAGCGTATGGTAAGAATGATATGCCTGATAATAGTTGGTTTATTGGACAGTCTATCGGTGTTCATTACTCTTATGCAAATGCAGGCTTGTGGCAAGATACTCCTGAGGATCAGGCTGAAATGGCTAAGTTTAAGGAAAAAGGCGGTTACAATTTCTCTCCGGGTATGGTACGTCCGGTCGATCAAAACGGTGACTATGTTATTGGTGATGAAGACCGTGTGGTTTTAGGTAATTCAAATCCTCATTGGACATTAGGTTGGACAAATACACTTTCATGGAAAGGCATTGAGGCTGGCATCACTCTTTATGGTCGTATGGGATATATGGTAAGCGGTCTGGGCAATGGACTGACCGGTGAGTATAATATCAATAAAAAAACAGATTATTGGACACCTGAAAATACAAATTCGGAATTTCAAAAACCGATTTATAAGAAATCAGATGAATTTGCTAATTTGTTGGGCTATCGTGATGCGGCTTTTGTTAAAATCCGGAATATCTCTTTGGGCTATAATTTCCCGAAAACTATTTGTAGCAAAATGGGAGTTGGAAATTTGAAAATTTATGCGCAAGCTGTAAATCCGGGTAGCTTATATCAGTCTATTGATTGGTATGATCTTGATACAAGCAATACTTACTATAACCGTAGTTTTGTATTTGGTTTGCAGGTAGGTTTCTAATTATGAAAACATATATATTAAAAGATTAAGTTATGAATAAAATAAAGAATATCGGACTGGGTCTCCTGACCTTATCAAGTGTGATGTTTACTTCTTGTGGAGAAGATTTCCTGAAAGAAGAACTGAATACACAGTATTCAACAGACTATTTTCAAACGGCTGAAGGTCTTGAAGCTTTAGCGGTATCCCTTTATGGAAATATTCGTTGGCATTTCGGATATGAGCATGCTTATGGTATTACTCTTTACGGTACGGATGAATTTACTATGGGGGGTGATAATACCTCTTGGATATGGAATACTTATGAACCGGCTTTGAATCCCTTGAATTATACAACTGCTTTGGGAGCTCCTAATGCTAACTGTCCGGGAGTTTCGGGGCTGTGGGATGAAATGTACTTCGGTATAGCATCATGTAATACGATTATTGCCAATGCCGATCTTGTACCTGATGAAACGGTGCGTAATCGTTGTCTGGCACATGCTTATTTTCTGCGTGGCTATAACTTCTATCGATTGACAGCACAGTATGGTGGTTGTGTATTGCAAACCACTCCTGCTGTGGGTGTAGTACGCAATTTTACTCGTTCTACAGAGGAGGAGTGTTGGGGACAAGTTATTTCAGACCTTCGTAATGCCTATAATTATTTTACAGGTGAAGAATTTACGTATGGCAAGGGAATTACTTGGACAAAAGCCACCGCTGCCCATTTCCTTGCAAAGGCTCTTTTATTCCGTGCTTCCGAACGTTGTTCCGGTTGGAATGGCAAATATGTAGAGAATGATTTGAAAGAAGCTATCGATGCATGTACATATGCAATAAATGCTCGTGGAGCATTAGTAGAAGACTATAGTGATTTGTACGCAAATTGGTCTGGTGTTGATTGCGATATAGAGCAGACTAATGAAATACTGATGGCTGCTGGACATAATGCCAATAGCTCGACAACCGGACGTTTTGGTAATCGTACTTATAATTATTTCACTCCCCAATATCGTACTGTATCTAATCAGTGGACACAACGTGGTCAGTTTATCGGTGGTATGGAGTTCCAACGTTGTCGTCCAACAGAATATGCTTATGCTGTATATGATCATGTGGATGATGCCCGTATGTGGAAAACATTCCGTACTATTTATGGCATCAATAAGATTGTTGATACAAAACTTGCGACAGAGAAAGGACTGGAACTTGGTGATCCTTCAATTGTTATGATTCTTAATACTGAAGAAGACGGCACTTACAATGAGTATAAATTTGGTGCAGGCGCTTTAAATCCTAATTGGTATGATAAAGATAATATATTGGGTTTAGGTGGCAAATGGGCTCCTGCATCGCTTGTATTGTATCAGAATGGAGAGTATGTAGGTAATACCTTTGGTACTACGGCAAGTAATGCATCTAACTTCTTTGCCGGTATTAATAAAACAGATGACTGCTCGCGCACAGGAGAAAAAGGGGATGCCCACCGTGATGTGACAATGGCTCGTTTAGGAGAGACTTATTTGGTACGTGCCGAATGTTACGTTCGTCAAGGCGAATATGATAAAGCTAAAATAGATATTGATGTTGTTCGTAAACGTGCTCAATGGAAGAATGGTGAAGAACGTGATACATATATTAGTACGGATGATTATTTTGCAAAGGCTAATTCAACCGCATCCAATACTTTTAAGACACAGGTGAAAGATGGTTCATCTTATGTGGCATCGTTGGTGGAAATGAATAAATGGTCTAATATTCCTAAGAATACCTATTATTTATCTAATCCAAGTTTGCAAAGAACAACTGCCGCTTCGGATCTGACAGATTGGTCATTCGATAATTTCCCTGATGTTGATAAAAAAATATTGGATAAATTGAATCTTTCTGATAAGAAGGAACGTGCTATCAACTTTATTCTGAATGAGCGTACACGCGAATTATTGGGTGAATGGTTACGTTGGGAAGATTTGTCTCGTACCAATACCTTGATTAAACGTGCCAAGGCTTTCAATCCGGAGACGGTTGCTAATATCAAAGAAAACAAGCATGAATATCGTCCTATTCCGCAATCATTTATAGATGGTCTACTCAATGAGGATGGCACAAACTTATCTGATGCACAGAAAAAGGCTTGGCAGAATCCGGGATATTAATTTATCTCACAATAGGGTTAGACTAATATAGGTTTATTGATTTGTAATGGGCTGTCTCTCCGTAAATGGGTGGGGCAGCCCTTTTCATTTGCCCAATATGGGTAATTTGTTTAATAAACCTAAATATGTGCTCTTAATAGTTATCAAGTTCGTCTATATTGCTTACTTTAGACAACTAATAGTCCATTAAAGAACTTTCCGTTAATCTTAATATCTTATGAATATTAGAAAAGCGCATCTACTTATTCTGTTATGCACATTCTGTATCCTTTCTCCGGTGTATACGCAGCAGCCACTTTTTGATGAATTCAAAAAATCGGCGGGAGATTATGCAGCTCTTTATACCAGTAAAGTAGAAGTGAGCTACAGCCCTTACTTTTATATAAATCATCCTTATTGGGATACGGATGAATTTCAGGAAGGGGCAGTTTGCTATGATGGATCACTGTATACCGATATGCAGCTCCGGTATGACACCTTTAAGAAACAACTGATTGTGATTACCCCTGAAAAGCGGTTGCTTCTTGAGGTCGATATGAGGAAAGTTAACTACTTTGTCATTGGAGATAAAAAGTTTGTTCCACATGGCAATACTTTTGCTGCACAATTATATGATAGCCCACAGATGGGATTGACCCAGTATGTTTTGTGTAGGATGGGAGCATCCGTAGAGAAGGATAGAATCAGTTATAAACAGTTCGATAAAGTGGTGCGTTTTGTGCTTTCTAAAGAGGGGGTAGAATATACAGTGACTTCACGTTCCAGTTTCCTAAAGCTCTTTCCGGATCATAAAAAGCAATTGAAAAGATATGCAAAGGATCATTTTCTGAACTTTAGTACTCTCTACCGCGCAGAGGCTTTGACTGCATTAACCCAATATGCTGATTCTCTAATCAATAAGAAATAATTATGACAGTATATAAAATAAGATATATAGCAGTCATTCTGTTTATTATATCCCCTTTCGTAGTGCTGGCACAACAGCAGAATACAGACAGCATTTCTATCTTTGAACTGATGGATGCTGTTGAAAAGAACACATCTTGCCGTATTTATACTACGATTGCAACCCCGTTCAAGGTGAAAAAGTCTGAGACATCGAAGCCTACTGCCGAGAGTTTGCGGCAGGCATTGGCTGCCACACGCTATAAAGTCACTGTTTATGCCGATCAGATATTTATTTTGCCGGAGACGTTTTTATCTACCACTCTTACTCCGGTTCTGAAAGGGGAGCAGATAAAGGATAGTGAACAGGTTTCTTCTTTTATTCCTATTGTGAAGTCTTCTTCTGAAAATAAGGTATATGAAATAGGAAACAGGTATAAACCTTCTCCTGAGGCGACTGTTCTTCTGAATGGAAAAGTAACTGATTTTAAAACAGGACAGGAACTGGAAGGTATCAATATTGTTCATCGTGAACCGTGGGTTGCTACTGCTACCGACCGTCAGGGGAATTTTACCATTCTGCTTCCTGTCGGATACAATACGATTGAAATCAATGGATTGAATATAAAGGAGACTCGCCGGCAGTTTATGCTCTATGGAGAAGGAAATACTCACATAGAACTGGAAGAAGAGGATCATTTATTGGACGAAGTTATCATTGTTTCAGGACGTATGCAGAATGTGAAAAGCACTCAGTTGGGAATGGAAAAATTCCAACCCAGCTTACTGAAGAATATCCCTACTGCAATGGGTGAAGTGGATATACTGAAGATGCTTCAGACACTTCCGGGCATCAAGACAGTAGGAGAAGCGTCTAGCGGTTACAATGTGCGTGGAAGTGCGGCGGATCAAAATCTGTTACTACTGAATAATGGAACGATTTATAACCCGAATCACTTGTTTGGCTTCTTCACAGCTTTCAATTCGGATATGATAAAGGATGCGGAACTTTATAAAAGTAGTATTCCCAGCCAATATGGAGGACGTATTGCATCTGTGCTGAATATAACCAGTAAAGAGGCCAGTAAGGAGAAGTTTACAGGTTCGGCGGGTATCGGACTGGTGACCAGTAAACTGAATCTTGAAATACCAATCATTAAAGAAAAGACATCGCTTCTTTTGAGCGGACGTACCACTTACTCGGACTGGATGATGAAGGTGTTACCTGAAAAGAGTGGTTATCGCGATGGTAAAGCCGGATTCTATGATTTGGGTGGTGTATTCTCACATACTTTGAATGAGCGTAATAAATTAAATATATATGGTTATTACAGCCATGACCGTTTCGCTTTTAACGATAATCAGAAGTATGCCTATAACAATATGAACTTCTCTGCCAACTGGAGAAGTATATTCTCAGAGAAACTAACGGGAAATTTCTCTTTCGGTTATGACCATTATGATTACCGGAATGATGAAACTGTGGAAGAAACAGCGGCTGCACGGTTGTCGTTTGCCATTAATCAGTGGTTTGGGAAAGCGGATTTCAGCTACAAAATAGACGATAACCATACGTTGAATTTCGGCCTTATGAGCCAGTTCTACAATATAAATTCGGGAACTTACGAGCCGTTACATGAGAACTCGCTGGTTAGGCTCGATCAGCTTCAAAAGGATAAAGCATTGGAAAGTGCTATTTACATCGGAGACCAGTGGGAGGTAACTTCTAAGTTATCTGTAAATGCAGGTATTCGTTATTCCATGTTCAACCTGATGGGGCCGCGTACTTACCGTACTTATCAGGATGGTATGCTGCCTTCTTCCACTACTGTCGTTGACTCAATATCGGTTGGTAACGGAAAAGTGGTTAAGACTTACCAGGGACCGGAATTCAGATTGTCTGCCCGGTATGCTTTCAATGATGATTTCTCTGTCAAGGCAGGCTTTAATACAATGCGGCAGTATATTCATAAAGTGTCGAATACCACCATTATGTCGCCTACAGATACCTGGAAGCTGAGTGATACGAACATAAAACCTCAGAATGGCTGGCAGCTGGCTGCCGGAGCATATTACAACACGCCCGGTCAGATGTTAGAGCTATCGGTAGAGGGGTACTACAAGAAACTGAATGATTATCTGGACTATCGCAGTTCAGCAAAGTTGGTGATGAACCATCATTTGGAAACAGATGTGATTAACACAGAAGGGTATGCTTATGGTGTTGAGTTCCAGGTAAAGAAACCATCCGGTAAGTTGAACGGATGGGCAAGCTATACATATTCTCGTACTTTCCTGCGCCAGAATGATCCGCGCATTGCACGTCCTGTGAATAATGGCGAATGGTATCCGACGGAATATGACAAGCCACATGACTTCAAACTGGTAGGAAACTATAAATTTACCCGTCGCTACAGCCTGTCTTTCAATATGGATTACAGTACGGGACGTCCAACTACGATTCCTGCCGGACAATATTATGATCAAGGTCTGAAGAAGATGCAGGTTTATTATACGGACCGCAATAGCTACCGGGTTCCCGATTATTTCCGCCTCGATCTTGCCTTCAATGTGGAGCCAAGCCATCATTTGACTTTATTGACGCATAGCTCTATTTCTTTCGGTATCTACAACCTGACCGGAAGGAAGAATGTCTACTCCATTTATTATGTGTCCGAAAAGGGTAAGATACAAGGATACAAAATGTCTATTTTCGGAGCACCTATTCCTTTTGTCACTTATAACATTAAATTCTAAAGAGGTATGAAGAGAAGAACGAATATATTAGTCCTGGCAAGTTTGCTATGGATCACTTTAAGTAATTGCATTGATAAGTTTGATGCAAAACTTCCGGATGGTAGTGTAGGGCTACTGGTGGTGGAAGGAAATATCATATCAGATAGTACTGTCGTATTTTCACTGAGTCGTACCTTTTCTCTAAACGAAGAAAGTATCCCCGGGGATTATAACCAGATAGTAGCTGATGTCAGTGTTGTGGGAGATGATGGTTCGCGTATAAAGGGGGTATCCATGGGTAACGGACGCTATCAGGTACAGATAGGTCCTTTGAATCAACAAATACGTTATGGAGCGGAGATTGTGTACGAGGGGGATACATATACCTCTGAACTTCAGCATCCGATAGAGACTGCGGCCATAGAGAGTGTTACTTTTAATCAGCCGGAAGACTACGGGAATATCTACATCTACCTTTCCACACAAGCAGCAAAGGGTAATGAACCTGCTTATTATCTTTGGTCTTATGAGGAAGACTGGGAGGTGAGGACGGCATTTTATGTCCAATGGTTCTATGATCCGGTGACAGATGATGTGACGACTTATGAAAAGGCTCCCTTTGCACGAGGCTGGACCCATGCAGAATCGAACAAAACGCTTGTGGGTTCTACAGAATCGAATGTGACTAATTTGATAAAGGATAAGAAAATCTATTTTATTGCTTCCAACAATCTCAGGGTTTCGTATTATTATAGTACGTTGATGAAGCAAAGAGCCTTATCGAAAGGAGAGTTTGAATATTATGAGAATAAGGCGAAATTGAGTGAAGATATGGGAGGACTGTTTACTCCGCAACCGTCGGAACTGCCTACCAATATCACTTGTAGTAATCCGGATAAGCAGGCAATAGGCTATGTGGGAGTCAATATGAATGTAAGTGAGTACCGCCTTTATATTTCGAACAGTGAGATACAGTATGACAATACGTACGACTGTAATCTTTTGGAAGATACGGAAGGTAAAAGTAACCGTGATTTGTATATGGAAGGATATCGCATTGCTTATTTGGATATGTTAGGTTATGAGTGGGCTAAAAAAGGGTGTACGGATATTCGCGATTTAGGTGCAACTCTCAATAAACCTTCTTTCTGGCCGTTACCGGACAGGGATTATTAATACCAGAGTATTATGAGAAAAATTATATCTATCATCGTTTGTTTAGTTTCAGTGTTGACCTTGCAGGCTCAGACTACTGAACATATGCGAATATATACAGATAAAGACAATTATCTGGCAGGAGAAGACATGTGGATAAAGGTTTGTGTGACCGATTCATTGCAGCGTGAAAGTCAGATAAGCAAGGTGGCTTATGTCGAAATCAGTGATACGCATCAGGCGTATGCACAAGGAAAAATAGCCTTGAAAAATGGGGTGGGATGGGGACGTATCAAATTTCCTCAAACCATGCATTCGGGCACTT
The DNA here is from genome assembly GCF_003474285.1 of Bacteroides sp. AF39-11AC. Lineage (NCBI taxonomy): Bacteria > Pseudomonadati > Bacteroidota > Bacteroidia > Bacteroidales > Bacteroidaceae > Bacteroides > Bacteroides sp. AF39-11AC. The sequence goes on along the minus strand of NZ_QROH01000002.1, from coordinate 483,455 downwards.
ATCAGCTTATGGCGTATACTCGCTACATGAGAAATCGGTCGGAAGATTGTTTCCCCGGAAAATACATTGCCGTACTGAATGCTAATCAGGCTACGGAGGAAGATGATGTAGAGTTACTAACAGATTCTATTTTACGGATCTCCGAAAATCTGCCGGCTTCTTCGTTACGTTCATTAACAGAAAAATCTGTATATGGTAATCGTAGTAAGGTAACATTGAAGCTGTCGGGATTACCGGATAATATGCGGGATCTGACTTTATCTGTGGTGAGGAAAGACTGCACATTACCACTTTTCCCATCCCTGGGGAGTTTGCAAAAAACGAATACCGGTTCATCTGCTCATCTTATTGCCGAATGTGAAGGACATATAGTGACCGGAAAATTAATAGGGGCATCTGCCGATTCAGTGGATGCACGGTTATCATGTGTAGGTAAGGACATACGGATCTTCGATGGGCAACTACAGCCCGATGGTACTTATGTTTTTTATACTTCCGGAATCACGAATATGCAGGATGTCGTGTTGACGGCTTTGCCGGAAAGAGGACGTCCGGGCAGATTGGAAGTAGTCTCTCCTTTTGCCGGATTATTACCCGAAAGTCTTCCTGAATTACGTTTGGCATACGACGAAGAAGCACTGATAGAACGTAGTATCGGAGCGCAGTTGCATGCTATTCTGCCGGTAGATTCCACTCAGAATCAGAGTATATTGGAACAGTTACATAATTTTTCTCCTTCGATCAGTTATAATCTGGATGAGTACGTTCGTTTCAATACAGTACGTGAGGCCTTTATAGAGTTTGTGATGGGAGTACGCGTAAGTAAGGTAGAAGGTGAAACCATTATCAGAATATTGCAGGAAGATATTAAACGATTCAGTAGTTTGAAAGCGTTAGTGCTGATAGATGGAGTTCCCATTGAAAACCATGAAACGGTATTGGATTACAATGCGCGCTTATTGCATTATATCCACCAATATAGTGGCAGGTATACATTTGGTGGTAAGCTGTATGAGGGAATCGTTTCATTGATTACACATAAGGGAACTCTCCCCGGACTGCGTCTGGATGAGAATTCCCAGTTGTTTGCTTATGAGTTTCCTCAGAACCGGCCTGTTTTTATGACTCCGGCATATGATTCGGAAGAACAACTAACATCCCGTATTCCTGATTTCCGTCATACACTTTATTGGAATCCGGATATAACTCTTACGACGGATGCCGTTAGTTTCTATACATCGGATATGAAAGGAACTTATGTGGTGACTTTGCAGGGAATCACGGATAAGGGTGAAGCGGTTAAGATACAAAGTGAATTTGTGGTGAAATAAAATACACCATTCGTCTTAATACTGTAATATAAAGTTTTCCGCTACTTTCAGGAAGCGGGCATGGCCTTTTGCATTCAGATGTGCCGTGTCCTTCTCTCCCTGGAAATATATTTTCCTGAAAGCATCATTGTCGGCATAGATGCCTCCCTTCCTGGCGCAATCAAAGATGGGAATGCTGTAATTACCGCAGACTTCCACCATGGCGTCTATCACTTTCTCGGAGTCACTTCCCTTGAAGTCCTTACAGTTCCATCGGGTAAAGAAGAATATTTTGGCTGTGGGATATTTCTCTACGAGTCCTTTGCAGAGTATTTCCAGCTTAGCCTTGAAGTTATCTATCCCTCCGATGGAATCGAGTTTGAAAGCATCGTTATGTCCTCCGATTACGATAACATAGTCGAGGTTGTCTGCCATCTCTTTATATCTTATGTACATGGCCTCGCCCCAGCGCGGGCTGGAATAAGCAATGCTATTCCCATTCCTGCCATAATTGAAGTATTCCATGCCATGTTTTTGGGCAAAAGCGTAGTGCCAGGTATTTTCAACAGGTTCTTTGTGGTTCTTCACATAGCTGTCACCAATGACTCCGATACGTTTTCCTTTCAGATCATCCGCTTGCGGGTGAGTGTTTGCTGTCTGTGCGAATCCCGTGAGGGCGGACAGGCAGAAGATGATAAATAATAGTTTCTTTCTCATGATACTTATTGTGTATAAATAGATGTGCGGCTTAAACTATTGCTTTGTTGCAAATACCAGTACTCCTGCTGTCGGAATATCTGTTGTTCCTATCAAAGTTTTGGCTCCTGCAGGAAGATTGAAGTGATAGGGCTTGTCGCCATAATTGAGAACTATTCCCAAACCGTTGCGATATTCCATCGTTACTCCATACGGCAGATCCATTACAGATATATTCAGTTTTGCATAGAGCTTTTTGAGTACATCTCTTTCTAAGGTTCCGTCCGTGCTGTCGATTCCTACATAAGTGATAGTACCTTTACCAAGTTTGCGGGTAGTAATGGCTGGTTTTCCTTCATAAAATTCTTCGATATACTTTCCCCAGGTCTGGCAATCCTTACCCGGTTTCAGTATCTCTCCCCAGGTATTCCAGGGGTATTCTTTACCATCCATCACAAACTTTCCCGGTTCTTCGGGGAGCAGAAGGTCGTAAAACTCCATTTCATTTCCCGTCAAATCATAGATCAGCGAACCGAAAGGTGCTTCGGGCAGACGGCCGTAACGGTCTTTCTGTGCTGTACGGCAGGTTAATACCAGATTACCGCCATTCTTTACGTATTCAGTCCAACGGTCTACCAATGCTTTGTCTGCCATCTGATAGGCAGGAGCAATGACTACCGGATACTGTGACAGGTCTTTGCTTTCATTAATGATATCGACCGGAGCTCCGAAGCTTTTTAGCGTACGGTAATACTTGTCAATGTGTGCCATCGTATTCCAGGTACGGTTCTGCTTCTGACGTTCGATGCTCCATGCATTTTCGTGATTGAAAAGTATGGCGGTGCGACGGGCTTGGTAATCGGTGGGTTTCACATCACGTGCTTTTGCCTGTGTACGCAGTTGTTTCACTTCTTTGATGAATTGTTCGAATTCATGTCCTCCGGGGGTGATGGTAGTACCGTCTGTGTTGGCAATTCCGTAATGGTACTGCTCTGTTCCGTAAAGCGGCTGGCGGTAACGGTACGTACAAATAAAGTCGCTTCCTCCTGCAAATACACTCCAGAGCCACAGGCGGACAGCGCCGGGAAGTGGTTGTGGATTAATACCTCCCCAATTTACTTGTCCCGGTTGCAGTTCCATTACTCCGTAAGTTCCTTGCACGGGGCGGAAGAAATCGTTGGCAAAGGCAATGCGTAACGGATTTCCCACCCGGTATCCGCGACGTCCGATGCCTTCGTTGTCGCCATAAACCATGTAGCGGGTGTAGCTTACGAAATCCAGGTCGGGACTTCCACCGATATGGCCTTCATCATAGTTGGGGATATAATTGGTGGTAATCCATTGGTTGCGGGCATGCTTCTTAATCAGCAGGCATTGTTCGTTCAGGAAGTCATTGGTTTGTCCGGCGGCAAAGCGTCGGTAATCCAGTATTTGATGATGGTTCATAAACATCTGGGCAGTCTTGGGAAGGGTGATTTCGTCAAAGGTCGAATAAACTTCACTCCAGAAAGCAGTACCCCAGGCATCATTCAGTTCTTTGATAGTATTGTGATACTTGTTTTTCAGGAAGTTGCGGAATGCTACTTCTGCCACCTCATTATAATCGAACTGTACGGCAGGTTCGTTATCAAGCTGCCAGCCTACGATGCGGGGATCATTGCCATAATGTTGTGCCAGCTTTTCTATCATTTTGTAGGCAAGTTCCCGATACCGTGGAGAAGCGAATGAAGCATGCTGGCGGGCACCGTGGTCGAGGATTGTACCATCTTCATGCTTAATCAGGATTTCAGGATATTTACGACTTAACCACACGGGTGGGGTAGCGGTAGAAGTACACATCACTACTTTTAGTTTGTACTTGTCTGCCAAAGCGATTGCCTTGTCCAGCCAGGCGAAGTCATATTTGCCTTCTTCCGGTTCCAGTTGCGCCCAGGCAAACTCGGCAAAGTGGGTGAACTCAAAACCTAAGTCATGCATCTGCTTGAAGTCACGTTCCCATTGGTTTTCGTCCCAATGTTCGGGATAGTAGTAGACACCGGTCAGGGTGAGGTCTTTGTCATTGAACCAAGTGGACTGTGCAAAGAGCATTCCGCTCATCAGGTATGCACAAAGTAGGGTGAAGATTTGCTTTTTCATGGATGTTTTTCTTGTTGGATTTATATGTACGCAAAGGTAAGTGACTCAGGAAAAAGAGCCTATGGAAAATAGTGCAATTTCCTGCAATATAGGACTCTTTTAGATGAATTTCCATGTAAATGTACATGTTTCCATTTATTGAAACTGTGAAATGGCCTATTTTCGCAGCATGAATTAATTAACGGAATACTGGATACTATGAAGAGAAGCATCACGATATTATTATTGTTAGTTCTTGTGCTGGTGGAAGTGAAAGCACAGGTGCTTCCTTTTCGTTTGTCTAAAGGGGCGGGTACTTTCCGGCTCGGAATAGTAGCAGGTGATGAAAGCCGTTGGTTGGATGAATGTAATTTGAAGAAAACGGGAGACCGGATATATATCATAAAGGATGCATTGTTAGAAAAGGGTGAAGTTAGGTTGGTAATATGTCCTTTGGCAGATACGAAGGGTTTTGTAATGGAGGTTTCCGGCTCCCGTTTACCCCAAAATATATCTTTGTGTTGGGCTTTCGGAGCCTGCAATGAAGATGAAACTCTTTCGAAAGAAGGAAATATAATCTCTCCCGGGGCTTGCCGGGACAATGTATTCAGTGATGAAGAGAATGCTGTCACTGTATATTATGGCGAAAGCATGGGTTTGCGGGTTGCTTCGGGAATCGTGCCTATTGGTTCTGAACTTCGCTTGTCGGATGCCCGTCAGCAGAAAACTCCACTTGAATTGTATCATTCGGGAAAGAAAACAGATGCTCCTGTACTTTCCGGCTTCTACTCTTGGACTGCGCAAGAGAATTGTTACTTCTGTTTCTATAAGCAGAATGCCAAGGCGGATTATAATTACTTTATGTTATCGGAATTATTTCTAAAAGAAAATAAGAGATGAAACGTTTGGTTGTATTCATATCGGTTTGTTGCTGGGTGTTACTGATGCAGGCATCCATCCATAATGTGAAAGATTATGGAGCCAGTGCCGACGGGGTGACCATTGATTCGCCCGCCATTAATCGTGCCATCTCTGCGGTTGCCGGTGAAGGTGGTGGAACCGTATATATCCCTGCCGGAGAATATGCCTGCTATTCCATACGGCTTGCCAGCCATGTTCATCTTTATCTGGAACAGGGTGCACGCATCATTGCGGCATCGCCTACTCCGGAGGGTGGATATGATGAGGCTGAGCCGAACGAACATAACCGCTATCAGGACTTTGGTCATAGCCATTGGAAAAACTCCCTGATCTGGGGAATCGGCATAGAAGATGTGACTATTAGCGGTCCCGGACTGATCTATGGTCGTGGACTGACTCGTGAAGAAAGTCGTTTGCCGGGAGTGGGAAATAAGGCTATCAGCCTGAAGCTTTGCAAAAATATCACACTGAAAGATTTCTCCATGTTGCGTTGCGGGCATTTTGCCTTGTTGGCTACCGGAGTGGATAATCTGAGTATCATCAACCTGAAAGTGGATACCAACCGTGACGGATTCGATATAGATTGCTGTAAGAATGTCCGTATAATGGGATGTAGTGTCAACAGTCCGTGGGATGATGCGATTGTATTGAAGGCATCCTATGCTCTCGGAAGTTTCAGGGACACGGAGAATGTGACGATTTCCGATTGCTATGTTACCGGTTACGACCGTGGAACGATGCTGGATGCCACATGGCAGCGCGATGAACCGCAGGCGCCCGATCACGGCTATGTAACGGGACGTATAAAGTTGGGCACTGAATCCAGTGGCGGCTTTAAAAATATTGTTATTACAAACTGTATCTTTGAGCGTTGCCGTGGTCTTGCACTTGAAACGGTGGATGGCGGTCAGTTGGAAGACATTGTCATCAGCAATATCACAATGCGGGATATTGTGAATGCCCCTTTCTTCTTGCGCCTTGGCAAACGTATGCGTAGCCCCGAAGGAACTCCGGTAGGTTCAATGAGACGAATTCTTATCAGTAATGTCAATGTATTCAATGCCGATTCACGTTACTCTTCCATTATCAGTGGGGTGCCGGAAGCATGGATCGAGGATGTAACTTTCAGCAATATCCATATTTATCATCAGGGAGGCTATACGGCAGAAGATGGCAAGCGTATTCCGCCTGAGAATGAAAAGACTTATCCGGAGCCATGGATGTTTGGTACTATTCCGGCAAAAGGTTTTTATATCCGTCATGCACAGGGAGTGACGCTGGATAATGTACATTTCCATTATAAACAGCCGGATGGACGTCCTTTGTTTGTGACGGATGATGCCGAAAGAGTGGTATACCGGAATATAACCGTGGATGGTGAAGGGTACAATAATTAGTGTGAAACAATAGGTAGATTAAGATATAGAACAGTATTAATGAGTAATAACCACATCATGAAAAAGAAATTGATAGGAGTTTTCCTCTTTATGAGTCTCATTTGCGGGAGTGTCAGTGCACAAGGATTACCCGACAGGAAAGAGACACTTAAAACTTTGGTAAAAGTGAATGATTACTTCATGAAGAAGTATGCAGATTATCGTACGCCGTCTTATAATGGTATTATTCGTCCCAGCAATATCTGGACGCGGGGAGTATATTATGAGGGATTGATGGCGCTACATTCCATTTTTCCACGGGAAGATTATTATAATTATGCTTATCAGTGGGCTGATTATCATAAATGGGGAATGCGCAACGGAAATATTACCCGTAATGCCGATGACCAGTGTTGCGGACAGGTTTATATCGATTTGTATAATATTTGCCCCAATCCGGAGATGATTAAGAATATCAAGATTAATATCGATATGGTGGTTAATACTCCGCAGGTGAACGATTGGTGGTGGGTAGATGCCATACAAATGGCAATGCCTGTTTATGCTAAATTGGGAAAATTGACAGGAGAGCAGAAATATACTGATAAGATGTGGGAGATGTATAGCTATACCCGTAATGAGTATGCCAAGAATGGCCTGTTCAACCCTAAAGACGGACTGTGGTGGAGAGATCATGACTTTGTTCCGCCCTATAAAGAACCGAATGGGGAAGATTGCTATTGGAGCCGTGGCAATGGCTGGGCGTATGCCGCCTTGGTGCGGGTGTTGGAAGAATTACCGGCAAATGAGCTACATCGTGCAGATTACATCAATGATTTCCTGACTATGAGTAAGGCAATCAAGAAATGTCAGCGTAAAGATGGTTTCTGGAATGCGAGCTTGCATGATGAAACAAACTTTGGCGGTAAAGAAACGAGTGGTACGGCTTTATTTGTTTATGGAATGGCTTGGGGGGTGCGCAATGGGTTGTTGGATAAGAAAGAATACCTCCCTGTATTGTTGAAAGCCTGGAATGCAATGGTACAGGATGCTGTTCATCCAAACGGTTGTTTGGGCTATGTACAGGGAACAGGAAAGGAACCTAAAGACGGTCAGCCGGTGACTTATGATAAAATACCTGATTTTGAGGATTATGGTATCGGCTGCTTCCTGTTGGCAGGAACCGAAGTATATAAATTAAATTAATTAGTAACAGATTTCATAGATTATAGTATAATTGATTAAAAAGTCAATTAGGGGGGAAGGAGGGGCTGTGAAGTCGTTCCTTTTCTTTTTCTTTGCATAATAAATTAAGTAACTAACATAAAATGAAAGAGATATGAGACAGATTTTTACATTGTTAATTTTAGAATTATTGTTTGCTTCCGGTGCGGGAGCGCAAAGTTATAAGTTCGACTTTACTTCTGGTAAAAAAGTGAAGGACGGATATATTAAGATTACATCTGCCGACCGGTATGATCAGACAAAAGGCTATGGATATGACTTGTGTCCTTCTCCTGAAGGAAAGAGTAAGGCTCCTTTCTTCTTTTCTATAGCCGTACCGGATGGGAATTATCATGTTACGGCTATTGTAGGCAGCAAACGCAATGCAGGAGAAACAACACTTCGTGGAGAATCACGCCGTCTCTTCTATGAGAACGTGAAAACGAAAAAGGGGGAATTACTGCCCTGTTCCTTCACTATAAATAAGCGTGATATACATATCTCCGACAAAGAAGACGTACGCATCAAGCCGCGTGAACGTAGCAAACTGAACTGGGACGATAAGCTGACTTTAGAATTCAACGGAGATGCTCCCCAGTTAGCAGAATTGATTATTGAGCGTGTGGAAAATGTTCCTACGATCTTTTTATGTGGTAACTCTACTGTAGTCGATCAGGACAATGAACCCTGGGCCAGTTGGGGACAGATGGTACCTCGCTTTTTTACAGATAGCATTTGCTTTGCAAATTATGCTGAATCTGGCGAATCTGCCAATACTTTCATTGGTGCCGGTCGCTTAAAGAAAGCTCTGACGCAAATGAAACCGGGCGATTATATCTTTATGGAGTTCGGTCACAACGACCAAAAGCAGAAAGGTCCTGGTAAGGGTGCTTTTTACTCTTTTATGACAAGCCTGAAAACTTTTGTAGATGAAGCCCGTGCACGTGGTGCCCAGCCTGTATTGGTAACTCCTACTCAAAGACGTAGTTTTGATGAAAACGGAAAGATAAAGGATACCCATCTCGACTTTCCCGATGCAGTACGCTGGTTGGCAGAAAAGGAAAATATACCTTTAATAGACCTGCATGATATGACACGTGTGTTGTATGAGGCTATGGGAGTAGAGGAGTCCAAACACGCTTTTGTTCATTATCCGGCAAATTCTTATCCCGGACAAGATAAACCATTGGCGGATAATACCCATTTTAATCCGTATGGAGCCTATCAGATTGCTAAATGTGTAATTGAAGGTATGAAGAAAGCCGGATTGCCTGTTGTGAAGTTCCTGAGAGCAGATTACCAGGGATATAACCCGTCACAGCCGGATAATCGCGACTCTTTTAAATGGAATAACATTCCGTTTACGGAAGTGGAAAAGCCGGACGGTAACTAAAGAAGGCTTTAGAATAAGAATTACGCGAATGATACAGAACTGATTTCTTTAAGAATTCAAAGAAAATATCTGTATTATTCGCGTAATCTATGTTATGATACTTATAAAAAAGGCTTTTAGGGGATCAATCTTTCTAAGTCCGGAATCACTATTTCGCCTCGGTGTAGCTCCAGTAAACCATTTTCCTGCATGCCATTCAATGCTTTTGATACACTCAGGCGTGTGTCATTAATAGCATTGGCAAGTTCCTCCATCTTTATTTTCAGTATCTTTTCTCCCGAGGGACGTTCAATGTGTGAGAGTATAAAATCGGTAATACGAGCTTCAAGCCTTTCCGGAACTTCCGTCCACAAACGATTGTAGCAGGTTTGTGCCCGGTTACTGATAATATTCATATAGTTGAGTCGGAAGATTTCGTATCTGAACAAATCGTTCATCACAAATGCTTTACTAATAGTTACGGTATGTACTTCTGTATGGGCTACATGAGTAGATACATAAGATGTATTCATACCGAACAAGGATTGTGGCTCGATCAGGTAAGGAGCCTGAAAGAACTCTGTAAAGGTGTAAGAATTATCTGTAGATGAGGTAGATGAAGCGATTTCCCCGTTTAAGATAAATACCAACTGTACACATGCTGTACCTTTTTTAACTAAAATTTCGCCCGCCTTATGCTTGGTGAAATGTAATTTTACTTTTCCCAATATACTGGTGAAGTCCTCATGGGCGAGTCCTTGAAATAGTGGCAATTGGAGCAGGGTGTCATACATCGTTTCCATATCTTTATCAACTTCTTGTTTGAAAACAAATGTAGGCATAATAGCTATTTACCGTAAACACTTTGCCTCTCTTTTTGTTTTTTTTATTATTTCTTAAACGTGCTATTCATTCAGGTAATTAAATCTTGTGGAATGCATAAAAATCGATTATCTTTGCAAAAAAAGGAGGGACACATGTTTGCAGCATTTAACTTACAACAAATGATTAGTGCATTTATCGTACTATTCGCAGTTATCGATATTATTGGTTCTATTCCTATCATTATCAATTTGAAGGAAAAAGGTAAAGAGGTGAACGCATTGAAGGCCACGTTGATATCTTTTGCGTTATTGATAGGCTTCTTCTATGCAGGAGATATGATGTTAAAGTTATTTCATGTGGATATTGAATCGTTTGCCGTTGCGGGGGCATTCGTTATTTTCCTGATGTCTCTGGAGATGATTCTGGATATAGAGATATTCAAGAATCAGGGGCCGATTAAGGAGGCTACTTTAGTGCCGCTGGTTTTCCCGTTGCTGGCAGGTGCAGGTGCTTTCACTACATTACTTTCTCTTCGTGCGGAATACGCCAGTGTTAATATTATCGTTGCTTTGGTGTTGAATATGATATGGGTGTATTTTGTCGTTAGCATGACCGGGCGTGTAGAACGCTTCTTGGGTAAAGGCGGCATTTACATTATCCGTAAGTTTTTCGGTATCATTCTATTGGCTATCTCGGTAAGGTTGTTTATGGCGAATATTACTTTGCTGGTAGAGGCATTGCATAAAACCTGATAAAAATAGTTTTCTTGACTTGATACAGATCAAATTCGTTGCTTTATTGAATACATATTTGGAAAATATACATAAAAGTCCTACCTTTGTACTCAAATTCTGAACGATAATGAAAATTTTATGTACATATAATCCTTTAAAGCGATTGCTGCAGAACGAACATATCTGCTGCTGTAGCGTCGTGCATGTACATTGGTTCAGTGGATTTATCTAAATACTCTTATCACTTTTTTTCTTTAGCTGGATGACGTTTGTTGCCGGCATTCTATTTGTCTGTTACTAATTCTTTAGTAATTGTGTTTTTTGTTGCATTAATCTAAACTGGATTTGTTATGTTTAAAATACTTGGCCTGATGATCTTGGGCATTATCATAGGTTATGGTTTGCGTCGTATTTCGTTTTTACGCAAAGTGGAAGTTTCTATATCTTATACGGTATTTTTGTTGCTGTTTGTTCTGGGAGTTACTATTGGTTCCAACCGGCTGATTGTGGATAATCTTTTTTCTTTCGGATGGCAAGCAGCGTTATTGGCCTTATCGGCTACCGTAGGGAGTATTTTGGCTTCGTGGATTGTATTAAGATTGTTTTTCACTTCTAAAAAGAAAAAGATATGAAAGATAGCTTGATTGTATTGGGAATTTTTGTGGGCGGATGTCTTTTAGGAGCTTTGGGATATTTCCCATTAGATTTGAAGACGGGTAATCTGTCTATATATATACTGTATGCGCTAATGTTTCAGATTGGTATCAGTATCGGCTCTAATAAAGAATTGAAGAGCATGATTTCTCAGCTTCGCCTGAAGTTTTTACTGATTCCGCTGGCTACTATCAGTGGAACCCTGCTGTTTTCAGCAATAGCCAGTCTGTTGCTCAGTCGTTGGAGTATATTCGACTGTATGGCGGTGGGAAGTGGTTTTGCCTACTATTCTTTATCGTCTGTACTGATTACACAGTTTAAAGAAGCATCGATAGGGATTCAGTTAGCTACAGAACTGGGTACAATAGCTCTGTTGGCAAATATATTCAGAGAAATGATGGCCTTGTTGGGGGCACCGTTGTTGGTGCGATACTTCGGTCGGTTAGCTCCCATATCAGCTGCCGGGGTTAATTCAATGGATGTGATATTGCCTGTAATTACCCGTTATTCAGGGAAAGAAATGGTACCTATTGCCATTTTTCATGGTTTACTTATTGATATGAGCGTACCGTTCTTTGTTTCCTTATTTTGTAGATTATGATGCCGACTCTTCTTCTACCTTATGGCAGTCTGCCTCTTCTATTGGGTGGCAGTCTGCCTTCTTTTCATTAACCTGCTCCTCTTCCCCAGATTCTTTCCCGGACTCTTCATCAGATATTTTTTCTTCATCATCTTCGTCTGCAAACGGGTCTGGTCGTTGAGGTCCATATTCCATAAATGCAATGGCACATATTGTGCCGGCTATGGCTCCACTGAGGTGTCCTTCCCAGGAAGTGGTTTCTTTTGCAAAGAATGGGAACATATTCCAGATAAGTCCACCATAAAGAAAGGTAACTAATAAGGAGATAGCAATCAGCGGAACGTGCTTTCGAAGGATGCCGCTGAAAAATAGAAAGAATGCAAGGCCGTAGATGATTCCACTGGCTCCGATGTGCCATCCTGGTTTACCTATAAGAAAGGTGAGTGCACCGCATCCTATCCAGATGGCAAAGAATATATAAGAGGCAATGTGCCGGTAAAAGTAGAACAAGCACCACATCAGGAAGAGTAGCGGTAATGTATTTGCCAGTAAATGCTTCCAACTGCCATGTACAAGCGGATGTGCGAAGATACCAAATACTCCTCTTTGCTCCATAGGATATACACCTAACCTCCTGAAATCCCAGTCCATACCGACTTCAAGGAACTTTAGCAAGTAAAGGATAAAAATTAGGAATAACGGTATAACCGCTGCCAGAGCTATCCGGCGGATATCATGCTTCATGTTTCGTACAGGTTTCTGTTATTTTGGTACAATGCTACGAATATTTAAGTAAAAAACGAAAATAAATGAACTTTTTATTTTGCGTATTGTCTTTAATTTGTATTTTTGGGCATCACTACCATACCCGTAAATATAGTAGGCGAGGTATGGAGCATGATGCCTGAACAATTAACCTTTAAATAATGCACAACTATGAGTTATTTACGATTTGACAAGACTCTGATGATCAATCTGGAAGAATCTTTACCAAGGGAGATACTTCGGACAAATAAATCAGGAGCCTATCATTGTACAACGATTGTAGATTGTAACACACGCAAATATCACGGACTATTGGTGATTCCCGTCCCCAATCTCGACGATGAAAATCATGTGCTGCTGTCTTCTTTGGATGAAACGGTAATTCAGCACGGTGCGGAGTTTAACCTGGGGCTGCATAAATATCAAGGAAACCACTTTAGTCCGAATGGACATAAGTATATCCGCGAATTTGATTGCGAACATATCCCGGCGACAACTTACCGTGTAGGAGGAGTTATTCTTCGCAAAGAAAAGATCTTTGTACACCACGAAAACAGAATTTTAATTCGTTATACCTTGGTAGATGCCCATTCGGCAACCACACTTCGTTTCCGACCTTTTCTGGCGTTTCGTAGTGTGCGTGAATATACGCACGAAAATCCACAGGCAAACCGCGACTACCAGTTGATAGAAAATGGTATAAAAACTTGTATGTATCCCGGCTATCCCGAGCTCTTCATGCAACTGAATAAGAAAAATGAGTTTCACTACCAGCCGGACTGGTATCGTGGCATTGAGTATCCTAAAGAACAAGAACGTGGTTATGACTTCAATGAAGACCTGTATGTTCCCGGATATTTCGAAGTGGATATAAAGAAAGGTGAGAGTATTGTTTTCTCTGCCGGTATCTCTGAGATTTCCCCGCGTAAATTGAAACAGACATTTGAAGCGGAGGTGGAAGATCGTACGCCGCGCGACAGTTTCTATCACTGTCTGCAGAATTCGGCACATCAGTTCCATAACAAGCAGGGAACTGATCACTATGTACTGGCCGGGTATCCCTGGTTCAAGTGCCGTGCCCGCGACCTGTTCATATCTTTGCCCGGACTGACTTTGGCAGTAGATGAACAGAATGAGTTCGAAGATGTTATGGTGACTGCTGAAAAGGCTATACGTGAGTTTATCAATGGTGAGCCCGCCAGCTATAAGATCTACGAAATGGAAGATCCCGATGTGTTGTTATGGGCTATATGGGCATTGCAACAATATGCCAAAGAAACTTCTCGTGAACAATGTCGCCAGAAATATGGTCGTTTGCTGGAGGATATCATGGATTACATCCGTAGCCGTAAGCATGATAATCTTTTCCTGCATGAAAATGGTCTGCTATATGCCAACGGAACAGAGAAAGCTATTACCTGGATGAATTCTACGGTAAATGGTCGTCCGGTAACACCACGTACGGGATACATTGTGGAAGTGAACTCTTTGTGGTATAATGCACTTCGCTTCATAGCCGACTTGGTTCGTGAAGTTGGTAATGTCCATCTGGCAGATGAATTGGATGCCCAGGCTGAAATAACCGGGAAGTCCTTTGTAGAAATATTCCGTAATGAAAGCGGTTATCTGTTCGATTATGTAGATGGATTTATGATGGACTGGAGCGTCCGTCCCAATATGATATTTACCGTTGCCTTCGATTATTCTCCGCTGGACCGGGCACAGAAAAAACAAGTGCTTGATATTGTGACGAAAGAGTTGCTTACTCCAAAAGGTCTGCGTACTCTCAGTCCGAAGAGTGGGGGATACAATCCTAATTATGTCGGTCCTCAGATTCAGAGAGATTATGCTTATCACCAGGGTACAGCCTGGCCTTGGCTTATGGGTTTCTATATGGAGGCATACCTGCGTATTTACAAGATGAGCGGTGTATCATTCGTAGAGCGTTATCTGATTGGTTTTGAAGATGAGATGACGAGTCATTGTATTGGTTCGCTCCCCGAGCTCTTTGATGGTAATCCACCGTTCAGAGGTCGTGGTGCAGTATCTTTTGCCATGAATGTGGCTGAAATACTGCGCATCTTGAAATTGTTGTCTAAGTATAATTTATAAGAGGAGGAACGAAAATGAAAGTTTTAATGTTTGGATGGGAGTTCCCCCCGCATATCTTAGGTGGCTTGGGAACTGCCAGCTACGGTCTGACGAAGGGAATGTCCCAGCAGGAAGATATGGAAATTACTTTCTGTATTCCAAAGCCGTGGGGCGATGAAGACCAGAGCTTCTTGCGTATCATAGGCATGAATAGCACTCCTGTAGTGTGGCGTGATGTAAACTGGGATTATGTTCAGGGACGTGTAGGTTCTTATATGAATCCCCAGCTCTATTATGATTTACGTGATCATATTTATGCCGATTTCAATTATTTGCATACCAATGATCTCGGTTGTATCGAGTTTTCCGGCCGTTATCCGGCCAACTTACACGAAGAGATCAATAACTATTCTATTGTGGCCGGTGTGGTGGCACGTCAACAGGAGTTTGAGATCATCCACTCACACGACTGGTTGACGTATCCTGCAGGTATTCATGCCAAACAGGTATCAGGCAAACCGTTGGTAATCCATGTTCATGCCACTGACTTCGACCGTAGCCGTGGTAATGTGAATCCCACTGTGTATGCCATTGAGAAGAATGGAATGGATCATGCCGATCACATTATGTGTGTAAGCGAGCTGACTCGTCAAACGGTTATTCATAAGTATTTCCAGGATCCACGCAAGGTATCTACCGTGCATAATGCAGTTTCTCCACTTCCGCAGGAAATACAGGATATTGTACCGCAGAAGAAACCGAATGAAAAGGTGGTGACTTTCTTAGGCCGTATCACGATGCAAAAAGGACCTGAGTATTTCGTAGAAGCTGCTGCAATGGTATTGCACCGTACTCGTAATATCCGTTTCGTAATGGCGGGCAATGGTGATATGATGAACCAGATGATTCGTTTGGTAGCTGAACGCGGTATTGCCGACCGCTTCCATTTCCCCGGTTTCATGAAAGGAAGCCAAGTGTATGAAATGCTGAAGGCAAGTGATGTGTACATCATGCCCTCTGTTTCGGAACCATTTGGTATTTCTCCTTTGGAAGCTATGCAATGTAGTGTACCTACCATTATCTCTAAACAATCTGGTTGTGCCGAGATTTTAGAGAAATGTATTAAGACCGATTATTGGGATATCCACGCTATGGCAGATGCTATCTACGCTATCTGTACTTATCCTGCGCTTTATGAATACTTGCGTGACGAAGGTAAGAAGGAAGTGGATGCCATTAAGTGGGAAGATGTAGGATTGAAAGTGCGCCGCATCTATGAAGAGGTCATTAAACAATATAATAGATAACAATAAAACAATATAGATATGAGAACCATCTGTCTTTATTTTGAGATTCATCAAATCATTCACCTGAAACGCTATCGTTTCTTTGATATAGGTACGAATCATTATTACTATGATGATTATGCCAACGAATATAGTATCAACGAAGTTGCCGAACGTTCCTATATTCCTGCATTGAGTGCGCTCATTGACATGGCAAAGAACTCCGGAGGTGCATTTAAGGTAGCTTTATCTATTTCCGGTGTGGCTTTGGAACAGTTGGAAATCCATGCACCGGCTGTCATTGATCTGCTACATCAGTTGAATGACACGGGATGTTGTGAATTCCTTGCTGAGCCTTATTCTCATGGGCTTTCTTCTTTGGCAAACGAGGATTGTTTTAAAGAAGAAGTAAAGCGTCAGTGCGCTAAGATGAAGCAAATGTTCGGTAAGTCACCGAAGGTATTCCGTAACTCCAGCTTGATTTACTCTGATGAAATAGGAGGACTGGTAGCAAGTATGGGCTTTAAAGGTATGTTGACTGAAGGTGCTAAACATATTTTGGGCTGGAAGAGCCCGCACTATGTATATCATTGCAGTCATAATCCCAACCTGAAATTGTTGCTGCGTGATTTTAAACTTTCAGATGACATAAGTTTGCGTTTTTCTAATTCGGAATGGAGTGAGTATCCGTTGTTTGCAGATAAATATATTGGCTGGATTGATGCTTTGCCGCAGGAAGAACAGGTTATCAATATCTTTATGGAACTGAGTGCTTTGGGGATGTCCCAGCCACTTTCATCCAATATCTTGGAATTCCTGAAGGCGTTGCCTGTTTGTGCAAAAGATAAAGGCATTACATTCTCTACACCAACAGAGATTATCAGTAAACTGAAATCGGTATCCCAACTGGATGTGCCATATCCTATGTCTTGGGTCGATGAGGAAAGAGATACCAGTTGCTGGCTGGGTAACAGTATGCAACGCGAGGCTTTCAATAAGCTATATAGCATTGCTGAACGTATCCATTTGTCTGATGACCGTCGTATCAAGCAGGATTGGGATTATTTGCAGGCAAGTAATAACTTCCGCTTTATGACTACGAAAAATAGTGGTGTGGGCTTGAATAGGGGTATTTATGAATCTCCGTATGATGCTTTTACCAACTACATGAATGTCTTGGGTGATTTCATCAAACGGGTAGAGTCGCTTTATCCAATGGATATAGACAATGAGGAACTGAATGCTTTGTTGACGACTATTAAGAACCAAGGTGATGAAATAGATGAATTGCATAAAGAATTAGAGCAATTACAGACGAAATTGGAAAAAGGGAAGGCTGATCCGGCAAAGGCTGTCAAAGCAACAGCAGCTAAAGCTAAAGCCCCGGCAGCAAAGAAACCCGCTGCAAAGAAAGTGACTAAGAAAGAAGTTACTAAGTAGTTACTACTTTAGAGTATATCAATAAAAAAAGCCTTCCATTCGTTTGAACGGAAGGCTTTTTTGTACCTTTACTTCTTAGGAAAAGTTTATTTATTAAATGTGGTATAAGTTACTTCCAATTTTAGTGGATTCTCAAGTTCCCCATTCACTTTTTTAGGGCCACCTTTCAGTTTGGCATATCCTGGCCTCAAGTCATTCTGGATACCAGTCATTGTTTTAGTGTTGTTACTTGTATCGTAACTGATTGTAACAGGGATCAGGTATACTGTTTTCCAGTCTTCTTCCCATTGTTTATCCTTCTCATCAGTCCAGGCACTGCCAGCTTCTTCTTTTGCTTTTTTCTTTGCGGCATCCTTTCCTTTGATGCAGGTTGTTACCAAACGGGCAATATTATTAAATGTATATTGGTTAGTTGTTACATTATTATGTGCCACTGTAAAGGAAGTGACATTGTCCGGTAACTTGTTCTCTTCAAAGAAACTCTTGAAATCTACTTTACGTAACAATAAAACCTCACTTGGAGCGCTCATGCTGAATTCATAATCACTTTTTTCATTGTAATTAGTGAAAGTCAGTTTTACGGCATTAAGCGTATCATTAGATAACTTTTCATAGATTTCGTCATATGGTAAAATTGCTTCTGTGAAAATTCCGGCAGGAGATTTGATGTATGTCCAATCTTCTATCTTGGCAAGCTCTGCTATTTTATCAGAATTGAGGAATTGATTAGCTTGAATAACTTCTTTTGTAGAAGCAAATTCAGTCTGCCATCTGTAAGCAGTAGAGTCCTGACCTTCGAAACCTGCCTGTTTACGTTTACGAGGTACTTTGGTAGTATCATTCAATACATAATACTGATATTTCATTTGTAAGTCGACGCGGTCTACGTAGAGTACCGTTCCGTCTCCATAATCGCTTTTTATGTATACACCTTTGAACACATTTTCGATGAAAGCATCGGAGTTCTTAAAATATTCGGGATGACTCTGGCAAAGGTCAATCCAATCATTACCAAATTTGTCCTTATCGAGTGTGAAAATAACACTTGGATAGTACGTTTTGTTACCATTATCATCGGTTGCATTCCTTTCTTCATCCGTTATGCTTGTATCATAAGCGGTATAGGCTCTGCGACCCAATAATGACTTTGTAGGATTCAGCCAGTCATAATAATCTGTCGGCTTGATATTGGTATAACGGTTACGCTCTAATTTTTTGTCCAATTCATATGCACTCATACGGCAGGCATTCAAAGAGTCACCGAACCATGTAGAATAGAAAACAACTAAACGTACGCCTGCCACTGTATCATCAGTCAAAATACCGGTTTTCTTATCAAAATCATACTTCTCAGGAAAACTGAAGTCATCTATACAGTTCAATTCCGTCAGGAAGCTGGCTTCGTAATATCCGAATTGAGGATCTGTAAAACGGCCTACATATCCGGTACTGGTTTTTGCAAATACAGAATCAGCAACCACAGAACGTGTAGTCACATCGAATGTTGTCGTATGTGCGCTAATACCGTCAGATCCGGGTAGCATTCCTATTCCTAACGTTCCGGTATTGTCATCGCAACCAAAGAAAGTAAGGGTTGCTGCTAAAAGCAATGCTCCTAAGTACTTAACTTTCATAGTTTTCTTTGTTATCTTGTTTATTTTTGTTCTGTTTCCCACACTTTGTCGTAGAACTCGTTACAAGCATCAGCAAAGGTTTCGGGAGTTTGATATTCTAAAATCGGTTTTCCTGCTTGGCGGGCATATTCCATAACCTCTTCGTTAACATTTTCACTTTGCTGAATTACTCCATCCGAATAATCGATAGCCAGTTTACACAGCGTAGCATAGTCTACGGGAGCTTTCAGATGAGCCACATCTTTTTTAGTAACGCCTTTTAATACCAATCTGTTTACAAAATCAGCATTGAATGATTCTTTGAAATCATCCTCAAAAACGGAGAATACTACTTTAGCGTCACGGAATGAAGGCTCGTCCTTATATGCTTTCTTGATATACAAAGGAGCTAAGGCGGTCATCCAGCCATGACAATGGATGATATCCGGGCACCAGCGTAACTTCTTTACCGTTTCCAATACACCGCGTGCATAGAATATAGCACGGCTGTCATTGTCTCCATATTCCACGCCATTCTCATCAGCAGCCTGCAATCGATTCTGGAAATAATCATCGTTGTCGATGAAATATACCTGCATGCGGGCAGATTGAATGGAAGCAACTTTAATAATAAGGGGGTGGTCGGTATCGTCAATAATCAGATTCATACCGGAGAGGCGTATCACTTCGTGCAATTGGTTTCTGCGCTCATTGATATTCCCCCATTTAGGCATGAATGTTCTAATTTCTCTGCCTTTTTCCTGGATTGCTTGAGGTAGGTTTCTGCCTACAAGGGACATTTCGGATTCTGGTACGTAAGGAGTAATCTCTTGGGTAATAAATAAAACCTTATTCGCCTTTGTCATAATAACAATGTTCTCAATTATTCTGCAAAGATATAAAAAAAATCGGGCACTTGAGCAAATAAGGCGACTCTATAATTCCTTATGAATTGTTAACTGCTTGTTAATCAGTGATGCTTTGTCTCAAAGAAGAGTGCTGATCAAGCAGAACTTTTGCATTAATTTGCGATATTTCTTCTTTATATGCTAAATAATAGTTTATTTTGCACCGCTTTTGCGAACAACTAAGTTATTATATAACCTATAAAAATGGAAATAGTACATACTATCAAGGACTTGCAGGCCGGACTTTCGGCTTTACGGGCCCAAGGTAAAAAGGTAGGATTGGTGCCTACAATGGGTGCCCTGCATGCCGGTCATGCGTCATTGGTGAAACGTTGTGTTGCAGAGAATGATGCTGCGGTAGTGAGTGTTTTTGTAAACCCGACACAGTTTAACGACAAGAACGATTTAGAGAAATATCCCCGTACGCTGGATGCCGATTGTGCTTTGTTGGAAGCTTGCGGTGCTGCGTTTGTATTCGCTCCTTCGGTTGCGGAGATGTATCCCGAACCGGATACGCGCCAGTTTAGCTATGCACCGCTGGATACAGTGATGGAAGGTGCTTTTCGTCCGGGACACTTCAATGGTGTTTGCCAGATTGTGAGCAAGCTGTTTGATGCAGTGAAGCCGGATCGCGCTTACTTCGGAGAGAAAGATTTCCAGCAGTTGGCTATCATTCGTGAGATGGTGCGCCAGATGAATTATTCGTTGGAAATAGTGGGTTGCCCTATTATACGTGAAGAGGATGGGCTGGCTCTGAGTAGTCGTAATGCACGTTTATCTGCCGAAGAACGCAAAAATGCTTTAAAAATATCGCAAACATTATTTGAAAGTCGTACCTTTGCAGCTTCTCATACAGTTGCTGAGACTCAGAAGTTTGTGGAAGATGCAATTGCGGCCGCTCCCGGTTTGCGTCTGGAATACTTCGAACTGGTGGATGGCAACACGTTGCAGAAAATAGCCAATTGGGAAGATACGGCGTATGCTGTAGGTTGCATTACAGTATTCTGTGGTGAGGTTCGCCTGATTGACAATATTAAGTATAAAGAGTAATAAACCTAAAAAGAGAGATCAGACCTTATGATGATTGAAGTGCTGAAGTCGAAAATCCATTGCGCTCGTGTCACAGAAGCTAACCTCAATTATATGGGAAGCATTACGATTGACGAGGACTTGCTGGATGCAGCTAATATGATTGCCGGTGAAAAAGTGTACATAGCCGACAATAATAATGGCGAACGTTTTGAAACCTATATTATTAAAGGTGAACGTGGTTCGGGCAAAATATGTCTGAATGGTGCGGCAGCCCGTAAGGTGCAGCCGGATGATATCATCATTATTATGTCGTATGCTTTGATGGACTTTGAAGAGGCCAAGTCTTTCAAACCGTCGGTGATTTTCCCTGATCCGGCAACGAACAAAGTGGTGAAATAAACGGGAAGAAAAACGGTGAAAAGCTTGACTTTAGCTGTTTGATTCCGTATCTTTGTCCATGTAATCCTGATTTAGTTTCGGGAACGAAGATATTGAGAGGAGTGACGTAAGTTGCTTCTCTTTTTTTGTGCCTGCATGTGGGATTTATCAGAAGATACTATGTTTGGGTTCATAACATAGCATGTAATTGGGTAAAACATACCATGTAATCGCTCGAAACATACCATCTGTTTAGGGTTAGCAAATGATGTAATCGGGGTAAACATATCCTCTGTTCCCGAAAAAGAAAAGCGGAAAGAGCGAAATCTTCCCGCTTTGTTAAAGTTATGTAAACTTACTCTTGACAAATTCTGCTTACTTGCTCAGTTGCTCATGCATAGCAGCAGCGGCTTTTCGTCCGTCGCCCATAGCAAGAATAACGGTAGCACCACCACGAACAATATCACCTCCGGCATAAATGGTCGGAATAGACGACTGCATGTTCTCATTTACTGCAATCGTGCCTTTGCGTCCCATTTCCAGTCCCGGAATAGAAGAAGGTACAATCGGGTTAGGAGAAACTCCGACGCTGACGATAGCCAGGTCTATATCAATAGTTTCCGTTGCACCTGGGATAGCTACAGGGCTACGGCGTCCGGAAGCATCCGGTTCGCCAAGTTCCATTTTTTGCAGAATGACTTGTTTCACTTTTCCCAGTTCGTCGGCAATGTATTCGATAGGGTTATGCAGTGTAAGGAACTCAACACCTTCTTCTTTTGCATGTTTTACCTCTTCGATACGTGCAGGCATTTCCTCTTCGGAACGACGGTAGATAATCATAGCACGTTCGGCACCCAAACGGCGTGCAGTACGTACTGAGTCCATAGCTGTATTTCCACCACCGATAACGGCTACATTTTTACCGAAAGGTACCGGAGTATCAGAGTCTTCACTTGCTGCATCCATCAGGTTGACACGCGTCAGGTATTCATTGGATGACAAAATATTGATAGAGTTCTCTCCCGGAATATTCATAAAGTTAGGCAATCCGGCACCGGATGCTACGAATACACCTTTGAAACCTTCTTCTTCCAACTGTTCCACACTGATTGTCTTACCTATGATACAGTCTTTAATGAAGTTAACCCCCATCTTGGCTAGATTGTCAATCTCTACATCCACCACTTTGTTTGGCAAACGGAATTCAGGGATACCATACTTCAGTACACCGCCTATCTCGTGAAGTGCTTCGAAAACTGTGACATCGTAACCATATTTAGCCATATCTCCGGCAAAAGAAAGTCCGGCAGGTCCGGAGCCAATGACGGCAACCTTAATACCATTCTTTTCTTTGATCTCCGGTACGGAGATTTGTCCGCTTTCACGCTCATAGTCAGCAGCAAATCGTTCCAGATAGCCGATAGCTACCGGCTTTTCTTTCATTTTCAGGTGGATACATTTTGACTCGCACTGTTTTTCCTGCGGGCAAACACGACCGCAAACGGCAGGCAGAGCACTGGTCTCTTTTAGTGTCTTGGCAGCTTCGAGTATTTCTCCGCGTTCAATGTTTTTGATGAAACGAGGAATATCAATACCTACGGGACAACCTTCCATGCAACCTGGATTTGCACAATCGAGGCAACGCTTAGCTTCCGTCAGGGCTTGTTCCTCTGTCAGCCCTTGGTTTACTTCCTCTTTACGACTATGCGAACGGTATTCCGAATCGAGTTCGTTCATTTCAACACGCGGAATAGCGGTACGTTCTTTGGGTTTCATTGCCTTGCGAAGTTCCAGACGCCATGCGGCATTACGACTTTTCTCGTCTACTTCCTGTGCAGGTTCCGGCATAACTTTGCAGGATTCACCTTCTTCAAGCTTGTGCATTTCCTCGCGTTCGATGCTCTTGAAAGCACCCATACGCTTCAACATCTCGTCGAAGTCTACCTGATGACCATCAAATTCCGGTCCGTCTACACAAACGAATTTGGTCTTTCCGCCGATGGTGATGCGGCAAGCGCCGCACATACCTGTACCATCCACCATGATTGTGTTCAGCGAGACATCGG
Source organism: Bacteroides sp. AF39-11AC (assembly GCF_003474285.1). Lineage (NCBI taxonomy): Bacteria > Pseudomonadati > Bacteroidota > Bacteroidia > Bacteroidales > Bacteroidaceae > Bacteroides > Bacteroides sp. AF39-11AC. The sequence goes on along the minus strand of NZ_QROH01000002.1, from coordinate 460,069 downwards.
TCGGTATTTCATATTTCTTAGTCAGCAAACAAACAAATTTCATCATGATGGCGGGGCCGATGGCAAAACATTTGTCCACTTTCTCCCGTTTGATGACTTCTTCAACGCCTTCGGTTACCAATCCTTTGCGTCCGTATGAACCATCATCGGTCATAATGATGACCTCGTCTGCGCTTTCGCGCATTTCTTTTTCAAGGATAATCAGCTCTTTGCTACGTCCGGCAAGTACGGCGATCACGCGGTTACCGGCAGCTTTCAAAGCCTGTACGATAGGGAGCATGGGAGCTACGCCTACACCACCACCTGCACAAACCACTGTTCCGAAGTTTTCAATATGAGTAGCTTGTCCCAGCGGACCTACTACATCGGTGATGTAATCGCCCTCATTCAGTTCGCAAAGGCGGGTAGAGGAGAGGCCTACTTCCTGTACTACCAAAGTGATAGTACCGCGTACGGTGTCAGCCGCCGCAATTGTCAATGGCATACGTTCGCCTTTTTCGCCTACACGTACAATGACGAAGTGTCCTGCCTTACGTGAGCGGGCTATTAAAGGTGCCTCGATCTCTAATTTAAAAACCTTTTCAGAAAAATGTTCTTTGCTAATGATTTTGTTCATTATCTATAAATTTTGTTGGTATAATTACGTAATCACTTTCAGATTGTTACGGTTTGCAAAGATACGGGTTATTTGGTAAAAACAAAGAAAGTTTCTTCTAAAAAGCTGTGTAACTGATGTGGGCAAACGATAATTCGCTCTTACCAGGTCATATAGACGTAATGATATAAACGTCTGTGGTTACCTGTGTAAGAGCGAATTATGATTTACCCGCCAGAATAGCGCAGTTATTTTTAGTCAATCATTTCAAAACCCGTATACGGCACCAGTGCCTTTGGAATACGGATACCTTCCGGTGTCTGATTATTTTCCAGTAAAGCGGCAACGATACGTGGCAATGCCAATGCAGATCCGTTCAATGTATGGCAAAGCTCTGTTTTCTTTTCTCCACTGCGGTAACGGCATTTCAAGCGATTAGCCTGATAAGTATCGAAGTTAGAAACGGAACTTACTTCCAGCCAACGCTTCTGTGCCTCAGAATAAACTTCGAAGTCGAAGCAAAGAGCGGCTGTAAAGCTCATATCACCGCCACACAGGCGAAGGATACGATATGGCAATTCCAGTTTCTGCAACAATCCTTCTACATGGTCCAACATCTCTTTGTGAGACTTTCTGGAATGTTCAGGCTTGTCAATTCGTACCAGTTCTACTTTAGAAAATTCGTGCAGACGATTCAAACCGCGCACATCTTTACCGTAAGATCCGGCTTCGCGACGGAAACACTGCGTGTAAGCACAGTTCTTGATAGGAAGTTGCTTTTCTTCCAGAATCACGTCGCGATAGATATTGGTTACAGGAACTTCAGCTGTCGGAATAAGATATAAATCGTCTACTTCACAATGGTACATCTGGCCTTCCTTATCGGGCAACTGGCCTGTTCCGTAACCGGAAGCTGCATTTACCACTGTCGGAGGCATGATTTCCAGATAGCCAGCCTTACGGGCTTCGTCCAGAAAGAAGTTGATCAGTGCGCGTTGCAACTGTGCACCTTTCCCTTTGTAAACAGGGAATCCGGCTCCTGTGATCTTTACGCCTAAGTCGAAGTCTATCAAATCATATTTCTTCGTCAGTTCCCAGTGAGGCAGTGCATCTTTGGGAAGTTCGGTTTCCATGCCCCCCATTTTCTCTACTACATTATCCTCGGCACCCACACCTTCGGGTACTTCATCATAAGGGATATTAGGAATTGTGTAGAGTAGATTCTGCATATCTTCAGCAGCCTGGTCCATTTCAGCTTGCAAAGTCTTGTTGCTTTCTTTTAGTTCGGCTACACGACTTTTGGCAGTTTCAGCTTCCTCTTTCTTTCCTTCCTTCATCAGTTGTCCGATAGATTTGGAAATAGAGTTCACTTCAGAGAGGTTATTATCTAATACAGACTGTGTGCTACGTCTTTTGTCGTTAAAGGCAATTACCTGGTCTATTGTCTCTTTAGCATTTTTGAAATGCTTCTTTTCCAGTCCGCGGATCACCGCGTCGGTGTTTTCTGTAATTTGTTTGATGGTAAGCATATCTTGATACTTTGTTTTGATTAAAATCTTGATTTGAGAGTACAAAGATAAGTAAAAAACAAATAAGGTGTTGTTTTTGCTATAAAAAGAAAGGGATGCAATCCATTGGATTACATCCCTTTTCTTTATTTCTTATTCTGAAACTTACGCTTCTGTGCCTTCAGCAGGAATAACAGATACATAACGTCTGTCTTCTCTACCTACTTTGAACTGTACAGTTCCATCTACTAAAGCGAAAAGAGTGTGGTCTTTACCCATGCCGATGTTATTACCCGGGTGGAATTCAGTACCTCTTTGACGAATGATGATGTTACCTGCTTTGCAAGCTTCGCCACCAAATATCTTAACGCCTAATCTCTTGCTCTGTGATTCGCGGCCGTTCTTAGAACTACCGACACCTTTTTTATGTGCCATTTCTTCTTACTGTTTTAAATTGATTAAGCTACTACTTCTGTAATTGTTAACTCTGTGAATTGTTGACGGTGACCGTTCAACTTGCGATGACCTTTTCTTCTTTTCTTGTGGAAGATAAGAACTTTATCACCTTTTACCAGGCTTGATACAATCTGGCAAACTACTTTTGCACCTTCTACAGTGGGAGCACCTACGGTGATAGCACCTTCTTTGTCTACCAAAAGAACTTTGTCAAATTCTACTGTTGTACCGTTTTCTGCATTCTGGATGTGGTGTACAAACAGCTTTTTGCCAGCTTCTGCTTTAAATTGCTGACCGTTGATTTCTACAATTGCGTACATTTCTTATATATAATGTATAAGTTAGCTCCGTCGGGTGGTCTCTAATCACTTAGAAAGCACTTTGTCGAACCCGGTGCGGAATAATCGGGCACAAAAGTACTTTTTTTATTTGGAACAGACAAACGTTTCTTCCTCTTTTTTCGAGTATTAGATTCGCGGAATCTATCAGAAGGGGATGTTTGCATGTCTGATTCATACCAACTCCGTGTCAAGGCCGTACCAACTCCGTATCAAGTCCAAGCGTATAGATACGGAGAAGACACGGAGTAAATAAGACTTAGATATGATGAATATACGGGGCCTATTCATAAAGTATTGAGTACTGAACCGGGCAAACTTATAAGAGAGAATAAAACATTAAGTTCATTTTCTCTTTTTTTAGAATATTCTTCCTTGCATGATTTATAATATCTATATTTGCGTCTGGATTTAAGAATCCGGCTTTCGGGTGCTTCGTGATATATCTTATCAAACGAGGTGAAAAGGGAATCAGGTGAAACTCCTGAACAGACCCACTGCTGTGAGCTTCATTAAACTTTTCGGATAAATTCTACACTTGTCCACTGTCTGTATAGGATGGGAAGGACTTCCGAAAGGGAAGCGAGTCAGAAGACCTGCCTGCAAAGTCTGCAATCTACAGTTTCGGGGGAAAAGAAACGTAAGAGATTCACATTGCTTCAACTCATATTGTTATAGATATGGGAGGTCATTGCTCGGACTTCGTACCTCGAAACATAACGAAAAATAATTGTGTGTATGCAGAAGAAACGCATTTTGAGGTTATGTTATGCAGTGCTAATAGTGTTATTATCCGCTTGCGAGTATGAGGATGATTTTCCTGCCGGAGTGGGCGAGGGTAATATCGAAGCTATTGTTTTGAACGAGGGAAGAATAGGTACGAATATGGGAGCTATATCCGTATTGTACCGTAACGGGATGGTGAGTCCCGATGTCTTTCGTGTTGTGAATAACCGACCGTTAGGGGATGTAGCACAATCTATTACGATGATTAATGGGAAGTACTTCATCGCTTTGAACAATTCTAAGAAAATCGAGATTGTAAATTCCAAGACTTTCGAATCCGAAGGTACGATACTTTATACACAGGCAGGATTACCGCGTCAGATTGTAGCTATATCGGATACCACTGCTATCGTTTCCGATCTTTTAAGTAACAATGTCTCCGGTGTTGATTTGCCCAGTCAGCTGGTACGAATCCGTACCGTACCTCCTTATGGCTCTCCCTTGGAATATATTGTTATCAGGAAATGGGTCGAATATATGGAAGTGGCTGATCATAAACTCTTTGGTATTACGGCAAAAGGGCTTTATGTGTTCGATTTGGACAATATAACTCTGGAAGGAAGCCGCATGATAGAAGAAGTCTATAATGAGGAAGTTACTAAAACCTGTAAATTGCTGAAAGACAAAAACGGTAAGATATGGGCTTTGATGAACGAACGCGATAAAGGAAAACCCACTGCTATTTTGTTGAAGTGTATTGATCCGCAGACGGAGAAGGTAGTGACTACTTACAGACTGCCTTTTGTCAGTAAGAATGAAGCTAAAGAAGGGGATGTAACCGGAACTATCAGCTATAATCGGACAGACATGGATGCTACTAAAACTCTGATTTATTTTAGTGTGCGAACCTGCAAACCGGGTCTTCCGAATGACTCACAACAAAGTATTTATACGTTGAACACGGATGATGGCACTTTTAAATTACATCGTCATGTGCCTGGAGTAGATATGATGTATGGTTGTGGAGTAAGTCCGCAAGGGGAAGTGTATATCTGCGACTGCCTGGACTATTCGGCACAGCGTGGCTATATTCGTCATTATAAAGAGAGTGGAAATGTTGAAAGTTACCGTGTTGGTATTTATCCCAATCAGGTCTATTTTCCTGAATTATCCGAAGTTCAATAATCTGAGTTTATGAGAAAACTGTTTTTCCTGATAGTTGCCGCATGTCTGCTGGTGACTGATGCGATAGCTCAGAAAAAGGATACGATTGCCTATGGTCTGAATCTGGATGAGGTGCAGATTGTAGCCCGTCGGATACGCCATGCCAATGAAGCAAATGCCGGTGCAAAAGTGACGCATCTTGAACCTGAATTGTTGCAAATCAATAAAACCCGTTCGTTTTCTGAGTTATTGACCGAAAATTCGGCTACTTACATTAAGAGTCTGGGTACGGGAGCATTATCTACAGCCTCTTTCCGTGGAGGAAGTGCTGCGCAAACCCGGGTCAACTGGAATGGAATCAACATCACGCCGCCGATGTCCGGAGTGTTTGACTTTTCGCAGTTCCCTGTCTTCTTTGCCGACAACGTGAACCTTTATTATGGAAGCAGTCATGTGAAGAGTGGTACCGGTGCTGTAGGTGGGAGTGTAAACATCTTCAATGATCCGGAGTGGGGAAAGGGGATTACAGGTAAATTCTTTGGAGAATATGGTTCTTATAACACATATACCGGAGGAGCACAGATTAATGTAAGCGGCAAACGGGTGGTTTCGAAAACGCGTTTGTTTTACCAACATTCGGATAATGACTATACTTATATAAATAAAGTACTTACTAATGAAGCTTTCCGTGAGAAGCGGCAGGATGCCAAATACTCACAATGGAGTGCGATGCAGGAAGGGTACTTTAAACTGAATCCATACGCACAACTGGCTGCTGTAGGTTGGATACAACAAGGGAAGCGTATGTTGCCCCAACCATTAGGCATTGTGGGAAAGACGCACGAACAGCAGAATGAAACGAATATTCGCGGGTATGTAGGGTTCGACTATGTGCGTGGCATCCATGAATTTCATGTAAAGGGTGCATGGCTTTATTATCGTCTGAAGTATGACAAATGGTTTGATGGTGGCTTGTTCGATCCGGAAGGCAATATCAACTCTTCGCAGACATGGCAGGGTGTTGCTGATTATTCGTGTGCACCTGTTGACGAGTTGGTATTGAATGCTACCCTTACCTATACACACGACTTGGTAAATGTGAGTAGTTACATTGATGTGGATTCCGCTAAGTACCTGATAGACGATGTATATTATAATATACCGGTACCCGAACCGCCATTGAAACATCATCGCAATGTTTTGTCGTTGCAAGCTTCGGCGAACTGGACATTATTGCCATGGTTACAACTACATGGGCAGTATATGTTCGAGCAGAATAATAGCCGGAACGTGTCTACATGGTCGGCTGGTTTTGCCACTAACTTTTTTGATAAGACTTTCTACGTAAAAGGTAGCATGTCGTATAATTATCGTTTTCCCAGTATGAACGATCTTTATTGGCGTCCCGGTGGAAATCCCGATGTGAAACCTGAAGACGGCTATTCTTACGATGCAGCTATCGGTTATAAGAATGATTTAACCTCCTGGATGACATTGAATGCAGAAGCATCCGGTTATCTGATGCATATTGACAATTGGATATTGTGGCTTCCAAAAGATGGCAACCAATGGATATGGACACCTCAAAACAAACGTAACGTTCTCTCGCTGGGAGCAGAGTTTACAGGCAAAATGGTGCTTAGTTTCGGGGATTTCAAAACTACACTTTCCGGTAATTTCAGTTGGGCGCGTTCGCGTACGCGGAAGAAGCAGCATGTGGATGATAACTCTTATATGCAGCAGATTCCTTATGTGCCCGAATTGAAATGGAATGCACGGCTGGCATTCGATTATAAAAAAGCCTTTTGTTCGTGGCAGACTACTTATATAGGTAAACGTTATGTCACAACTGATGAATCTTATTCAACCCGTCCTTATACGGTTCATAACTTATTAGTGGGTTATTTGTGGAAATTAGGGAACGGCATGCAGCTTACTTCACAAGTACGTGTGGATAACATTCTGAATACTTATTATGAATCGACACAATACTATCCGATGCCATTGCGTAATGTGCTGTGCTCGTTGATGTTTGAATTTTAGTTTTTAATTTTTTATATACTAACAATGAAGAAGAACATTATTTATTTTTTATCATGCCTTGTTCTTACGGTAGGACTGGTATCTTGTAGTGATGATGACAAAGAACCGTTGTCGCCTTTGACGGTTGTGATAGAAGGCACTGAAGCACAGGAAGTGGTACAGGGGGCAACTCTGAATCTAAAGGCTGTAGTAGAGGGAAGTTCTGAGGTGAAATACGTCTGGACATTGAATGGTAAGGAAGTCTCTACCACTTCTACTTATGATTTTACTGCGACGGATCTTGGAAAAAGTGAAATTCAACTGACTGTTTCAAATGCAGAGCAAGGTGAAGCAGCAGCTAAGTTAGACCTCGACGTGTATGGAAAGTACAAGTATGGAACCTTTATCCTGAACGAAGGCGCAGCCTGGGGAGGTGATAAAGGTGGCTACCTAATCTTTATAAGTCCGGAGGGAGAACTTGTGGAGAAGGCTTTCCAAAAAGAGAACAATGGAGCATGGTTAGGCAGTGTTCCGCAGGATGTGTTTATTGCCAACAATAAAATGTATATTGTATCTCAGAATGGAGGTAATGAGGGTGGTTTTTTGACGGTTGTCAATGCTGAAACATTGAAACTGGAAACTGCTTTTGGTGATGAATTGAAGGGGAAGATTGATTGGCCTACCCATGTGGCAGTGCTGAGTGATGATAATATATATCTGCGCGATAATGCTGGCATTAAGTTGTTTCATCCTTCTACGGGAGAGGCTACCCTTATAGAAGGAACGAAAGGAGCCAGAAAAAATACAATGGCAGTTGTTGGAGGAAAAGTTTTTGCTTCGCAAGACAAGAACCTTCTTGTTATAGAAACTGGAAAAGATAAAGTGTCGGCAACAGTTGAATTTGATGGTAAGATTTCAGGCGTCGTGAAATCATCAGATAATAACGTTTGGGTATCGGTAGCATCCGGTAAAATAGCTAAGGTAAGTGCTAAAGATTACTCAATTATAAAAGAAAACGATTTATCGTCGAATACAGATGCTACAAAAACGTTGTCAGCTTCATTTGCTGCTGCTCCCAGTATAACAGCTAAGGGAGATACATTGTATATGAGTGGTCTCGCTACTAAAATTTACCGTCATATTTTTAGTACTAATGAAACTAAACTGATGGTAGATGTTAAAGAGATGGTAGAAAATGCCAATATCGTTTATAATACAGTTACTGTTGATCCGGTAACGGAAGGAGTTTATTTCAATACGATAAAAGGATATGGAGATGTTGGTATCAATCAGATTAGTATATTCGATTTTAGTGGTACAACTCCTACACTGAGAGCTGCTTACAATGATTGTACAAAATATCCGGCTGGCGTCTTCTTCACTTCTAATTTTAGATAACTATGAAGAATAATATTATTTATTTTTTATCATGCCTTGTCCTTACTATAGGATTGGCATCTTGTAGTGACGATGATTCCAACGACAATGCTTTACTACTCTCAGTATCCATTGTCGATGGTGAAAAACAAGATGTTGCACTTGGAAAGTCCCTCACTTTGGAGGCGAAAGTGGAAAATGGTGAAAATGCTCGTTTTGAGTGGACGGTGGATGGTGAGAAGGTGTCAACTGAACTGAAGTATGTTTTTACTCCCACAAAGGCAGGCACTTACGACGTGAAGTTTGCAGCTTATAAGGATAAAGATGAAGCCTATGCTGCTGTACTGGTGAATGTATATGTGGCTTATGATGCTGTAAAGTCTATGAGTGATATTCAATTCTGGACAGGAGAGGGAGAATGTCAGTCTGCATTAGGCGTGCAATGGATAAATGGTGACAACTGGGAAGATCCGACACAGGATAATGTCCATTTCTTGAGTTGGGGATATCGTTGGAAAGAAAGTGACCAATCCACCGGATATCAGATGATCTTAGCAATAGCTAAAGCAGATCCTCGCTTCTTTGTTGTGATGGGGCCAGGATTTGGTGGTGATGACAGTCGGTCTATTCGTGGTTTTGGTTATGATGCCAATGGTGATGGTCGTTTTTCTATAAAGAATGAATCCATGTCTGTTACATATGATGCAAAGAATTTTACGGATGGTGTAATTTTTCTGAAAGATGATGTGACAGGAGACGGATTTGTGTCAACCGATCCTGCCGATTATTGGATGGGTGGTTGGTATGAGAATTATTGTTCGTATTATTTGGGTGATGATGGGAAAAATGTTCCGGAATCATTTGAATATTCTCCGTATATGGCAGACTTGCGCATATTAACTCAGAACAGTTGGGATGCTTGGACTTGTTCCTCAATCAATTCCGGTATGATGAATACTTATCCTTTTGCAGAATGGATGGTAGGAGCTCTTGCAAATCCCAAATAATAGATACGAATTGATTTTTCCTGAAATAAATAAAAGTTCTCTCATATCAATTGATAGAGAGGACTTTTATTATATAATTAAGTGGCCGGGTATTTTATGAATTATAAAAGCGGTTTTAGTATATAAACCGCCGCAACTATCAGGGCTACTACAATAATAGCAAAGATAATAAGCAGTATCAAACTGTAGAAGAACATCAGTATTGTAGTCCAGAAGCTTCTCCACCAAGTATATCCATACAGTTGCTTATAATCCAGACAGAAGAGAGCAAAGATGAATAGTATGGGCAATTCATATAAATCTCCTACCTGTGCACTACCGTTGAAAGGAAGCACTATGATACTGAGCAAGAGTATCTGGCAGGCAATATAAGCTTGTATAAATACATGTTCTGTCAGATTATAGCGCAGTTTGTTCTTTTTACGGCGGAAAGCCATGAGTGTTGCCAGCGCAAAGAGAGGTAATGTGGCGATAATACGGAATGCCTTGTTACCATGTCCCCAACTTTTCAGTAAGTTCCATACTTTTTCCAGAAAAGGTGTATTGTGAATGGCTTTTTCAAGCTTATTAAATACTGATGATCCACTTTCCAAAAGTTCATCTATGAGCTCGCCATCTTCATCGCCTTTTATTTGGAGGGTGATATTATCCTTTTTTAAAGAACTTTTTGCTTCCAGTGTTTTCAGTTCTTTATCCAGGCTTTCTATCGTTTTATTCAGGATATTTTGGGTAGTCGGATCTGTTGCTGCTTCTATCCGTTTTTGTAATTGTTCGCGTGTAGCAAGTATTTCTTGTCTTTGGACTTCCGGAGACTTTCCCTTTTTCTCTTTTAGAGCTTCAGGATCCACCAGTTGTACAGCCATGATGTAAAGGGCGGCAAGCACAAATAATGTCTGGAAGGGACGGAAGTATAAGATTCGTTTGCCGGCAATGAAGTCTCTGATCATATATCCCGGGCGGTAGAGCAAGTCCAGAAGGGTACGCCCGAAGCCATTATCAATATTGGTGAATCCTCCTAATATATTTCTGAATGCATTACTGAAACGGTAGCGGGGAGTATTCCGGCTTTGGCCGCAACGGTTGCAATAGCTACCTGTATAAACGGTATCACAATTCAGGCAGATGTTACTTTCCTCACTGATGGGCGGAATATCTTTTCCACGTACCATCTTGATATGCAAGGCTCGAAGGTACTTCTTACAGGGAGTCCACCAGGGGGATATAAGATCTAATACACGGTCCGGCAGAATCCTGCGTTTGGTAAGGATATACCAAAGCACCAGTATGAAAGACCACAGAAAAACATTACTGTCTTTTCCTTCTTCAAAAGATAACCATAGTAGCACTGCCAGGATTAGTATTTGCCAGATATTGATCATTTTCCTTTTGCGGGGAGTGGGGCGGGGAGCAATAACTGGAACGGAAGGTGAGTTGACAATCGGATGGGAGGATACTGTTACATCCGTACTCGGAGGTGTATCATCAGTCGACTGCTTATCATGAGTTGGTTGTTCATCCGCTTCCAACAGTTCTTCCAGTGAGTTCATAATTTTCCAATGCGGATATTTGCTTAATTCTTCGGCCGTGGTTACCCCATGGGTTACACCGGCAAAGTTCACACCGGCCGCTTTGGCTGTGGCAGCATCTACTGTACTATCGCCAATGTAGAGGGTTTCCGCTTTGGTGACGTGTAGCTGTTTGATGGCAAGTAGTAGTCCTTCGGGTGAAGGCTTGGCTGTTTGTACATCTTCTCCGCCAACGATGATATTGAAGAAACTGCCGGGGAAGTGCTGGTCGAGCATTTCCTTTATGCGGTAACGGTATTTGGTGGAGATGATGCCGATGAATGCGCCTGCATCTTTCAGTGCAAGCAGCACGGACTTGGTTTCCAGAAAGAGTACGGTGTTTATTGTCATGTGGGTATCTGCTTCCTTCCTGTATTCACTCTTAAAACCAGCCAGTTGGTCTTCATCCGTCACACCCGTCAGGATAGAGAAAGATTCTTCCAAAGTTTTTCCAATGGTGCGTTTAATATCTTCATCGGTTACATCTGTATAACCATGTTGATTGAGCACATTACGGAAACAGGTAACGATGCCGCGCGAGGAGTCTGCGAGCGTGTAGTCAAAGTCAAAGAGATAAGTCGTATAGCTCATTGTTGCTTTTTGTGGCAAAGTTATAAATTAATTGGAATTTTTAGGCTATATTTGTTCGTTCGATGAATTTATTTGGGAAACCGCTAAGTGTTTCCGGATGCTGAGTTGTTACATATGCACGTTAACTATGTAGTATTATGAAATTGTCAGAATTGTTTTTACTGGTTTTATTCCTTTTCTCCCTTTCAGCGTGTGTGTCCCAGCAATCGGATACGAAGAGTAAGTGCTATGCCACAGAGTATGTCAATCCCTTTATCGGTACGGATTTTACCGGGAATACGTATCCCGGAGCACAATCCCCGTTCGGTATGGTGCAGTTAAGTCCTGATAACGGGCTTCCGGGATGGGATCGCATCTCCGGTTATTTCTATCCGGATAGTACGATTGCAGGTTTTAGTCATACCCACCTTTCAGGTACCGGGGCAGGTGATTTATATGATATATCTTTTATGCCTGTTACTTTGCCCTATAAAGAAGCGGATGCTCCGTTAGGTATTCATTCTTTGTTTTCTCACTCTGAAGAAACTGCCAGTGCCGGATATTATCAGGTTCGGTTGAAAGACTATGATATCAATGTAGAGCTGACGGCAACCGAGCGTTGCGGTATTCAACGTTATACCTTTCCTGAAGCAGATGCTGCCATTTTCCTTAACTTGCGAAAGGCTATGAATTGGGATTTTACCAATGATACTTATATTGAGAGAATCGATTCTGTTACCATACAAGGGTATCGCTTTTCTGACGGTTGGGCACGCGATCAGCATATCTATTTTCGTACCCGCTTCTCTAAACCGTTTAAAGCAATGCAGTTGGATACTGCTGCTATTGTCAAGGATGGTGAACGGATTGGAACTTCTGCTATCGCCCGTTTTGATTTCCATACCGCTGCAGGAGAGCAGATTCTTGTAACCACTGCCATATCGGGTGTAAGCATGGAAGGTGCTGCCCGTAATCTTGCAGCCGAAACACCGGAGGATGATTTCGATAAATATCTGGCTGCTACCCGGAAAAGCTGGAATGAACAACTTTCTAAAATAGAAATCACATGCGATGATCCTGACGAGAAAGTCAAATTTTATACGGCTCTGTATCACTCTATGCTGGCACCGACTATTTATAATGATGTGGACGGTACCTATTACGGTCCCGATAAACAAGTGCATCAGGCAGATGGATGGACCAATTACAGTACTTTTTCATTGTGGGATACCTATCGTGCCGCTCATCCTCTTTACACTTATGTAGAACCGCAACGTGTGAATGATATGGTTCAGTCTTTTCTTGCTTTTTTTGAACAGAACGGACGTCTTCCGGTATGGAACTTCTATGGAAGTGAAACGGACATGATGATAGGCTATCATGCCGTACCGGTTATTGTGGATGCTTATCTGAAGGGAATAGGAAATTTTGATCCGAAGAAAGCTTTGGCAGCTTGTGTAGCTACAGCCAATATAGATGAATATCGCGGAATTGGATTGTATAAAAAGTATGGTTATGTACCTTATGATGTGACGGATCATTATAACTCAGAGAACTGGTCGCTTTCTAAAACTCTGGAATATGCTTACGATGATTATTGTATTGCCCGTATGGCAGAAAAGTTGGGTGAAAGGCAGATTGCAGATGAATTCTATAAACGTTCTCAAAACTATAAGAATGTATATAATCCCCAGACTTCTTTTATGCAGCCTCGTGATAATAAAGGAAACTTTATTCATCCTTTCAGTCCGGATGAGTATACTCCACATATTTGCGAAAGTAATGGTTGGCAATATTTCTGGTCTGTGCAGCAAGATGTCGATGGTTTGATTGGCTTGGTCGGAGGTACGGAGCGTTTTGCCCGGAAACTGGATAGTATGTTCACTTATAATCCTTCTGCGGATGAAGATTTGCCTATTTTCAGTACCGGAATGATTGGGCAGTATGCGCATGGAAATGAACCGAGTCATCATGTCATTTATTTGTTTAATGCTGTAGGGCAACCTTGGAAGACTCAGAAATATGCCGCTGAGGTGATGCATGAACTTTATAAGAATACGCCTGCCGGTTTATGCGGGAATGAGGATTGTGGTCAGATGTCTGCTTGGTACGTATTTAGCGCAATGGGATTCTATCCGGTAGATCCGGTTAGCGGCAGATATGAAATAGGTACCCCTATGTATCCTGAAATGAAAATGCATTTGAATAACGGCAAGACATTTACGGTATTAGCACCGGTTGTTAGTAAAGAAAATATATATATCCAGTCGGTGAAACTCGACGGGAAACCTTATGATAAAAGCTATATCACACATGAACAAATAATGAATGGCTCTGTCTTTGAATTTGAAATGGGGGATAAACCGGGGGCAGTGTGGTATGCGATAGAGTGATAAAATGAAGTTGTGGGATTATGGGTGATAACTTTGATTCAACTTATAAACTCCTTTTCCGTAAATACTATGCCAATCTGCTTTTCTATGCCACACGTATTGTGGGCGAGGAAGAAGCAGAGGACGTAGTACAAGATGTATTTGTGGAATTGTGGCGACGAAAAGATACAGTGACGGTGGGAGAGCAGATACAGGCATTTCTGTATCGGGCGGTGTATACCCGTGCTTTGAATGTTTTGAAGCACCGGGACATCAAGAATAGTTACGAAGCTGTCGTAACGGAAATTAATCAGAAGAGGGTTGAATTCTATCAGCCGGATAGTAATGATGTCGTGAAAAGGATAGAGGATCGTGAGCTTAGAAGAGAACTTTCCGAAGCCATTAATGAACTGCCGGATAAATGCAAGATGGTTTTCAAACTCAGTTATCTGCATGATATGAAGAACAAAGAAATTGCAGAAACAATGGGAATATCGTTGCGGACGGTAGAAGCTCACATGTATAAAGCTTTGAAGTTCCTGCGTGAAAGATTGGGCTACCTGAACTTTATGTTAGTCCTGTTTTTATTGAATAAGGTATAAGTGTTTTTGTCGAAACGATTGTTTTATTAGTATGATGAAGGAAGGAAGAAATAAGTTGAATGAAGAATTACTGGCCAAATTCCTTATGGGTGAATGTTCTGAAGAAGAACTCTGTGAGGTGAACGCTTGGCTGAACGAGTCGGACGATAATGCGCGTGAACTGTTCAGGATAGAGGAAATATATCATCTGGGAAAGAGTGGCGATTCTACTGATGAGAAAAAAATAGAAAAAGCAGAAAAGCTGTTATTCAAACGGTTGGCACAGGAAGAAGCTGAGCAGTTCAAGGTGCGTAGAATGCATACTTGGATGAAGTATGCTGCTATGTTCATAGGAATTTTCCTTGTATCCGGTTTGAGTTATCATATCTATCAGTCTCAAAGTGAAGAACAGTTAGTGGCTGTTGTAGCCCGGGATGAGGTGAAGGAGTTAATGCTGCCCGATGGCACTAAAGTTTGGTTGAATAAGCACACGACCTTGAAGTACCCGCGTGAGTTTTCTGAAAAGGGAAGAAATGTGTATATGGAGGGAGAGGGCTATTTTGAAGTAAAGAGAAACGTAGAAAAGCCTTTTATTGTGCGAAGTGAAGCCATGCAGGTCAGAGTGCTGGGTACGGTCTTTAACTTGAAGAGTGATAAGATGAACCGTTCGGCAGTAGCTACACTGATTAAGGGAGAGATTGAGGTGAAGGGCAATCACAATGAGGGTATGATTGTGTTGGCCCCGGGGCAAAAAGCCGAATTGAATGCTGTAACTCGTCGTCTGGTAGTGAAGCAAGTGGATACAGGTATTGAGAATTGGCATAATAATCAGTTTGTCTTTGAAAATGCCGATATATTTACGATTGCCCGTACTTTAGAGAACTCTTATGGAGTGAAGATTATTCTGGCGCCTGATATGGATGCTACTAAAACATATTCGGGTACACTGAAGAAGAAAAACACTGTGGAGGAAATCCTGAATTTGATTAAAAGTACAAATGCAATACCTATTGAATATAAAATTGTAGGAAATAGTGTATTTTTGTCTCCCAAAAAATAAAAGGAAACTTTTGAAATATATAATCTTATAAATATAATAGTATGAGAAAGCTGCTTTTATCAATGTGCTTTTTGGGCTGTGCTCTCTGGGCGCAGGCTAAAGATTTAACACAATACGTTAACCCGCTGATGGGTACGTTATCCAGTTTCGAACTATCTACAGGTAATACATACCCTGCTATTGCACGTCCATGGGGTATGAATTTCTGGACTCCTCAAACAGGGAAAATGGGAGATGGTTGGCAGTATGTATATACAGCCCATAAAATTCGTGGTTTTAAACAAACCCACCAACCCAGTCCTTGGATTAATGATTACGGTCAGTTTTCTATCATGCCGGTAGTAGGCAAACCCGAATTTAATGAAGATAAACGTGCCAGCTGGTTCTCTCATAAAGGAGAAGTTGCATTGCCTCACTATTATAAGGTGTATCTTGCCGAACACGATGTCGTGACAGAGTTTACTCCCACTGAACGTGCTGTTTTGTTCCGTTTTACTTTTCCGGAGAATGAACATTCATATATTGTAGTGGATGCTTTCGACAAAGGCTCTTATATTAAAATTATTCCTGAACAAAATAAGATTATCGGATACACAACCCGTAACAGTGGTGGAGTGCCCGATAATTTCAAAAATTACTTTGTTATTGAGTTCGACAAGCCTTTCACTTATCAGGCTTCTGTTGCCGATGGCGTTTTGACAGAGAATCAAAAAGAACAGAAGACCGGACATGCAGGTGCAATTATTGGTTTTAAAACCCGTAAAGGAGAAATCGTGCATGCTCGTGTAGCCTCTTCCTTTATCGGTTTTGAGCAGGCAGACAGAAACTTGAAAGAGCTTGGGAACGATAGTTTTGATACTTTGGTTCAGAAAGGGCAAGATGCCTGGAACGAGGCATTGGGTAAAATAGAAGTGGATGGTGGTAATCTTGATCAGTATCGTACTTTTTATTCTTGTCTGTATCGTTCGGTACTTTTCCCCCGTGCTTTTTATGAATTTGATGAGGCGGGCAATCCTGTTCATTATAGTCCTTACAATGGTCAGGTATTACCTGGATATATGTATACGGATACCGGCTTCTGGGATACTTTCCGTTGCTTGTTCCCTTTCCTCAATCTGATGTATCCTTCGGTAAACAAACAAATCCAGGAAGGTCTCGTCAATACATATAAGGAAAGCGGTTTCTTCCCTGAATGGGCTAGCCCGGGACATCGTGGTTGCATGATTGGTAACAACTCTGCTTCTGTACTGGCTGATGCCTATCTGAAAGGGGTTAAAGTGGATGATGTGGTTACCTTGTATGAAGGACTTATCCATGGCACAAAGAATGTACATCCGGAAGTTTCTTCTACCGGGCGTCTCGGTCATGAATATTATAATGAATTAGGTTATGTTCCTTATGACGTAAAGATCAATGAGAATGCTGCCCGTACTCTGGAATATGCTTATGATGACTGGTGTATCTATCAGATGGCAAAAGCGTTGGATCGCCCGAAGAAAGAGCAGAAGCTTTTTGCCAATCGTGCCATGAACTATAAGAACGTGTTCGATAAGGAAAGCCTGTTGATGCGTGGACGTAATAAAGATGGGCAGTTCCAGGCACCTTTCTCTCCTTTGAAATGGGGAGATGCCTTTACAGAAGGAAACAGTTGGCATTACTCTTGGTCTGTTTTCCACGATCCGCAAGGTTTGATCGATTTAATGGGTGGTGAAAAAGTATTTGTCGAAATGTTGGATTCTGTGTTTATTGTTCCTCCTATCTTCGATGACAGCTATTATGGACAGGTGATCCATGAAATACGTGAAATGACAGTGATGAACATGGGTAACTATGCGCATGGTAACCAGCCTATACAGCACATGATTTACATGTACAATTATGCCGGACAGCCTTGGAAAGCTCAATATTGGTTGCGTCAGGTGATGAACCGTATGTATACCCCCGGTCCTGATGGGTATTGTGGAGATGAAGACAACGGACAGACTTCTGCCTGGTATGTATTCTCTGCATTAGGCTTCTATCCGGTTTGCCCGGGAACCGATGAATATGTTCTCGGTGCTCCTTTGTTCAAGAAAGCTACGCTTCATCTGGAGAATGGTCGTTCATTGGTCATTGATGCAGCAAATAATAGTTCTGAAAATATGTATATTGAATCGCTTCGTCTGGATGGAAATGAATATACGAAGAATTATGTGAAACATGAAGACCTGTTGAAGGGTGGTGTCCTGAAATTTGATATGGGTAACAAGCCCAACTTGCAGAGAGGAATACATCCGGAAGATTATCCATATTCTTTCTCTAATGAAATAAAAAAGAAGTAAGGACTGAAGTTAATAATGTAAGAAAGAAGGGAATAGGAATTAAAACTATTCCCTTTTTTGTTTTAATGAAAAAAAATATCATTTTGTAGTAAGTGTATTTTTAGCGACTGTTGTTTTATATATGAAAGTCGGGAGAAAGGGTCTCCTGGCAGATTAAAATTAACCAATGTGTAACCTTTAAACTTTGTTTATGGACAACAATCATGCTTTTCAAAGTTCGAAATTTCTACGGGCTTTATTAGTCTTGTTCTTCATGACTGTATCAATCCAGTGGACTTTTGCCCAACTGAATTTGAACATGTCTCGCACGACATTAGGTACGGTCATCGAACAAATCAAAACTCAATCCAAGTATCAATTTTTTTATGACGACAAACTTGCTGCTACGGCAGTGGAAAAAGTCGATGTGAAGAATGCATCTATCGAAGATGCCTTGACTGCTATTCTTAAAGGGAAAAATATTTCTTTTAAAGTAGAAGATAACATCGTTTATCTTTCAGAGAAGTCTCAATCAGGACAAGAAGGTACCCAACAAGGAAAAGAACGTACGATAACTGGTCAGGTATCAGACGATATGGGACCTCTGATCGGTGTCAATGTATTGGTGAAAGGTACCAGTGTTGGTTGTATCACCGATTTTGACGGTAATTTTACGCTGACCACAACCGAAGCAAATCCTGTAATTCAATTCTCTTATGTCGGTTATAAAACACAGGAGATTGCAGCAAATGAACAGAGTGTTATCAATCTGATGATGGAGAGCGATTCTCAACTGGTAGAAGAGGTGGTTGTAACGGCCTTGGGTATTAAACGTGCCACTAAAGCATTGAGTTACAATGTTCAGGAAATCAAGAGTGATGAACTGACCAGAGTGAAAGATGCTAACCTTGTAAATTCTTTGTCAGGTAAAGTGGCAGGTGTTACCATTAATGCCAGTTCCTCCGGTGTAGGTGGCGCCAGTAAAGTAGTGATGCGTGGTACGAAAGGTATTGACCAGTCCAGCAATGCTCTTTATGTGA
The DNA here is from genome assembly GCF_003474285.1 of Bacteroides sp. AF39-11AC. Taxonomy (NCBI): domain Bacteria; kingdom Pseudomonadati; phylum Bacteroidota; class Bacteroidia; order Bacteroidales; family Bacteroidaceae; genus Bacteroides; species Bacteroides sp. AF39-11AC. Next base: position 441,388 of record NZ_QROH01000002.1, on the reverse strand, counting down.
TCGATGGTGTACCTATGTTCAATCTTTCCGGTGAAGGTGGTCAGGAATTTGATTCTAAAGGTTCTTCAGAAGCGATTGCAGATATAAATCCGGAAGACATCGAATCTATGTCTGTACTGACGGGGGCTGCCGCTGCCGCTTTGTATGGTAGTCACGCTGCCAATGGTGCTATTGTTATTACGACTAAGAAAGGCAAGGAAGGACGTCTGAGTTTGACTGTATCACAGAATACTGAATTCCTCCGCCCGTTTGTTACTCCTAATTTTCAGAATTCCTATGGTACAGGCGATCTTCTGTCCAGTGCAGGTTCTGTAGAAAAAAGCTGGGGTAATAAATTGAACCCTTCCAATTACATGGGATATAATCCGATCAATGACTTTCTGAGAACAGGTGTGGTAGCTACCGAGACTGTTTCTTTATCTACAGGTACGGAAAAGAATCAGACCTACTTCTCTGCGAGTGCTGTGAATTCTGTCGGTATGGTTCCGAATAACGATTATGACCGTTATAACTTTACTTTCCGCAACACTACTTCTTTCCTGAATGATAAGATGACACTGGATGTAAGTGCTTCTTATATCAAACAGAAAGACCAGAACATGGTGAATCAGGGTACTTACTCTAATCCGTTGGTTACAGCTTATTTGTTCCCTCGTGGTGACGACTGGAATGAGATTAAGATGTACGAACGCTGGGATACTTCCCGTAACATTTATACACAATATTGGCCACAGGGCATCGATACTTTTACAGGACAAAATCCGTACTGGATTGCTTACCGTAACCTGCGTGAGAATAATAAGGACCGTTATATGCTGAGCGGTAGCTTGAGCTATAAGATTTTAGATTGGTTGAGTGTATCGGGCCGTGTGCGTGTGGATAACTCTGCAAGTACTTATACGGAAAAGCTTTATGCTACGAGTAATACTACATTGACCGAAGGCTCTAACAACGGTTTGTATGGTATTTCTAATACGAATGACAAGCAAACTTATGCTGATATCATGTTGAACATCAATAAAAACTTTGGTGAAAATCTTACTTTCCAGGCTAATATTGGTGCTTCTTTATCGGATATGCAACAAGATGTACTGCAAAATCGTGGTCCTATCAGTGAAGACGGCATTCCTAATGTTTTCAATGTATTCCAGTTGGATGACAGTAAGACGAAACGTACACAGTCAGGTTTTCATGATCAGACTCAGTCAGTTTTTGCCAGTCTTGAAGTAGGATATAAGAGTACTTATTACCTGACTTTGACCGGACGTTCTGACTGGCCTTCACAATTGGCAGGTCCTAACTCTACTCAGAGTGCATTCCTTTATCCTTCAGTCGGTGGTTCTGTTATCTTGTCCGAGTTACTGAAATTGCCACAACAGATTTCTTTCCTGAAGGTACGTGGCTCATTTGCATCTGTGGGGCTTCCTTTCCCGCGTTTCCTGGCCAACCCTACTTATTCATGGGATAACTCCAATAAGGTTTGGCAATCCAAACGTAACTATCCGATGTATAATCTGAAACCGGAAAGAACGGATTCATGGGAAGTAGGTCTTACTGCCCGTTTCCTGAATCATTTTAATCTGGATTTGGCTCTGTATACTACTAAAACTTATAATCAGACGTTTGACCCTAAGATTTCCGTATCTTCCGGTTACTCAACATTGTATGTGCAGACGGGTAGCGTACGAAATAAGGGTATTGAATTAGGATTAGGCTACTCTAATGAATGGGGTAAATTTAAATGGTCCAGCAATTACGTATTCAGTACCAATAAGAATGAGATTCTTGAACTGCTGGAAAACTATGTACATCCTGAAACCGGAACTGTCATCACTAAAGAACGCTTGGATGTAGGTGGTATGGGACAGGCTCGTTTCATTCTGAAGAAAGGTGGTTCTCTGGGGGATCTCTATTCTACTGCCGACCTGCAACGTGATAGTAACGGCAATATTCTGGTAGATCAGAATGGTAGTGTGACTGCTAACTATAATGCAGAAGATATTAAATTGGGTAGCGTATTTGCAAAATGCAATATGTCGTGGAGAAACGATTTTAGCTGGAAGAACCTGAATTTTGGTTTCATGCTCTCTGCACGTATCGGTGGTATTGTTTACTCTGCTACACAGGCTGCTATGGATATGTATGGTGTTTCAGAGTCAACAGAAACTGCGCGTAATCAAGGTGGTGTTTATGTGAATGGAACGGACTTGGTAAATGCACAGAAATGGTATACTACTATCGGTTCTCAGTCTGGTATTCCACAATATTACACTTACAGTGCTACCAACCTGCGTCTCCAGGAGGCTAGTGTCGGTTATACTATTCCAAGAGATAAGCTTTGGAATGTGGCTGACGTGACCGTATCTCTGGTAGGCCGTAACTTACTGATGCTTTATTGTAAAGCTCCGTTTGATCCGGAAGCAGTAGCTTCTACCGGTAACTACTATCAGGGTATTGACAACTTTATGACGCCGAGTGCACGTAGCTTAGGATTCAATGTAAGATTTAAGTTCTAACAGATTAAAGAAAGAAAAACAATGAGAAAATCAATTATAAAATTCGCTTTATGCGGTGGAATGTTAGCTGGCATGTTGGCATCTTGCACAGGTGATTATATGGATTATAATACTAATCCGTATGAAGCAACCAAAGACCAGATGGATCGTGATGCCTACTTGACCCGTTCGGCATTGACAGGTATGCAGGGATATGTCATCCCTACGGATGTACTTCTTAATCAGTTTCTGGAGGCCCTTCTGGGCGGACCTTACGGTGGCTATCTGGCGGAATCCAATTCCGGTTTCACGAACCGTTTCTCCAACTACAACCAATCTCAGGACTGGGTAGGTAAATTATATAAAGATGTTATTCCTAATGTGTATGCTAACTATGCACAGTTGGAAGCTGCAACAGAAGACCCCGTTTATTTGTCAGTAGGAAAAGTTGTAAAGGTAGCAGCTATCTTGCGTGTTACAGATGGATACGGTCCTATTCCTTATTCCCAGTTGGGAGCAAATGGTGACCTGACTGCTCCGCTGGATACTCAGAAGAAAGTTTATGAGACTATGTTGAATGAACTGGATGAGGCAGTGACTGCATTATTGCCACATCGTACGGAGACTTTTTCATCCAAAGCTGATAAGGTTTATAGTGGTAAAGTGGAAAACTGGATAAAACTAGCGAATTCTTTGAAATTGCGTATGGCTATGCGTATGGTATATGTAGATTCTACTACAGCGCAAGCTAAAGCGGTGGAAGCCGTTGACTCAGAAAGAGGAGGTGTGTTTACATCGAATGATGATAATGCAACCATTCAGGCTACTACTAATCCATTCAGAGTTATTATGTACGAATATAATGGTGGTGACTCTCGTATTGCGGCAGATATTACTGCTTATATGAATGGCTACAAAGATCCTCGTCGTGAAAAATATTTTGTAGAATCTACCTTTACGACAGCCGATGGAGTGAAGAACGGTTATCATGGTATTCGTTTAGGAACTGAACCGCTTCCGAGTGAAACAGCTCATAAGTATTCTAACATGAATGTTGAAGCCAATACGAAACTTGTTTGGATGACTGCTGCTGAAGTTGCCTTCCTGCGTGCCGAAGGTGCATTGCGTGGTTGGAACATGGGTGGAACTGCAGAAAGTTTTTATAAGAAAGGCGTAGAGTTATCATTCAGCCAATGGGGGGCTTCCGGTGCGGATGCTTATCTGGAAGATGGTAGTAGTTTGCCCGATCTGTATAAAGATCCTCTGGGAACTTATAGTTATAACGGTTCTCAGCCGACTATTACGATTAAGTATGATAATAGTGCCGTCTTTGAAACAAATCTGGAACGTATAATTACTCAGAAATGGATCGCCATATTCCCGTTGGGTAACGAAGCATGGGCTGAATTCCGTCGTACGGGTTACCCACGCTTGATGACTGCTGCCGTTAATAAAAACAAGGCGGAAGTTCCCGAAGGTACTTTCCCACGCCGCTTGCCTTATCCGCAGGATGAGTACAAGGACAATGGTACGAATGTGCAGAATGCTCTGCAAGATTTGAAACCTGCGAATGATAGAATGTCTTCCAAAGTATGGTGGGACTGCAACCCTAACATCTAATAAAGAAAAGAATTATGAAAAATAAAATGAAAAATATATTCATCGTGGCTTCCTGCTTCGCTGCCATAACCTGTTTCAGCGCATGCGACGACTGGACGGAAGTAGAGAATGTGAATATCAATACTCCCGGAATAGAGGAACAAGATCCGGCTGCGTATGCCAAATATCTGCAAAATTTGGTAGCCTATAAAAATTCGGACCATAAGGTTGTATATGCCTGGTTCGACAATAGCGAGAAAACACCGTTCAGTCGTGGACAGCATATCTCTGATACTCCTGACAGTTTGGACGTAATTTCAATGATGTACCCGGCGGAACTAGCTGAGTTTGAATTAGTTGATATGAAAACTGTACATGCTAAGGGTACCAAAGTGGTATATACTATCAGTTTTGATAAGATTCAAAAAGAATATACTGAAAAAGTAAAGGAAGGTACGGAAACCGGATCCTTCGATACTTATCTGAAGTCAGAAATGGACAAACAGATTGGTTATGCAGGGAGTTTCGATGGTATGATTACTGAATATAAGGGAAATAATCCTATTTATATGTCTGCCGAACAAAAAGCGGAGGCAAAGAAATATCAGGATATTTTTTTCAGTGCTGTTTCAACCTGGAAAACAGCTAATGCGGATAAGTTGCTGACATTTCAGGGATATCCGGAAAATCTGATTGAGCAGACCGTTTTGACTAATTGTAAGCACATCATCCTGGCTACGGATAATGTAACGGATGATGCACAGTTGTCGGTATTTGCCCGTTTGGCCATGGCTGCTGCAGGTGTTCCGACTGATCGTTTCGTAGTTGCAGTTTCTACAGCTTCACTGGATGCATCTGATAAGCAAACCGGGTTCTACGGTACCGACCGGGCACTTACGGAAGCAGCTTATTGGACTACAGAACCATCAGATGGCTATACCCGTGCCGGATTGGCTATCTATAATGTTCAGAATGACTATTACAATGCTACTAACACATACCAGTATGTGAAAGAGGCTATTAATATTATGAACCCTGCTCCTAAAAAATAAATCAAGCTATGAAATTAAAAAACTTATATTTACTATCGATCACATTGCTGTCTGTAGCTTTGGCGGCTTGTAGTGATGATACTGAAACGTTTGATAACCAAGTGTATGTAGATGCTTCGGTGAAAACTAGTAATGTTTTACTGAAGAATACGGTTCCTTCTGCGGAAGGTGAATTCAGGGTTGCTATGGCTAAGCCGGAAAATACAGATGTAACTATTTCCTTGAAAGCTGAACCTGCGTTGGTTGATACTTATAATGCTGCATTTTATGACAATGCTGAGGCTTTGCCGAGTAAGCACTATACATTGGAAACTCCACAGACCGTGATTCCTGCCGGATCCGTTCTTTCAGAAAAAGTCACATTGAAATTTGGTAATCTGACAGAGCTGGATGCTGAAAAGGTATATGTATTACCTGTAACCATCGATCAGGCTAACGTAGGTATTCTGCAAAGTGCCCGTACCATGTATTACGTATTTAAAGGTGCTGCACTTATCAATGTAGTAGCTGATCTTACTAAGAATCTTGTATACGTAAATTGGGGTACACCTGAAAAGGCAAATGGTTTACGGAAGATGACTGTGGAAGTATTAGTGAATCCCAGCAAGCTCGATAAAGCTATTAGTACAGTTTTGGGTATTGAAGGATATTTCCTGCTCCGTTTCGGAGATACTGCGCCGGCAAAGAATTGTTTGCAGATTGTAGGTCCTGGAGATAAGAAGATAAATTCAGAAGATCTGACTGTGGCTACCGGTGAATGGACACATATTGCAGTGACTTATGATGCTGATGCTCAAAAAGTGATAGCCTATTTCAATGGCGTGAATAAATTGGAAGCGACAGCGAATTGGGGAGCATTGGATTTGGGAAAGACCAAAACTGATGAGGGTAATGGTTTCTGGATTGGTCACTCTTATAACCGTGATCGTTGGTTTGATGGTGAAATGTCCGAATGCCGTATTTGGAATAAAGTTTTAACTCAGGAGGAGATTAATGCAAAGAATCATTTCTACCAGGTAGAACCGGGTGCGGAAGGACTGGTTGCCTATTGGAAATTTGATGAAGGTGTAGGTACTTCAATAGCCGATTATAGCGGGAATGAGAATCATGCTACAGCGGTGGAATCGCTTACTTGGACTGCAGTAGAATTGCCTGCGAAATAAATTAAGTTATATTTTAAATAGATGTATATTATGAAATATATGAATCACATAAAATTAGGCTTGTTGGCAGTTACCTTTGCCTGTGCAGGAACTGTTTTCACAAGTTGTGAAGATGACATTACAATCAATGCCGTTAATACAGAAAAGCTGGATACAGTGGACGGCGTATACGGTTATGTCAGATCAGCTGCCGGGGCACGCGAACTTACTTCGATTTCTCTCTTCGGGGATAAATCCGGTGCAGGACATCTTTATTTTGAATTGAGTAAAGCTGCTGAAAAAGACATAACGGTTACTTTCAAAGTAGATGCAACAGCGCTTGAAGCTTATAATGCTGCTCATGGTACATCTTATGCTATGTATCCTGCTGATAAATTGAGCTTGGCAAATGGTGGTACGGCAACTGTTAAAACCGGAGAGAAAAAGTCCGGTGCAGTAGAGTTAACTATTAATGCCGGAGGTTCAATCGGTTCAACCTATGCAGTAGCGGTTTCAGCTACTGCAAATGATGGAGTGGCTGTTTCAGCTAATAATCAGACTTATATTTATCTGGTAAAGCCATTGGCGGCTGTGCCTGATTCTAAAAAGGGAGATGTACGTACTCTCTGTTTTGTGGAAGTGAATGATGAAAATATCCTGAATTGTGGTGAATACGTAATGAAGGAAAGTGGAAAACCGTTCTTTGATGTAGTCAGTATCTTTGCTGCCAATATCAATGTGGATAGTGAAAGCGGTCGTGTGCATATTCATTGTAACGATCAGGTATCTTTCCTGTTGAAAAATGCAGATAAATTCATCCGTCCTTTGCAGGCTAAAGGTATCAAAGTCAATATGAGTATCTTGGGTAATCATGATGAAGCCGGTATGGGTAACTTATCGCAGGCTGCTGCGGCTGATTTAGCCAAAGAATTGAAAGCATTTGTCGATATTTATGGTTTGGACGGTATTGATTTTGATGACGAGTATACAGACTACAAAGAGAATCCGAGTCCGGGCTTCGAGCAACGTTCCCGTGAGAATTACTGTCGCTTAATCAGCGAATGTCGCAAGGTGATGCCTGATAAATTGCTGGGTATTTATGAATATAAAAGTAATTTTGAGGATTCTCCAAGCGGAACTGTCGACGGTAAGTCTATTGGCGAGTTGGTCGATTATATGTGTTACGGAACTTATCAGAGATACGTCAAAGGACGTGAATCTAATTTCACCGGACTTCCCAAATCAAAGTATGGCCCTTATTCATTGAAGATTAATGAAGAATATAAAGGTGGCTGGACAAGTTTTAAAGAAGAAACGATTCAGGACCTGAAAGATGCCGGATATGGTTTACAGGTATTCTATAACCCGAAGCCACAATTGTATTCTTATGATTATTATTTCACAGCTGTAAGTAAGATTCTGTTCAATGATGAGGTAGAATGGAGTGGCAAGTATTATGGAAGGACAGACTTCACGGCTTCAACAGGGGTTAAGTCTAACTATGAAGCTTATCTGGGTGAATGGCAAGTAGCTTCTACCAGTTCTTTATTCTTCTTTACGCCTCCCGAAGGTGGAAATGGCTGGTGGGATTATAATGGAGATCAGACATTTGATATTCGTATTGAGGCTAAAGAGGATGGTAAGACTTACTATATCTATGGTTGGGGAGAATATCCTGAAATAACCAATAAATATCCTTTGGTAGCTGAATTTGATTCCAATAATGGTAACTTTACTATTTCCATGCCTCAGGTTATTCATGAAGGTGATATAGAGGATCCCGAAACATGGGAAATGAGATGGGGAACTTATGCTAGCGGTAGTAAAAATACATGGAAATATGATACAAATACGACTGCTACAAAAGGAACACTTGACCCGCTTGGAAATTTGACATTGAATGGTAGAGCACGTCGTTATGGTATTTCTCTTTGTCGTATAGTAGATGGTACGGCAGAATTGCCGGAGGCATATTATGATGCTTATTACCATCCTGGTGATAATTATAATCTGACTAAAAAGTAAGCTTTTGGCTTTTTAAAAGAGAATGTCTCAAATAATCATGCTATTTTATGTATCTTTGAGACATTCTCTTAACTATCTTGCTGACCGATAACTTCGGACACATGAGTTCTGGTGAAACATATTTCCGATAACAAAATAATGAATCGAATATGAGAATACATTTTATTTATTTTATTGTAATTGTTTGTCTGGCAAGTAGTTGCTCTTCTAAACAAAAAGAGGTCTTTTCACCTGATAGTCGTATCAGGTTACAGTTTTCTCTGAATGACAGTAACCGTATGACCTACCAAATTGAAGTTGACAGTATTCCTTTTGTAGCTTCTTCCTGTTTGGGATTCGAAGCAGAGAACGGGATTAATCTTCATAAAGAATTCCGCATTGTAGATATTGATTTCACTACCCAGGATGAAACCTGGACGCAACCTTGGGGAGAAAATAAAACCATTCGCAACCACTATAATGAAATGGCTGTTCACTTGTCTGATGCAGCTGCTACCAAACTGATTTTACGGTTTCGTGTATTCGATGATGGGGTAGGCTTCCGTTACGAGTATGAAGTGTCCGGAGCAGATAGTCTTCTTATCACGGATGAGCTGACTGAGTTCAATATAGCACAGGATGGTACTTCATGGTCCATACCTGCCAATTATGATACTTATGAATTGCTATATCGTACGCAGCCTGTCAGCCGGATAGACAATGCCAATACTCCCATGACATTTAAGGCAGGCAATGTATATGCCAGCATTCACGAAGCAGCATTGACGGACTTCCCCGAGATGACATTGAAAAATACAGGTGGTTGCAATCTCAAGTCGGAACTGGCTCCTTGGCCTGATGGCATTAAAGTGCGGGTAAACGGTGGTGTTTTCAAGTCGCCTTGGCGTACCATACAGATTGCTCCGAAAGCTGTCGGTTTAATTAACTCCGGGCTTATACTGAATCTGAATGAGCCTTGTGTACTGGAAACTACGGATTGGATACGTCCAATGAAATATGTAGGTATCTGGTGGGGAATGCATCTGGGTGTAGAAAGCTGGGTGATAAATGACCGCCACGGTGCCACAACGGAGAATGCTAAAAGGTATATTGACTTTGCAGCAGCCAACAACATTGAAGGAGTGATGTTTGAAGGCTGGAACGCCGGTTGGGAAAATTGGGGAGGCTCTCAAGACTTTGATTATACGCGTCCGTATGCCGACTTTGATATAAAGGAAATAGCCCGTTATGCTAAGGAAAAAGGAATTGAGATTATCGGACACCATGAAACGGGGGGTAACATAATCAATTATGAGAAACAACTGGATAAGTCTTATAAATGGTATGCTGACCTGGGTATTCATAGTGTGAAGACAGGTTATGCCGGCGGACTTCCCAATGGGCACAACCATCATGGACAATACAATGTACGTCATTACCGTAAAGTGGTAGAGACCGCTGCAAAATATCATACCACTCTTGATGTACACGAACCGATCAAAGACACTGGTATCCGTCGTACATACCCCAATATGATGACTCGTGAGGGTGCCCGTGGCATGGAATGGAATGCTTGGAGCGAGGGCAATCCACCCGAACATCACGTACTTTTGCCATTTACCCGCCTGTTGTCAGGACCAATGGACTATACTCCGGGAATCTTCGACATACTGTATGAGCGTGCCAAAAAGTCTCCTTATCGCAAGAAGTGGAACATGAGGGATAGTAAGGATTGCCGGATCAATTCTACGCTGGCAAAGCAGATTGCTAACTGGGTGATACTTTATTCTCCTTTACAAATGGCTGCCGACATGATTGAGAATTACGAAGGACATCCTGCTTTTCAATTCTTCCGTGATTTTGATGCTGATTGTGACTGGTCGGAAGCGCTGGCAGGTGAGCCGGGAGAATATGTAGTCATCGTGCGCCGTGCAGGAGAAAAATATTTCCTGGGTGCAGCTACTAATGAAGACGCACGTGAGTTTACAGTCAAATTGGATTTTCTGGAAAAAGACAAGACTTACAGGGCTGTCATTTATGCTGATGGTAAAGAGGCTGACTGGATAACGAATCCTACGGCTTATGAGATTATAGAGAAGCAGGTAACTGCTGAAGACACTTTGTCTGTGGACATGGCAAGAGGTGGAGGACAAGCCATTACCTTTATGCCACTTTGATATGAATATGTAATACTATTAAGAATATGAAGAAAAACATGAAACTGAATTTTATGTTGATGAGTGGAGTGCTGTTATTCGGAATGTACAGTTGTACCCCGGGAGCACAGGATTATTCATCATACGTTAATCCGTTTATCGGTACGGGAGGGCATGGACATACTTACCCTGGGGCTGTAGTTCCGAACGGAATGATACAGCCCAGTCCCGACACACGCATTTATCAGTGGGATGCCTGTTCCGGATATTATTATGCAGATTCTACTATTAATGGATTTTCGCATACCCATCTCAGCGGTACAGGTTGTGGAGACTATGGTGATGTATTGCTGATGCCTACCGTAGGCAAACAGGATTATCATGCAATGGGAGAAGAGAGCCAACAGATGGCTTATGCTTCTGCTTTCTCTCATGACAATGAAGTGGCACAACCGGGTTACTATTCAGTCTTTTTGGATCGTTATCAGGTAAAAGCCGAATTGACAGCTACTAAACGTGCAGCTATTCACCGCTATACTTTTCCGAAGGCGGAAGATGCCGGATTTATACTGGACTTGGATTACAGTCTGCAGCGTCAGAAGAATGAAGAGATGGAGTTGGAGGTAATCAGTGATACAGAGATACGAGGACGTAAGAAAACAGTATATTGGGCATTTGACCAGTATATCAATTTTTATGCGAAGTTCTCCAAACCTTTTACCTATACATTGGTAACCGATTCTATGGCATTGGATGAAGGGGGGCCACTTTTTCCGACAGCTAAGGCTTTGTTACAGTTCCAGACAGAGAATAATGAGGAAGTTCTTGTGAAAGTCGGTGTTTCTGCTGTAGATATGGATGGGGCACGAAAGAATGTGGAAGCTGAAATACCTGAATGGGACTTTAACGGTGTGCGTAGTGCTGCCCGTGAATCATGGAATAATTATCTTGCCAAGATAGATATTGAAACCTCTGACAAGGATCAGCGGGTAATGTTTTATACTGCACTCTATCATACCGGTGTGCAACCTAATCTGTTTACAGATGCCGATGGACGCTATCTGGGTATGGATTTGAAACCTCATCAGGGCAGTGTGGAAGAGCCTGTCTATACCATATTCTCTTTATGGGACACATTCAGGGCATATCATCCGTTAATGACAATTATCGATCCTGATTTAAATGAAGCCTTTATCCGTTCATTGATCCGGAAGCAGCATGAGGGTGGTGTATATCCTATGTGGGAACTGGCCGGAAACTATACGGGAACAATGATAGGTTATCATGCTGCATCTATTATAGCTGATGCTTACACAAAAGGTTATCGTAATTTCGATGTGGAAGATGCATACAAGGCTTGCATCCGCGCTGCGGAATATGATACGACCGGTATATTATGTCCGCCGTTAGTATTGCCCCACCTGATGCCTCAAGCTAAATACTGGAAGAATAAAATAGGCTATGTACCTTGCGACAAGGATAATGAATCGGTAGCAAAGGCGTTGGAATATGCTTATGACGACTGGTGTATTTCTGTGCTGGCAGATGCTATGGGAGATGAACCGAATGAGGAAAAATATGCAGCCTTTGCTAAGGGATACCAGGTTTATTTTGATGCCTCTACCCGTTTTATGCGCGGACTGGACAGTGAAGGTAACTGGCGTACTCCTTTCAATCCCCGTTCATCCAATCACCGTAGTGACGACTATTGCGAAGGTACAGCCTGGCAATGGACTTGGTTTGTGCCTCATGATATAGATGGATTAGTGGAACTGATGGGAGGACGCGATGCCTTTATCGGTAAACTGGATTCTTTGTTTATTGCCGATTCTGCTTTGGAGGGTGATATGGTTTCTGCTGATATCTCCGGTTTGATAGGACAATATGCACATGGCAATGAACCAAGCCATCATATTACTCATCTGTATAACTATGTGGATCAACCCTGGCGGACACAAGAACTGGTGGATCAAGTATTACATACCCTTTATTTCAATGATCCGGACGGATTGTCGGGCAATGAGGATTGCGGGCAGATGTCCGCGTGGTTCATTCTCAATTCTATGGGTTTCTATCAGGTATGTCCGGGTAAGCCGGTTTATTCTATCGGTCGCCCATTATTCGAAAAATCTACCATTCAGTTGAAAGATGGCAAGACATTCACTGTCATAGCACATAATAACAGTCGCGAGAACAAGTATGTGCAGAGTATGGTACTGAATGGAAAGAAGTTGGATAAGCCTTTCTTTGCGCATCAGGATATAGTAGATGGTGGTACGTTGGAACTGACGATGGGGAATGTTCCTCTGAAGTGAAGCAGAATGATTTAGTCAATAGGTATGAATCAAAATAGTCGTAATCCGATTTCCTGGGTACCCACCGTCTACTTTGCCATGGGGCTTCCCTTTGTTGTACTGAATATGGTGTCTGTGCTGATGTTCAAGGGATTGGGGATTGGTGATGCACAGATTGCTTTGTGGACATCACTGATTATGTTGCCTTGGACACTGAAATTCCTTTGGAGTCCGTTCTTGGAAATGTTCAAGACAAAGAAGTTCTTTGTGGTGCTGACACAATTGATTACCGGGGCAGGTTTTGCCCTGGTAGCATTGGCGTTGCATCTTCCGGCTTTCTTTGCCGTGTGTATTGCTTTGTTGGCGGTTATTGCTTTCAGCGGGGCGACACATGATGTTGCAACAGATGGCGTTTATATGTCGGAACTGAATAAGCAGGATCAGGCCAAGTATATCGGTTGGCAAGGTGCTTTCTATAATATTGCTAAGATTGTTGCATCCGGCGGACTGGTTTGGTTGGCAGGCTGGTTGCTGAAATACTTCGGAGGAGTTCAGGGAGCTGAAGAAGCTGTTCGCCATGAAGCGACTGTGCAGGCATGGATGATGGTTATGTTGATTCTGGCTGCTGTAATGGTATTTCTGGGAGTATACCATATGCGTATGTTGCCTTCGGGAGGAACTGCAGCCACAGGCGCAGCGTCCGGCAGGGAAACCTGGAACCGGTTGGTGGAAGTTATCCGTGCTTTCTTTCAGAAGAAGCATATCTGGTATTATGTGGCATTTATCATTCTTTATCGTCTGGCCGAGGGCTTTGTCATGAAGATTGTTCCGTTGTTTTTAAAGGCGGAACGCTCTGTTGGAGGCTTGGGACTGGGAGAACAGGAGATAGGTCTGTATTATGGTACTTACGGGGCAGCTGCTTTTGTATTGGGATCCCTGTTGGCAGGTTATTACATCTCTCACAGAGGACTGAGCCGGACATTGTTTTCGTTGTGTTGTGTCTTCAACCTGCCGTTTTTGGCTTATACATTGCTGGCCATTTATCAGCCGGAGAATGGTATGCTGATAGGCGGTGCCATCGTGCTTGAATACTTCGGATATGGTTTCGGATTTGTAGGTTTGACATTGTTTATGATGCAGCAAGTGGCTCCCGGCAAACATCAGATGGCCCATTATGCCTTTGCTTCGGGTATCATGAATCTGGGAGTGATGCTTCCGGGATCTATCAGTGGTTTTGTCAGTGATGCGTTGGGATATAAGGCATTTTTTATTTTTACGATGTTTGCTACTATTCCGGCATTTCTGATCACTTATTTTGTACCATTCACCTATCCGGATGAAAAGAAGAATCAATGAAATATATAACTAATAAATAGAAGAATTATGAAACAGATGATGAATATGCCTTGGGAAGAACGCCCGGAAGGTTGCTCAGATGTAATGTGGCGTTACTCTAAAAACCCGGTTATCGGACGCTATCACATTCCGACTTCCAACAGTATTTTCAACAGTGCGGTAGTTCCGTTCGGAGATGGATTTGCCGGTGTGTTCCGTTGTGACAATAAGGCAGTGCAGATGAATATCTTTGCGGGCTTTAGTAAAGACGGAATCAATTGGGAAATAAACCATGAGCCTATCTGTTTCAAGGCGGGGAATACGGAGATGATAGAGTCTGAGTATAAATACGATCCGCGTGTCACCTGGATTGAAGACCGTTACTGGATAACCTGGTGTAATGGTTACCATGGACCTACTATCGGTATCGCCTATACATTCGACTTCAAAGAATTCTTCCAGTGCGAAAATGCCTTTTTGCCTTTTAACCGTAACGGGGTACTTTTTCCGCAGAAGATAGATGGTAAATATGCTATGCTGAGTCGTCCGAGCGATAATGGTCATACACCGTTTGGAGATATTTACATCAGTTACAGTCCGGACATGAAATATTGGGGAGAACACCGTTGTGTGATGAAAGTTACTCCTTTCCCTGAAAGTGCATGGCAGTGTACGAAGATAGGTGCCGGTTCTGTACCGTTCCTTACTGAAGAGGGGTGGTTGATATTCTATCATGGGGTTATTACTACCTGCAACGGTTTCCGTTATTCTATGGGAGCGGCTATTCTTGATAAAGAAAATCCGGCAAAGGTATTGTATCGCACACGTCCGTACTTGCTTGCTCCTGCTGCTCCTTATGAATTGCAGGGAGATGTGCCCAATGTAGTATTCCCTTGTGCTTCTTTGCAGGATGGAGATAAAGTGGCAGTATATTATGGCGCTGCCGATACAGTTGTAGGTATGGCCTTTGGTTATATTTCGGAAATCATAGAATTTACGAAGAAAAACAGCATTGTGTAGTTAATCCCTTAAAGAATCAGTTGACTATGAAACGTATTTTATTGGCTTACACACTTTCTGCCCTTTGTCTGCTTCCGGCATTTGCCGGAGGTGGAGATGGGGCTTTACCTATAAGCTATGTCAATCCTTTCATTGGTACTACCAACTTCGGAACTACTAATCCGGGAGCGGTCTGTCCCAATGGAATGATGTCCGTGGTTCCTTTCAATGTGATGGGATCGGAAGATAATAAGTATGATAAAGATGCCCGTTGGTGGTCTACTCCTTACGAGTATCACAATTGCTTTTTTACCGGATATTCGCATGTCAATCTGAGTGGTGTGGGGTGTCCCGAACTGGGATCTTTATTGCTGATGCCTACTACGGGTGAATTGTCCGTAGATTACAAGGAGTATGGAAGTCGTTATAAAGATGAACAGGCTTCTCCGGGTTATTACAGTAATTTTCTCACTCGCTATAATGTAAAGACCGAGGTGTCTGCCACTCCCCGCACGGGTGTTTCACGTTTCACGTTTCCTGCCGGACAAAGCCATGTATTACTGAATTTAGGTGAAGGACTGACGAATGAAACCGGTGCTTTCTTGAAACAGGTGAATGACACCGAATTTGAAGGTATGAAATTATTGGGAACTTTCTGCTATAACCCCCAGGCAGTATTTCCCATTTATTTTGTAATGCGTGTCAACAAGCAACCGGTATCCAGCGGTTATTGGAAAAAACAACGTCCCATGACCGGAGTTGAAGCTGAATGGGATCCCGATAACGGACACTATAAACTTTATACCCGTTATCGTAAGGAAATTGCCGGAGATGATATAGGTGCTTTTCTTACTTTCAACACAACGGAAGGTGAACAGATCGAAGTGCAAATGGGAGTTTCTTTTGTCAGCATCGAAAATGCCCGCCTGAATCTGGATACAGAACAAAGTGGAAAGAATTTCAGTCAGGTATTGACAGATGCCCGTATGCGTTGGAATGAGGACCTTTCGCGTATCCTTGTCGAGGGCGGAACGGAAGAACAGAAAACTGTTTTTTATACTGCCCTTTATCATACATTGATACATCCCAATATCTTGCAAGATGTCAATGGGCAATATCCTGCTATGGAGAGTAATGAAATACTGACTACAGATGGAGACCGTTACACTGTTTTCTCGCTTTGGGATACGTACCGTAACGTTCACCAACTCCTTACGTTGGTTTACCCCGAACGTCAGTTACAAATGGTGCGTTCCATGCTCGATATGTATCGTGAACATGGTTGGCTCCCCAAATGGGAACTCTACGGACGTGAAACGTTAACTATGGAGGGCGACCCGTCTATTCCTGTTATCGTTGATACTTGGTTGAAAGGCCTACGCGATTTTGATATCGATCTGGCTTATGAAGCTATGTATAAATCTGCCACCTTGCCCGGTGCCGAGAATTTGCTGAGGCCGGATAATGATGATTATATGTCATTGGGATATGTACCTTTGCGTGAACAGTATGATAATTCGGTCTCTCATGCATTGGAGTATTACATTGCGGATTATTCTCTTTCCCTGCTGGCGGATGCTTTGGGTAAGAAGGCTGATGCCCGTCTTTTTTATAACCGTTCACTGGGATATAGACACTATTATAGTAAGGAATTTGGTACTTTCCGTCCCATTTTGCCTGATGGTCAGTTCTATTCACCTTTCAATCCGAGACAGGGAGAAAATTTTGAACCGAATCCCGGTTTTCATGAAGGTTGTGCTTGGAACTACAGTTTCTATGTTCCTCACGATGTGAAAGGACTTGCCCGTCTCATGGGTGGACAGAAACCTTTTATTGAAAAGCTTCAGCGTGTCTTTGACGATGGACTCTATGATCCTGCCAATGAACCCGATATTGCTTATGCTCATCTCTTTTCTTATTTCAAGGGTGAAGAATGGCGTACGCAAAAGGAGACCCAGCGGCTTTTGCAGAAATATTTTAAGAATGCTCCCGACGGTATCCCCGGTAATGATGACACCGGTACGATGTCTACATGGGCCATCTTTAACATGATAGGATTCTACCCCGACTGTCCCGGTGCTCCGTATTATACTCTTACTACACCTGTATTCGATAAGGTAGTGATTCGCCTTGACCCTGATACTTGGGGAAGCGATAAGCTGGTGATAGAAACTGAACGTCCTTCGGCGGAATCCTTATACATCCGTGAGATGGAGTTAGGCGGGAAGAAATTATCCCGTTACCGTATCAGTCATGAAGAACTGGTAAAAGGTGGAACGCTGAAGTTCATACTTCGTTAGAATTTCCTGTTTGCAAGAAGTTAAGAGTTTGTCAACAAGAAGTTAAATTCCTGTTGACAGGAATTTAACTTCTTGTAATGCTTTGATAATCAGTATGTATTTTCTACTGGTTATTTCTCTCTTTTCTCAGGGATGAAATCAGGTATGCTCCTTTCGAATCTACTGTGCTCCATCGTGCATTGCTGATCACCTTCCATACATACCCTCCTAATTTTCCGTAGTTCGAGAGTTTCAGTATGCTTTTGATCTCTTTCGGGTCAATGATACACAGTTGGTCCAGTCTGAGTAATAAGCATTCTAAATTATGCGTCTTTTTGTTATATGCATATCCGGGGATTTCATAGAAGGAAATATCCGTCGTTCCTCCTCCGTTCTCCCCAAGGGGAGTTAGAGGGGGAAGTTCTTTATTTTCTTCTCCTATACTATGCTCTGCTATACTTTGTCCGGAATTGTCTGCATTTTCGGGTGAATTGTCTACATGCTGCATGCTATTTTGTGGATTTTGCATACAGTCTGTATCTTTTTCTCCCTTTCTGGTTTTATCTTCCTTCGTCTCTTCTTCCGTTTTTACCAGCATGTAGGGTAGGGACGCTAAGTCCCTTTTCCTACGTTTGGTTGCTTCAAGCCATACTTTCTGAATCTCCACGGATGTCAATATGCCATATTTCTCATAAGTCTCTTTATCAAAGAATGCTTTTTCTACCAGGATATCTACAATTCCCTGCATCTCATCTTCTGTAAGTTCTCTGCCGGCCTTATTAGTGAAGAGGGTACATTGCTCCTTTCCCCAAAGCAGGTAATATCCGCTTTCTTTATATATTTTACTCAACAGTTTCATTACTGCTGCCGTTCCTTTCATGCCGAACTTTGCCTCGGTCAGTTCCATGGGTACTTCATCAAAGAGTACCACTGATATGGGATAATATTGTATCCCTCCATACGTCATTGCCATAACTTTTAATTTAAAACTTTTAATTCTTAATTTACTACCGGTCTCCATTCCAGAAAGTTCTCCAGTTGGAAGCTTCTCCATGCTTGTATATCTACGTCCCAATACACAACGTGTCCTTCGATACGCTGTATATCGTATCCTTGATGAAAGTGGCTTTCATAGGGTAGTAGGGTTGCTTTTACAAACTTGAATGTTCCGTCTTGCTTGTAATATGCTATGAGAGCATATCCATAGAGCATGTAGTCAATAAGGTTTTCCAGTCTGTCCGTCATCCACTGTGCTGCGCTTTTCGTATATTCTTTTTCAAGCATAATACGTATTGCCCATTTCTTTCTGAGTGCTTCGTGAAGTGAAGCGTTCTTCTTTCGCTTTTTCATTGCATTTTAATTTTAAATTCTTGAATTTTAAATTGTTTAGTAGGTGTTTATGTCAGGCATAAAAAGAGAGAAGATGTCACTTTTTGAAAAAGCGGCATCTTCTCATTTGCGGGGCTTAATCTTTGCTAAAGCGGGGGCAAAGATATAGCGAATTGTAGATAGGATATAACTATTTAATTATTGTCCGATTATTTTGTAGATTATTCTTTTGATGTTTTTCCTCTTTTATTTATTTTACGAGGAAATTCGCTTCTTAATATTTCTCCCATTTCCTCTTCTATTGTCTTTGAAACTAAATGATTATCTTGAGCGGATAGAAAGAACTTACCTTTTGCTGCCCATTCTGCGAATTCTTTTATAGATACTTCGTTTTTATTACCAAAGCATCCTTCTTCTCTTAAATTGAGTAAGAGTTTCATTCCCTTTTTCCGATCTTTATGGAGGATGCCTCTTACTGCTTTACTTTTAGGGCGTCCGGGTTTTCTCTTAGTCTCTGATACATTGTTCTTTGAAGTTAATTTCTGTGCCTGTTCCGGCTCTTTTTTTCAAGGTTTTCAGCCTTCATTTCTTTTTTCATTTTTCTTGTTTTTTAGTTAAATATTTAAATACGTATAAAATGTAAAAAAATGACAAAAGTACTATGTTATTTTTGAAAATAGATAGGTTTGACAGAAAAAATGATTCTGAAAGTTTTTGAATGTGGTGTATGTAGTTGATATATAGGTGGATGGTGTGGAGAAAAGGGGGTGTTTAAAAAACGTTCGTTTAATATACGTAAAGATTTACAAAAAAGAAAAAGGTTAGAAAGCACAAAAATGAAAGGATATTAAATTCCTTTATTATTAGCAGTATAATGTTGATTATAAAATATTTAACTGTGATAAAATATTCATTTAGGAATATTTTTATTAAACACCTTGCAAGTTCAAAAAATACCCATTACCTTTGTGCCCATTAAACGAACGATTAAAAGTCATTTTTCTGTTTTAATAGATTCGTTTACAGTATATTAAGCTGGAATACCTGTTTGTACGGTTTGGAAGAGAATATGTCTCATTCAAACCGCGAAGCGCACCCGAAACAATCGTGAAATTCTCCTTTTTCTTTATATAAGTGGTTGAAAATCAAAAATATTGGTTTGCGGCTCGTACTCGTGATAAGCAAGAATTTGCAGTCCGAAGATTCTTAGATAAACTTAAATCTGAGGAAAATTTGGATATTGATTACTATCTTCCCACACGAATTGTTATATCACAACTGAAATACCGTCGTAAGCGTAGTGAAGTTCCTGTTATTCGAAATTTGATCTTCATTTGTGCCACCAAACAAGTTGCTTGTGATATTTCTAATGTTTATAGTGCCCAGCTTTTTTATATGAAGGATCTTTCCACCCATTCTATGCTGATTGTTCCCAATAAGCAAATGGAAGACTTCATGTTTGTCATGGACTTGAATCCTGATGGGGTTAGTTTTGATACTGAACCTTTCGCTATAGGAAACAAAGTGAAAGTCGTGAAAGGAGATTTTTGTGGCATTGAAGGTGAAATAGCTACGGAATCCAATAAAACTTATGTCGTTATTCGTATCAAAGGTGTTTTAGTTGCCAGTGTCAAAGTGCCCAAATCTTATCTGAAAATGATAAAGTAGTCTTATCTTAATTGAGATTAATCATATTTTAATCATATACCAAATGAATTCTTTACTTTCTCGTGCTCTTGAGCTTCAACATGCTGCTCATGAGTTGATGTATCTTGGTATGGACGGTGAACCTATCTATTCCGATACTTTTTGTCGGTTAAATAAGGAACTTCTCGTCAAGGCCGATTCCCTTTTTTCCTCTCAGAGTTCCAATATTGAGGAAGAAGCCAATTTGTGTCTGGCTCTTCTGATGGGCTATAATGCTACCATTTATGATTATGGGGATAAAGGGCAGAAAAAACAAGCTGTTTTAGATCGAATCTATAATATTTTGGAGAAACTTCCCGATTCTTTGCTTAAGGTTCGTCTGTTGACTTATACTTATGGTGAAGTTTATGAGGAGTCTATGCTTCAAGAAGCTCATAGCATTATAGACAATTGGAATAAGTCGGCTTTGATAACTGAGCAAACAGAGGCAATAGAAGAGTTGAAGAATATTGAAGAAAATCCTTATCCTTTTGAAGTAATATAATAAGATTATTATCTAATCTAAGTTCTTTTCATGCGCGAATTTAACGAGATAAAAATAGCTGTAGCCGGAACTGGTTACGTCGGGATGAGCATTGCCACTTTACTGGCACAGCATCATGAAGTAGTGGCAGTCGATGTACTGTCCGAAAAGGTTGATAAGATCAATCATAAGATATCTCCTATTCAGGATGATTATATTGAACAATATTTGGCAGAAAAGCCATTGTGTTTATCAGCCACCCTTGATGGGGCTGCAGCATATAAAGATGCTGACTTTGTAGTTATTGCCGCTCCCACTAACTATGATCCGGTGAAGAACTACTTCGACACCCACCATATTGAAGATGTCATTGATCTTGTGTTGAGTGTTAACCCTGATGCTGTTATGGTCATCAAATCTACCATACCTGTGGGCTACTGTCGTAGTCTTTATGTCAAGTATGCTCAGCAAGGAGTTAAGCGGTTTAATTTGCTCTTTTCACCGGAGTTCCTTCGAGAGAGTAAGGCGCTTTACGACAATCTTTATCCCAGTCGCATCATAGTAGGTTATCCCAAGATTATGGACGACGATCGGTTCGGTGCTGAAAACGAATCTATTAAAGCAATAACCGATGTACCTATGCTTGAGCAGGCCGCTAAAACCTTTGCTGCTCTGCTGCAAGAGGGAGCCATCAAGGAAGATATCCCAACTCTTTTTATGGGTATCAAGGAAGCTGAAGCTGTGAAACTTTTTGCTAATACCTATCTGGCCTTACGCGTCAGTTACTTCAATGAGCTTGATACCTATGCTGAAGTAAAAGGACTTGATGCACAAGCCGTTATCCAAGGTGTTGGACTTGACCCACGTATTGGTACCTACTACAATAATCCCAGTTTCGGTTATGGTGGTTACTGTCTGCCCAAGGATACTAAGCAGTTACTTGCCAATTATACAGATGTACCTCAAAATATGATGACAGCCATTGTGGAGAGTAATCGTACCCGCAAGGATTTCATTGCAGATCAAGTACTCCGAAAAGCTGGATACTATACGGCTTCCAGTCGGTGGGATGTGCAGAAAGAACAACAAATAGTGGTAGGAGTCTTTCGCCTTACCATGAAATCCCATTCTGATAATTTCCGTCAATCATCCATACAGGGGGTCATGAAACGCATCAAAGCCAAAGGTGCACAGGTTATCATTTACGAACCTGCACTTGAAGACGGTACTTCTTTTTTTGGTAGTGCTGTTGTGAATGATCTTACTAAATTCAAACAGATGAGCCATGCTATCATTGCTAACCGTTATGATACAGGTTTGGATGATGTAAAAGATAAAGTATTCACCCGTGATATTTTCCGTAGGGACTAACCTTTTTTTATGACCATATTAGTTACCGGCTCTGCCGGCTTCATCGGTTCTAGCTTGGTGGAGCGGCTCCTTATTGCTGAGAGTCCTATTCGGATAGTTGGTCTCGATAGTGTGAACGACTACTACGATATCACTATTAAAGAGTATCGTCTCAACCGTTTACAACAGATTGCGGCTCAATATCCTGAGAGTACCTATACTTTTATCAAGGGTAACCTTGCTGACAAAGCTCTCGTCAATAGGCTTTTTACTGACTACCGTTTCGATGTGGTGGTTAATCTAGCTGCACAAGCTGGTGTTCGCTACAGTATCACTAATCCTGATGCTTACATTGAAAGTAACCTTATCGGTTTTTACAATATCCTCGAGGCCTGCCGTCACAGTTACGACAATGGGCAGAGTGGGGTACAACATCTTGTGTATGCCTCTTCCAGTTCTGTTTATGGTAGTAATACAAAAGTTCCTTATAGTACCGATGACAAAGTTGATAATCCTGTCAGTCTTTATGCCGCTACTAAGAAGAGTAATGAACTGATGGCGCATGCCTATAGTAAACTCTATGACATACCCTCCACAGGTCTTCGTTTCTTTACTGTTTACGGACCTGCGGGAAGACCTGATATGGCTTACTTTAGTTTCACAAATAAACTAATAAAAGGAGATACTATTCAGATCTTTAACTACGGTAACTGTAAACGTGACTTCACTTATATTGATGACATAGTTGAAGGTTTACAACGTATAATACATGGTGCTCCCCAACGCAAAATCGGAGAAGATGGTTTACCTGTACCTCCGTACAAGGTCTACAATATAGGTAACAGTAATCCTGAGAACTTGCTTGACTTTGTGCAGATACTTCAGGAAGAGCTTATTCGTGCCGGAATTCTTCCTGAAGACTATAATTTCGAGTCCCATAAACAGCTTGTTCCTATGCAACTAGGTGATGTTCCTATTACTTATGCTGATACCACTGCTTTAGAGCGTGATTTCAACTTTAAGCCTCATACTCCACTTCGTGATGGTCTACGTAAATTTGCCGAATGGTATAAAATATTTTATATGAAAAAATAAATACTGAAATAAATAATCATGTCCATTTTCAAAGACAAAGTCCTGTTGATAACAGGTGGTACGGGCTCCTTCGGTAATGCTGTACTCCGTCGCTTTTTGGATAGCGACATCAAAGAGATCCGTATTTTTTCCCGCGACGAAAAGAAACAAGATGATATGCGTCATGCCCTTCAGAACCCTAAAGTAAAGTTCTATATTGGTAATGTACGCAATAGACAATCTGTAGATATTGCTATGAGGGGAGTGGACTACGTATTCTCAGCCGCTGCCCTTAAGCAAGTACCTTCCTGTGAATTTTTTCCTATGGAAGCTACCATGACTAATGTTGTAGGTACCAATAATGTTCTCCTTTCTGCCATAGAGTATGGAGTGAAGAACGTTGTTGTTCTTTCTACTGATAAAGCAGCATACCCCATCAACGCCATGGGTATTTCCAAGGCATTGATGGAAAAGGTAGCCATTGCCAAGGGGCGTGAACTCGGACAGAATGCGCAAACTACCATTTGCTGTACCCGTTACGGCAATGTGATGGCCAGCCGTGGTTCTGTGATTCCCCTCTGGGTAGAACAGATGGAACAAGGCAAACCTGTTACGATAACCGATCCTGATATGACCCGTTTCATGATGACTCTTGATGATGCGGTAGATTTGGTTATTTATGCCTTTACTCATGGTGAGAATGGCGATCTTTTCGTACAGAAGGCCCCTGCTGCCACTCTTGATGTTCTTGCTGAGGCTCTTAAGCAGACCTATGCACAGGTCGACCCGAAGTATGGTGAGACGGAAGTTAGAGTTATTGGTACCCGGCACGGAGAAAAACTTTATGAAACCCTTGTCACACGTGAGGAAATGGCCAAGGCCATTGATATGGGAGATTATTATCGGATACCTTGTGATACCCGTGATCTTAACTATGACAAGTTTTTTACTAGCGGTAGTGAAGAAGTCAGTAAAATAGAAGATTACCATAGCCATAATACCCGCCGTCTTGATATTACAGGTATGAAGAATCTTCTTCTCAAACTCCGTTTTATTCGTGAAGATCTTGGTCTCGAACCAAGAAGTAAGGCTAAAGAAATTCGTTCCGAATAGAATTATGAGGGTCTTAGTAACAGGGGCGCATGGATTCGTCGGTAAGAATCTTTGTGCCCAACTCAAGAATATTATGTCCGGTAAGGCCAAAAACTATCCTGTCACTATTTCTGAGGTGATGGAATATGACCTTGATACGGACCCTATGCTCTTGAATGGATTTTGTCGGCGAGCCGACTTTGTTTTCAATCTGGCTGGGGTGAACCGTCCTAAGGATACTGAAGAGTTCATGAAAGGTAATTTTGGTTTTGCTTCCACCTTGTTGGATATTCTCAAGAAGCACCATAACACTTGTCCGGTGATGATTTCTTCATCCACCCAAGCTTCTTTAGATAATCCTTATGGCGAATCCAAACGTGCAGGCGAACGGTTGATGTTTACCTACTCTAGGGAAACCGGTTCCAAGGTATTGGTATACCGCTTTCCAAATGTATTCGGTAAATGGTGCCGTCCCAATTATAACAGTGCTGTCGCTACTTTTTGCAATAACATAGCCAATGATTTCCCCATACAGGTCAACGACCCTAGTGTTATGATGAATCTGGTTTATATCGATGACGTGGTTGAAGAACTTATAGCTGCCTTGAACCAGTCTGAACATTACGATGGCAACTATTGTGTAGTACCTGTAGTATACACTATTACCTTGGGTGATATCGTAGATCTGCTCTATTCTTT
The DNA here is from genome assembly GCF_003474285.1 of Bacteroides sp. AF39-11AC. Lineage (NCBI taxonomy): Bacteria > Pseudomonadati > Bacteroidota > Bacteroidia > Bacteroidales > Bacteroidaceae > Bacteroides > Bacteroides sp. AF39-11AC. The sequence continues at coordinate 416,319 of NZ_QROH01000002.1, read as the reverse complement.
CAAGGAGATGCCGCAGACCTTGGGAGTTCCCGATCTGTCAGAGGCCTTTGTAAAGAAGCTCTATAGCACTTACCTCAGTTACTTGCCCAAGGATAAGTTCACTTATCCTGTTAAGATGAATATCGATGATCGGGGTAGTTTTACTGAAATTATCCGTACAGTCGGTTGCGGCCAGTTCTCAGTCAATATTTCCAGGCCTGGAATCACTAAAGGTCAACATTGGCACCATACAAAAAATGAGAAGTTTGTGGTAGTTAGCGGTCATGGTCTGATTCAACTCCGCAAGATTGATACTGACGAAGTTATCAGTTTCGAGGTCAGTGGAGATAAGATTGAAGTGGTGGAAATGATTCCCGGATATACCCATAACATTATCAACCTGTCGGAAACAGAAAATCTCGTCACCTTTATGTGGTGTAACGAGTGCTTTGACCCCAACCATCCCGACACATTTTTTGAACCTGTAGAATAAAAATATATGGTATCATTTAAGAATAATGGCAGGCTTAAGCTTCTCATCATTGTAGGCACACGTCCTGAAATAATCCGCTTGGCTGCCGTCATCAATAAGTGCAGAAAGTATTTTGATGTTATCCTTGCCCATACGGGGCAGAACTATGACTATAATCTTAATGGTGTCTTTTTCAAAGACCTCAAGCTTGCTGATCCTGACGTTTATATGGAGGCCGTGGGGGATGACCTTGGTGCTACCATGGGCAACATTATTGGCAAAAGCTATAAGCTCATGGTCGAACTCAAACCTGATGCGGTTCTTGTCTTGGGGGACACCAACAGTTGTCTTTCTGTGATTGGAGCCAAACGTCTCCATATTCCTATTTTTCATATGGAAGCCGGTAATCGCTGTTTTGATGAATGCCTTCCTGAAGAAACCAATAGAAAAATTGTTGATATTATTTCTGATGTCAATATCTGTTACAGTGAACATGCGAGACGTTATCTTAATGCGAGTAGTGTAGCTCCCCAGCGTACTTATGTCAGTGGTTCCCCCATGGCTGAAGTGCTTCATGAAAATCTTGTTGAGATTGAGACATCTGATATCCATAAAAGACTTGGATTGGAGAAAGGAAAATATATTCTTCTTTCCGCTCATCGTGAAGAGAATATCGACACGGAGAAGAACTTTACCTCCCTTTTTACGGCTATCAACAGGATGGCAGTGAAGTACGATATGCCAATCCTCTATAGCTGTCATCCGCGTTCAAGGAATAGACTGGCTGCCAGTGGCTTTAAGCTTGATCCTCGCGTTATTCAGCATGAGCCTCTTGGCTTTCATGACTATAATTGTCTCCAGATGCATGCTTTTGCAGTAGTGTCCGATTCTGGTACATTGCCTGAGGAAAGTTCTTTCTTTACTTCTGTAGGACATAGTTTTCCGGCGGTTTGTATCCGTACCTCTACAGAGAGGCCTGAAGCGCTTGATAAGGGATGTTTTATTCTTGCGGGTATTGATGAATACAATCTCTTGCAGGCAGTGGGTACAGCTGTTGAGATGGTGAAGAATGGTGATAATGGATTACCGGTACCGAATTACACTGATGAGAATGTATCGACTAAGATTGTGAAGCTTATTCAGAGTTATACGGGAGTGGTGGATAAAATGGTTTGGAGAAAGGAACAGTGGGCAACTAAAAGTTAGAGAGGTAAAATGGCCAAACCAAAGAATTTTCATTCTACACTTAAATTTTTACGAAATAAAGATTCTTGGCTGCATAAGGTTGATGATGGATTTGGCTACTTTCGACAACAGTGCATAAATGGGAAGTAATAATGTCTGATAATTCCTTAAATAATAAAAAAATAGTTTTAAATACAACAGTTCTATATATAAAACTGATTATTAATATTGCCATCAGTTTTGTGACATCACGCCTCATATTGGACGCATTAGGAGCCAGTGACTATGGGCTTTATAATGTGGTTGGTGGTGTTGTTGCTATGTTAAACACCTTAAGCACTACTATGGTAGCAACATCTTACCGTTATATGACTGTAGAGTTAGGAAAAGAAGAGGGCGCCCCTAATAGAGTCTATAATACAATATTCATTATTCACCTAATTTTGGCAGTTTTCTTGTTGATTATTGGTGAGACATTAGGCGTTTTTTATGTTAATAATTATTTAAATATAGATCCTTCTAAGATTCCTGATGCATTATTTGTACTTCACTTAAGTTTGTTGACAACGGCTTTTGTAGTTATTACAGTTCCAATGAATGGATTGATTATTGCGAGGGAGAAATTTTTATATATGTCTGTAGTTGACTCTTTGAGTGCAATTACAAAATTATTACTTATAGTACTCCTGATGTATATGGATGGAAATAGACTCCGTATTTATGCGATAATTCTTGCTTTAATACAGTTGTTGTCACCAATTGCCTATCAAATATATTGTAGAATTAAGGATGCAGCTGTGGTTAAATGGAACTTTAATAAAAATATTGATGATTATAAAGCTGTACTTGGGTTTGCTTGGTGGATGTCGTTGGGAACAGTGGCTGTAATGGGTAAATTGCAGGGCGCAGCTATGATTATTAATTATTTTTTTGGCACTATTCTAAATGCTGCTTTTGGATTAGCTTCCCAAGTTAGTAATGCGGTGAGTCAATTTACAACTACTCTCCGTCAAGCAGCCATACCTCAAATCATGAAGAGCCAAAGCTTGGGAGATGAAAGTCGATCATTAACATTAGTTTATGCAATGTCGCGTTATTCTTATTTATGTATGAATATAATAGCCATACCATTATTATTATGTATGGATGACTTGTTGATTATTTGGTTGGGTGATCCACCGGAATTTACAATGATATTTATTAATTTCATGTTAGTAAATGGAATGTTTTCTAATCTAGGTGCTGGATTTGATGCTACAATTCAGGCTACGGGTAAAGTCAAAAAGAATCAAATAGGCTATAGTTTGATTAATTTAGCTCTTCTCCCTATTATCTTTATTCTTTATGAATTTGGATTACCGCCATATATTAATGTAGTCGTAATGTTATTCCTCACAGTAGTGACGCTCGTGTTTCAACTATACATTATGATAGAACTTACTTCTTTTAAGATGAAGGAATATGTAAAACGTACTTTGGTACCATCTTTTCTTTCAACAGCATTTGCATTTTTACCTCTTCTCTTATTAAAGATGCTGTTCCCTCATGCTATCATAGCTACATTTCTTTACATGGTTATTGCTAGTTTGTGGACATGTATTTCTATTTATTTTTTTGGTGTTACAAAAGATGAAAAAATGATAATGATAAATATAATAAATAAAACAGTGGTCCATAAGGTAAAAAGTAGATTATGAAAGTAGTTCTTTTAGCTGGTGGCTTTGGCTCACGTATTAGTGAAGAAAGTCAATTTAAGCCTAAACCAATGATTGAGATTGGTGGAATGCCAATTCTTTGGCATATAATGAAAGAATATGCACATTATGAATATACTGATTTTATCATTTGTGCAGGTTATAAACAAGAGTATATTAAAGAATGGTTTGGAAACTACTTTTTATACAATTCAGATGTTAGCTTTGATTTTCGAAATGGTAAGAATGAAATAACTGTTCTTCAGAGCAGTTTGGAGCCTTGGAAAGTTACAGTTGTAGATACTGGTTATAATACCATGACGGGAGGACGTATTAAACGTATTCAGAAATATGTAGGTGATGAACCATTCTTGATGACTTATGGAGATGGTGTTTGTGACGTGGATATCACTAAACTTGTTGAATTCCATAAATTACATGGTAAAGTGGCAACTCTTACAGCAGTGAAAATGTCCCAAGAGAAAGGTGTTCTTGATATTGATGGAGATAATGCAGTTCGATCATTCCGTGAGAAGAATATCAGTGATGGTACCCCCATTAATGCAGGTTATATGGTTCTTCAGCCTGATATTTTTGATTATCTTACAGATGATACTTGTGTTTTTGAAAAGACTGTACTTGCTAAGTTGGCAGAGAAGGGGGAGTTGATGTCATATGTACATACTGGCTTCTGGCAATGTATGGATAATATTCGTGAAAAGAATATGTTGGAGAAGCTCCTTGCTGAGGATAAAGCTCCTTGGAAAAAATGGGATCGTCAGGTGCCAAATCTAGAATACAAGAATAAATTAATTATCGGATAGAATATGGCATCACTTGTAGAAAGAGTTACAATTATTAATAGATGTTTCATAACAGATAATCGAGGGTGGTTCTTAAAGGCTATTACTGGTACAGAAAAAGGTATTCCTTCCCATACTGGTGAAATTTATCTGACGATGGCTAAATCAGGACAAGCGAGGGGAGGCCACTATCATCCTGAGGCAGTGGAATGGTTTACTATTATTGAAGGGCGTGCAATATTGAAACTTGAAGACATTAACACAGGTGAAAAATTGGATATAGAAATGTCTCTTGAAAAAGCTATCACAGTCTTTATTCCTAATAATGTTGCTCATATAGTGCTAAATAATAGTGATGAAGACTTTATTTTGCTTGCATATACAGACAAGCTTTATGACCCTTCTGATACAATAGCTTATACAATAGAATAATTATGATAGATATTTTCAATAATTTCTATAAAGGTAAGAAAGTCCTAGTTACTGGTCATACGGGTTTTAAGGGGTCGTGGCTTTCTATTTGGCTTCATGAGCAGGGAGCAGAAGTGGTAGGGCTTTCACTTGACTCTTATTCAGAAAAAGACAATTTTGTCCTTTCAGGTATAGGTCGTAGAATAAAAGCTGATATAAGGGCGGATATTCGTGATGGTCAAAGGATGAAAGAAATTTTTATTAAATATCAGCCGGAAATAGTGTTTCACCTTGCAGCTCAACCTTTGGTTCGTTTAAGTTATGAACAGCCTGTGGACACTTACGAAGTGAATGTTATGGGGACCATTCATATAATGGAAGCTATTCGTGTTACAAAGAGTGTTAAAGTAGGTGTGATGATTACCACTGATAAGTGTTATGACAACAAGGAGCAAATACAAGGCTATAAAGAGACTGATCCATTTGGGGGATATGATCCGTACTCTTCATCAAAGGGAGCATGTGAGATCGCTATCCAATCTTGGCGCCGTAGCTTTTTTAATCCAATTGATTATGGCAAAAAGCATGCTGTTAGCATTGCCTCTGTAAGAGCTGGTAATGTTATCGGTGGTGGTGATTGGGCAAAAGATCGCATTATTCCTGATTGCATTCGTGCATTGGAAGCGGGTAAGGTAATTAATATTCGTTCTCCAAAGGCTGTTCGTCCTTGGGAACATGTATTGGAACCTCTTTCTGGCTATATGATGCTTGCTCAAAAAATGTGGAATTATCCTACTGAGTATTGTGAAGGTTGGAATTTTGGGCCGGAGAATGATTCAGTTTCAACTGTTTGGGAAGTTGTTACAGAGCTTGTAAAAAATTTCGAATTTGGTGTGCTGAAAGATTCATCAGATTTGAATGCTGTTCATGAGGCGAATTTGTTGACACTTGACATAAATAAAGTTAAAACTCGTTTGGGATGGAAACCAAGATTGAATATGCAGCAGTGTATTGCTCTTGTTGCAGACTGGTATAAGAGGTATAAAACAGAAGATGTTTATAACCTTTGTGTAGAAGAAATAGATAAATTTATAGGTAGGTAATGACTTAAAAGCGAATAACGTTTATAGATACAGCAAAATTCTTTGCAATTTATTAGGGTGTATTTTATTCAACTTAAATAGCGGCGATAAGTCTCTTATTGCGATGTCATTATTTCAATATGGTAGTTATTCACTATTTATAATGACTGCATTAGTATTTTGTGTATCTACGCTTATGCTAGCGATTATTCTTGATAATTCACTATTGTCTATTTATGCTTTTGCTTTAGTAATTGCATCGTCCCTGTTATTTAAGCTATTACCATTCAGTATTCAGAATTATCCAGAAATAGAAGCGATACTGTATGGTTCAATAGTTTTATTTATTTCCTGCTTGCTTATCCCTGTCGTAAAAAGAATTGACTCAATTTTAATTGGTGAACATAAATAGAATATGATAATTTCAATTATAGGAACTAACGGAATGTTATCTGTTGCTCTTACAAAATACTTTTTTGTTAAGAAAGGATGTCAAGTCGATGTTTATGGACTTGATGTACCTAAAGGCTATACATATAATAACTTCTATCGAGTAAATTTGCTAACAGATGAACTTAAGTATGATGCCCTCCTTTTATCTGACATTATTATTTATGCATCTGGAGCGGGAGTACAAGCTGCATTGAAAACAGATTCCTCATTGATGTATGCACTAAATGTGAATGTTCCAATTGAGATAACTTTGCAGTTGAAAAAGAGAGGATATAAAGGTAAGTATATTTCTTTTGGGTCATATATGGAGATAGGTCTCAATAATGAATGTGGTAGAGCATTTACTGAGAAAGAAGTAGTATGTTCTGCTTTTTCGGTTACGAATGACTATGGTTTAAGTAAAAGATTATACGGGCGATATATGAATGATTTTAAATCAGATTTTGTTTATTATCACTTTATATTACCTAATATGTTTTCTGAAGATGATTTGAAGCCAGGAACGCGCCTTATTCCTTATACTCTTCAATATCTTCAGGATTATAATGCAGGTAAAAATCCATCAGCTCCGAGTTTTAGTGCAGGTTTGCAAACTCGTCAATTTATTACTCTTGAAGAGATGATTCTGATGGTAGATAAAGCAATTAATAAAAATATTCCATCAGGGATCTATAATATTGGAGGTGGTGAATTTTTGAGTATTAAACATCTAATAGAACGTTTGTTTGCTGTATATCATGTTCCATGTCGAGATGAGTATTTTGGCAAAGAAGTTCGTAGGGATGGCGATATAAAAAGTTTGCGAATTGATGGGAATAAAATAAAAAATGAATTGGGAGAATTGCCTAATTCTAGAATTGAAGATATTTTTAAAATTTAGAGAAGTGGTAAAAACTCCAGTTTTATTCATAACTTTTGTACGACCAGACTATGCTCGAAAGACATTTGATAGCATAAGGGCAGCTCAACCAAGCAAACTTTATTTTTATTCCAATAAAGGTAGAATTGAAAAAGAAGGTGAAATAGAACGTAATGAAGAGATTCGCTCCTATATCAGTGAAGTTGATTGGAATTGTGAATTACATATTTGGTTTAGAGATGAATGTGTTAATGTTTATGATTCGTTAAGAGGAGCTATAACTTGGCTTTTTGATAATGAAGAACAAGGTATTATACTTGAAGAAGATTGCGTGCCTACAATGGGTTTTTTTAGTTTTTGTGATCAGTTAATTGAAAAATTCCGTGATGATACAAAAGTATGGATGATCAGTGGAGATAACTATATTAGTTACAATCCTGAAGGGTATGATTATATATATTCTTATATGTTTCAAATTTATGGATGGGCATCATGGAGAGATCGATGGAATAAGATTGATTGGGATTTGATTAAAATAGATGATTTTCTTAAATCTGATAAAATAAAGTATTTATTCCCAGAAAAAAAACAATGTAAAGACAGAATTAGAATCATAAAAGATAATGTGAACAATTTGAGAAGAACAAAATGCTGGGATGGCATTTTTCATTATATGATGTTTATGAATAATGCGATGTGCATTTATCCCAAAGTGTTACTTGTTAGTAATATAGGCTTAGTCGGTACACATAATAAATCAAAGGAAGTTAGTATATTTAATACTAAAGCAATATATTCTGATGAATACTATTCAATAAAAAATGAGCCTCCTTTTCCTTTGCCTAGTATAAAGTTTGAAAATAAGATGTATAAAATAACATGGCAAAGGCCTTCTTTTCCTATGAAAGTATATTTGCATTTCAGGTCTTTGATAAATAGATTATTCCAATGAAAGTATTAATAGCAGGCGACTTTTGTGATAGATATAGAGTGTCTGAAAGTATAAAGAGGAAAGAATTTGATAGATTGTTTTATGATATAAAGCCTATAGTAGAGTCGGCAGATTATAGCATAGTTAATTTTGAGTTTCCTATAGTAAAAGGAAATGAATCTCCAATTGATAAATATGGACCTTGTTTAAAAGGGCAACCAGAAAGTATAGATGCAGTTAAATATGCGGGATTTAAATGTGTTACATTAGCAAATAATCATATTCTTGATCAAAAAGATTACAATGGTAAAGTTACGAAATTATTACTTGAACAAGCAGGGATAGATACAGTAGGGTTTGGGAGTGATATAAATGAATCATCCTCTATATTATATAAGAATATTAAAGGTATGCTCCTTGCTATTATCAATTGTTGTGAACATGAGTTTTCTATTGCAACAGAAATGAAAGCTGGTGCTAACCCGCTTAATCCTATAAGGCAATATTATAGCATTCTGGAAGCTCGTAAGAAAGCTGACTATGTGTTAGTAATTGTACATGGTGGTCATGAGCATTATCAGTTGCCTTCCCCTCGTATGCAAGAAACCTATCGTTTTTTTATCGATGTTGGAGCGGATGTAGTGGTAAATCATCATCAACATTGTTACAGTGGCTATGAGATATATCATGATAAACCTATCTTCTATGGATTGGGGAATTTTTGTTTTGATATAGAACCTGTTCGTATAAATGACAAGTGGAATTATGGATATATGGTTGAAATCTCATTTGAACGATCTATATCTTTTAGAATTATCCCGTATAGTCAATGCGAGGAAGAACCAACAGTAACACTATTGGATTTAAATGCCTTTGAACAATCTTTGAAATCGATAAACGAAATTATTACTGATGCTACAAAGCTGAAGGTGAGTACTGATAAGTATTATGGAAGTTCTAAGAAAATTGTTGGGTTTTATCTTGAACCTATTCAAAATCGATGGATACGTGCTGCTCAATGCAGAAAACTGTTGCCTTCATTAGTTTCAAGAAAGTGGTTGATGCAATTATTTAATCTTATTAATTGTGAAGCACACAGAGATAAACTATTGTATTATTTTGAAGATATGTTGGGTATTCAAAATAAAACGATTCCCTAATAATTTTATACGACTTGATAAACAGGATTCTACCTTTATAATACATCAAAATATGAGAATACTTTGGACAATAAATAGTTTAATGCCTAAGGTTGCTGCTAAACTTGGTTTTGAGAGTGGACATGCTATTTCATGGGTAGACGCTATGAGCATAAAAATTACCCAATTTGATAACGTTTCTCTTGCAATGGCTACTATTGCCAATGTAAATAAAATGAAAATATACGATTTAGATGGGGTAAGATATTATATCTTGCCTATGAATTGTGACAAGATAGATTATTGGCTGAAAATTATAAGTGATTTTCAGCCTGATATTATCCATGCATATGGTACAGAAGGTAAACACAATATATTATTGTTTAATCATACAGATTTGCCTATCATTGTGTCCTTGCAAGGTATTTTGACAGAATATCAGCATCACTATTACGCTGGCATTGATTTCTCTACAATGTTACGTTTCACTGCTTTGCAGGACTTATTTGTGCCTACGGGATTTTTCTCTGGTAGAAATTCTTTTATCAAAAGATCCAAGAATGAACAGAGGCAGTTGCTCAATGTAAAATATGTGGAGGGGCGTTCTACTTGGGATCGTGTATCGTCAATGAATATCAATCCAAATTTAAAATACTATTTTTGCCCTCGAATGATACGTGAGCCTTTCTTTAATCAAGAATGGAGCATTGACAGAATGGAAAGGCATACACTGTTTGTGAGTCAAGCTGTAACTCCCCTAAAAGGTTTGCATTTCGTATTTGAAGCTATTGCCAAACTTAAGAAAAAATATCCCGATATAAAGCTCTATGTTGCTGGATATGATCGTTTACATCCGACCAAATTGAGACAGAAACTATCTAGTAGCGGATATATGAGGTTTCTAAAATATCTGATAAAAAAATTTGATATTGATGACCTTGTTCATTTTACGGGGACACTCTCTGCTGAGGAGATGGCGATAAAAATGGCAAGTGTAAATGTTGTCATTATTCCTTCTTCTATTGAGAATGCACCTAATTCTCTTGCTGAAGCTACAATCATAGGTGTTCCTTGTATAGCTTCGTTTGTGGGAGGGAATATGGACATGTTGGAACATAATACCGAAGGTTTTCTCTATTGTTACAATGAACCAAATATGCTTGCTGAGTATATTAGTAGAATATTTGAATCCGATGAATTGGCTCAAAAATTCTCTACTACAACAAAAGTGAAGTATCGTAAAAAACACGATCCTGATATACTCATAAATACATTATTGAATATATACAAGGATGTCATAAAACATGAGAATAAGCAGTGAATATATTAATTAAATTGAGAAGAATCTTGGACCGACCTTCAAGATTAGTGATTGGGGTTGTATTACGATATGCTAGGCTTTTTAATGATCAAAAAGCTTTAGTATATGGAATGTATTGGCTGTCGATAGGTAAGAAACCAAATTTGAAGAATCCTACTACATTTAATGAAAAAATCAATTGGTTGAAATTGCATGATCATAATCCTAAATATCATATTTTGGTGGATAAATTTGCTGTCAAGGATTATGTCACAAATGTCATAGGTAAGGAATATATTATTCCTACGTTGGGTATATGGAATACATTTGATGAAATTGATTTTGACTCTTTGCCGGATCAATTTGTTCTAAAAACCACAAATGGAGGAGGAAATTCGGGAATTGTTATTTGTAGGAATAAACGAGAATTTGATAAGGCGGATGCAAGGGTGAAACTTCATAAATCAATGGCTTATGACATTTATAAAAATATGGGGGAATGGGCTTATAAGGGTATCAAGCCTCGTATTATGGCAGAGACGTTTATGGAGGACAATACTCATCCACAAAATGTTGACTTGATTGACTATAAGTTTTATTGTTTTAATGGAAATGTAAAATTTTTCAAGATAGATTTTGATAGAAATACCAAGCATCGTGCAAATTATTATAATAGGAATGCAGATATTCAGGAATTTGGAGAATTAATATGTTTGCCAGATTTCGATAAGAAACTTGATATTCCAATTAATTTATCAGATATGATAGGAATCGCTGAAAAGTTATCTGCTGACTTATTATTTTCAAGGATTGATTTATACAATATCAATGGTAGTATCTATTTTGGAGAAATAACATTTTACCCGAATTCAGGGAATGGAAAGTTTGTTCCGAAAGAGTGGGATTTGATACTTGGAAATTACTTGAAGATACGTTAATAAATTTGAGTATTGCCATTGTTGAGCATGAATCAATCATTGTCATTGGAATATAGAGAGAAACCGCCATATCGGTTTTATTTTTTTTTAGTTCTTTTATTGTATGCATCAATGCATTTTTATGTGTTTCCCGATGCATTGGATATCACTAGATATTACGATTCGGTAAAGGACGATGTGCTACACTATCATAACATATTAGATTATATTGAATCTCAGATCTCTATACATATAGACTTTATTTATTCCTCTTCATTATATTTAGCTAATAGGGCAGGAATTCCTTTGAATTTAGTAACAACTCTCTATCTTTCTATTTATTATATAGTGATATGTGAGTTATTGAGGAGAAATTATGGATTGAAACGGATTCGAGGTATTATTCTTTTTTATATATTAATGTCTGCCCCATTTATTTGGGTGCAAGAAATCTCACGAAATCTTGCAGCCATTGCTTTCATGTATTGTTCTTTTTTTCAGTTTAATAAAAATAATAAAACAATCGCTGTTCTTTTTGTGATTGGAGCAGTATTCACTCATTTCTCATTAGTTATTTTTGTTCTGTTATATATGATAGCTTTTTTCATGCAACAAGTAAATCTGAATAGGAAGATTGTCATATTGTTCTTTTTGGCTATATTGATAATAGGTTATATTTCACCATCATATTTGGTAAATCTCACGGTAGTAGTTGCCGAAAATTCTGACAATCATTATGCAGCTTACGCTAGCATTGAGAATGCTCTTCCTTTGTTTACAACATCTATTGGATATGGAGATAAGATTCCTATGGTATATGTTTATCTTTTTTCATTATATCTGGTCTTAAAAAATAAGAAGCATGATTTTTACTATTGGGGATTATTTGTGTTAACTGCCGGACTCTCTTTTGCTCTATCTACAAGTCTGATGCTTACAAACCGCATTATTATGCAGATGCCTTTATTCATCGGCTGGTCTATTTGTGCCATACTTCAGCAGGAAGGGAGGAAAGAATATATTAGGCTCTATATTCTGTCTGCTATTGGTACTGTTTGTGTACTAGCTCATTTTTGGTCATATCGCTTAATTTTTTCAATATAATGCAAATTTTATATATTTCGTCTCTTTCTTCAGAGAAGTTAATTAATCAGATTTATAAAGAAACAGGAAATAATCCAGGGTATTCGGTACAGAAATTTAGTCGATTATTAGTAAAAGGAATAAATGCAAATGGTGCTAATGTAGTTGCATTCACCAATCCACCTATTATTAGAGGCATTTCGTCTAAGATTATAGTTTGTATGGGACATGAGGAGGAAAATGGAATATTATATAAATATATTCCATTCATTAACTTACCTATAATAAAACACTTTTGTGTGATGTTTTATACTTTTTGCTATGTGTTTTTTTGGGGATTGAGTCATAGAACAGAAAAAGCCATCATATGTGACGTATTGAATGTGAGTGCTTGTATGGGTTCTTTATTGGCAACTAAAATTAATAGAATTCAAAGTGTGGGTGTTGTAACTGATATTTATGGAATGATGGTGGATAACGATAAAAGTAAAGTAGTAAGTTTTATTTCTTCTTGTGCCTATAGGTTCCATAATCTTTATGTGAACTCATTTAATAAATATGTACTACTTACTGAGCAGATGAATAAGATTGTCAATCCTAAGTGTCGTCCATATATGGTTATGGAAGCACTTTGTGATATATCTGTAAAGGATAAAAAAATAGAAATGGGAGAAAAACATTCTCCTCGTACTGTGCTTTATGCTGGTGGCCTTTTTGAGAAGTATGGCCTCAAAATGTTGGTTGAAGGATTCATTGAATCGGATGTAGACGCTCATCTCATTCTGTTTGGTAATGGTTCATACGTAAAAGAGTTGAAGGAAGTATGTCATCGGTATTCTCGTGTAGAATATCGTGGTGTTGTTCCTAATGAAGAAGTAGTAGAAGAAGAATTGAGAGCATCTTTGTTGATTAATCCTCGTTTTTCTACAGAGGAGTTTACAAAATATTCTTTTCCCTCAAAGAATATGGAATATATGGTGTCAGGCACTCCACTTCTAACTACAAAACTTCCAGGAATGCCACAAGAGTATTATCCATATGTGTATCTTTTTGAGGAAGAGACTGTAGCAGGATATGCTGAAGCTATTAGAGTAGCTCTTTCACATACAGAGGAACAACTTATGAGTTTTGGTGCTAAAGCTCGTAAGTTTGTTTTGGAGAGTAAAAATAATATAAAACAAGGGTGGAGGGTTTTGGAATTATTAAGATAAAGTCTAGATTGAGTGTCTCATTGTTTTTTAGAATTATGAATCCATTTGGTGCTTTTTTGTTAATGAGGTTGTTTGTAAAATTATAAATAGCAGATGTTTATAATACTAGTAATGTGTTTTATCTTTATTTGTATATGTATGATTTTGTAATCATGTTTATAGAATAGTTGTAGGTTATGTCAAATACTCCATTGATATCAGTTATATTACCAACAAGTAATCCTTCTGATTATATTTTTGACTGTTTAAAATCCCTTAATCAGCAAGATTTCTCCTTTAATGATTTCGAAGTTTTAATAATTTTGAATGGAGAAGAGCATCCATATAGAGAGAAGCTGTCCGCTAAATTGCGTGAATATTCGTTTAACTATAACTTGATATATTCAGTACATAAAGGAGTATCTATTGCTAGGAATATAGGATTAGATAATGCGAGGGGAAATTATATTGCATTTATTGATGACGATGATTATATCTCGCCCAATTATTTATCTGAATTATATAAAATTGCAAATAGTGATTCTATTGCTATTTGTGAGGTTGTTGCTTTTGGGGACAGATCTTCTTCTTTTTTTCTTAACAACTATTTGCAAAAATATCGAGAAAATATAGTTGTTGATTTATTTCGATTTAGATCAATTTTGTCTGTTCCATGGGCAAAGCTAATACCACGAAGTGCAATAGGTATAACTAGATTTAAGAATGGAATCACTAATGGGGAAGATGCATTATTTGTGACATCTTGTACTGCTAATATAAATCGGCTATACTGTGCTAAAGTAGCTTCTTATTATGTGAGGATGCGTGATGGATCTGCATCTAGAAAAAAAATACCTTTTGTGCATTTATGCCATAATACCATTCTCTTACTTTATGAATATGCTAAAGTTTATATATCGAATCCTCATAATTATAGTATTAAGTTATTTGCAGCAAGATTTCCTGGAGTTATTAAAAACTTCATTGTTTTACTTAGAAATAATTGAAAGATGGATTATTTAACATCGAAGTTTTATCTGTTTTTGAGTAATAATGCCTTTTTGCGAAGGATCATTAATTTTTTAAGGGCTTTTAGTTTAAGAATCAAATATTATAAGCTGTTTGCTCCTAAAGGAGATAAGTGTATGGTTCTTATGATTGATGGGAAATTGCGTCACGGTGGATTAGCTGATCGGTTATATGGTATTCTTAACACTTATGCCTATTGTAAAAAAAATGATTTGGTATTTAAGTTGTTATTTTGTAGTCCATTTGATTTGTCTCTATTACTTCAGCCAAATTCTTATGATTGGAAGTCCTTTAAATTGTCATATAGTTTGTTTAATACTTCCTTAAAAGTTAGAACAGGTGAAGAGTATGCTTTTAGAGGCTTTCATTTACGACGTCAGACTCACATATATAGTAATGGTCACAACCTTAAGCAACTGAATGCTATATATAGTTCGAATTATTCATATGGTATGTTGTATAATGAATTATTTAAGCCTTCAAATCAATTGCAGAGGCAAATTGATGCCATTACTAATTCTTTAGGAAATAATTATGTAGCGGTGTGTTTTCGATTTCAGAATTTATTAGGAGATTTTTCTGAAAGAAATTATAAAGAATTGGATGATGTGGAGAAAAATATGTTACTTGATCTATGCGAAAGAGCAATAAATAAATTATTGACTAAACATATAGATATTTTGGTAACATCTGATAGTATTACTTGCTTGAATAAGTTGTCTAAACAGAAGAGAATTCATGTTTTTCCAGGGCGAGTGGTTCATCTGGATTTTTCTAATAACGAGCCTCTTAGCGTATATGAAAAATCTTTTTTGGATTTTTATTTATTAGGAAATGCTTCTTTAGTCTATAATATTTATGGACATGGTTTAAGACGATCAGGATTTCCTGCCTTTGCTGCAGAAATTTTAGGTAGTAAATTTATTAGTCTAGACATAGATAAATACCTTTTAAATGTGAATTGATGATGATGATATCACTAATTACAGTCACATATAATAGTGAAAGAACTCTTCGTGATACAATTCAATCAGTACTAAATCAAACTTATTCTGATATAGAGTATATTGTTATTGATGGTTTATCTAAAGATTGCACGGTTGATATTATCCGCGAATATGAACCACTATTTCAGGGACGTCTCAAGTGGAAAAGTGAAAAGGATAATGGTCTTTATGATGCAATGAATAAAGGTATTTCCATGTCAACAGGTGATATAGTAGGTATAATTAATTCAGATGATTTTTATCATCGGAGAGATATTATTTCAAAGATTGTAGAGACGTTTCAAAATAAAAAAATACAAGCGGCCTATGGAGATGTGCGTTTTGTAAATCCAGATAACCTTGGTAAGACTGTGCGCTATTACTCATCTGGAAGCTTTTCATTGAGGCGTTTTAGATATGGTTTTATGCCTGCACATCCTACATTCTTTACTTATAGGAAATATTTTGAAGAATTTGGATATTATAAAACAGATTATCGTATTGCGGCTGATTATGAATTATTAGTCCGTTTTTTACATACTCATCAATTAAAGACTGCGTATATTCCATTAGATTTTATGAAAATGCGAACTGGTGGAATAAGTACTGCCTCTATAAAGAGCAATATAATATTAAATAAAGAAATAGTTCGTGCATGTAGTGAAAATGGTATATGGACATGCATGCCTCTGCTTTTTCTGAAATATTTTATTAAAATATTTGAATTGTT
Source organism: Bacteroides sp. AF39-11AC (assembly GCF_003474285.1). Taxonomy (NCBI): domain Bacteria; kingdom Pseudomonadati; phylum Bacteroidota; class Bacteroidia; order Bacteroidales; family Bacteroidaceae; genus Bacteroides; species Bacteroides sp. AF39-11AC. The sequence continues at coordinate 400,076 of NZ_QROH01000002.1, read as the reverse complement.
TTTAACGAAAGAATAATGAAAAAAAGTGCATTGATTACTGGTATAACAGGTCAAGATGGCTCGTTTCTTGCTGAGTTTTTAATAGAGAAAGGTTATGAAGTTCATGGTATTCTACGTCGTTCATCGTCCTTCAATACGGGGCGTATAGAGCATCTGTATCTTGATGAATGGGTACGTGATATGAAGAAAGATCGTCTGGTAAATTTGCATTATGCAGACATGACAGATAGCAGTTCGCTTATTCGCATTATACAGCAAGTACAACCAGATGAAATTTATAATCTTGCTGCGCAAAGTCATGTAAAAGTGAGTTTTGACGTGCCGGAATATACAGCTGAAGCTGATGCTGTGGGAACACTGCGTATGCTGGAAGCCGTACGGATTTTGGGATTTGAGCATAAAACACGAATCTATCAGGCTTCTACTTCAGAGCTCTTTGGTAAAGTGCAGGAAGTTCCTCAAAAAGAAACCACTCCATTCTATCCGCGAAGTCCATATGGGGTAGCCAAGCAGTATGGTTTTTGGATAACCAAAAACTATCGTGAGAGTTATGGTATGTTTGCCGTAAACGGTATTCTTTTTAACCATGAGAGTGAACGTCGGGGAGAGACATTCGTGACCCGCAAAATAACATTGGCTGCTGCACGCATTGCACAGGGACTTCAAGATACACTATATTTGGGAAATCTTGATTCTTTGCGTGATTGGGGATATGCTAAAGATTATGTAGAATGTATGTGGTTGATTCTTCAGCATGACACACCGGAAGATTTTGTTATTGCCACAGGTGAAATGCATACAGTACGTGAATTTGCTGCACTAGCCTTCAAAGAAGTAGGAATTGAACTTTGGTGGGAAGGAAAAGGAGTAGACGAAAAAGGTATTGATACAAAAACTGGCAAGGTGCTGGTAGAGGTTGATCCCAAATACTTTCGTCCTTGTGAGGTAGAACAATTATTAGGAGATCCAACTAAGGCAAGGATTTTATTAGGCTGGAATCCAACGAAAACAAGTTTCTCTGAGTTAGTGAGAATCATGGTTGAACATGATATGTATTTTGTGAAGAAGTTATATCTCAAATCACAGATAAAGGGATAATTATTCTGCTCTTATATGAATATACTTATAACAGGGGTTCATGGCTTTGTAGGCTCTAATCTTGTTACACCTTTACACAAATACCATACCCTTTATGGTCTCGATATCATTTTTCTAACAAAGGAGGGAGTCGTGAAGACTTTTGCTTGGAAAGATATTGAAACGACCTCTTTTCCAATGCAGCGTTTGCCACAATTTGATGCCATCATCCATCTGGCCGGTAAAGCACATGATACAAAGAATCAATCTGTAGCACAGGCATATTTTGATATCAATACAGGGCTAACACAGAGGATTTTTGATTTCTTTCTGGAATCTACAGCTAAGAAGTTCATATTCTTCAGTTCAGTGAAGGCTGTTGCCGATAGTGTAGTAGGGGATGCGTTGAGGGAAGATGTGATACCTACTCCAATAGGGCCTTATGGAGAGAGTAAGATAGCGGCAGAGAATTATATTCTCGATAAATTAAAAAATAAAAATGAAAAATTAAAACTGCATGATGATAGGAAGCAGGTATATATATTGAGACCTTGCATGATTCATGGACCGGGCAATAAAGGAAACCTGAATCTGCTTTATAATGTGGTAAAGAAAGGTATTCCCTGGCCTTTGGGAGATTTTGAAAACAAGCGTTCGTTCACTTCGATTGATAACTTATGTTATGTGGTGGAAGGTTTGCTGACGAAGAATGTTGCGAGTGGCATTTATCACATGGGTGATGACGAACCCCTATCTACAAATGAATTAATTGTTCTCATGTGTGAGGCTATGGGTAAAATACCTCATATCTGGAAGATGAACCGGAAGATGATGGAAGGTTGTGCTGGTTTAGGAACTTTACTTCATCTGCCGCTGAATACTGAACGTTTGCGGAAACTGACAGAGAATTATGTGGTGAGTAATGAGAAGATTAAAGCAGCACTTGGCATTGAACAAATGCCAGTTCGTGCTGCTGATGGGATTATGAAAACGATAAAATCGTTTTCAAATTAAGAATTAACAATTAAAAATTAAGGGGGCAAGTACGGTTATGTATTACCTGATTATATTGGTTCTGCTATTTCTGGCAGAACTTTTTTATTTTAGAATAGCTGATAAGTACAATATCATCGATAAACCCAATGAGAGAAGTTCCCATACCCGGATTACTTTGCGTGGTGGCGGAATCATTTTCTATTTTGGCGCTTTGGCTTATTTCTTGAGTAATGAATGGGATTATCCCTGGTTCATGTTGGCATTGACCCTAATTACCTTTATCAGTTTTGTGGATGACATTCGTTCCACTTCTCAAGGCTTTCGGTTAGTGTTTCACTTTACAGCTATGGCTTTGATGTTTTACCAATGGGGGCTGTTTTCTCTTTCGTGGTGGTGGATAATTATCGCATTGATAGTTTGCACAGGTATTATTAATGCTTATAATTTCATGGATGGTATCAACGGCATTACCGGTGGCTATTCATTGGTTATTCTAGGTACATTAGCTTATATAAATTCTAAGATAATCACTTTTGTTGAACCCGCTTTGATTTATACTGTCCTTTGCTCTGTATTCGTATTTTGTTTCTTTAATTTCCGTAAAAAGGCGAAGTGTTTTGCCGGTGATGTCGGTTCTGTGAGTATCGCCTTTATTCTTCTTTTCCTGATTGGGAAGCTAATTATTCAGACAGAAGATTTCAGTTGGATAATCCTATTGGTAGTTTATGGCGTCGATAGTGTTTTGACTATCATTCATCGTTTGATGCTTCATGAAAACATTGGTTTACCTCATCGCAAACACATGTATCAGTTGATGGCGAACGAGTTGAAAATACCTCATGTGGTAGTATCATTGATTTATATGGCAGTACAAGCAGTTGTAATAATAGGATATATAGAATGTTTGGATCATGGCTATATATTTTTGCTATGCACTGTTCTATTACTTAGTTTTATATATATATGGTTTATGAGGAAATTCTTCCGATTACATCAAAATACTTAAGATCAATTAATTATATATTAATATTAGAAAACAGCTCCTGGTGGGCTGTTTTTTTTGTTTATACCTGGTAATATCCCCACCTTTGCACTGTTGATCAACACAAGCTAATAAAAATGAAGTTGAATTTAAAAGCAAAGGAGAAAGATTATGCCTTTATTGTATTATGCGAGACAATCGCAGTTGAAAACGAAAGAGGGTGCTAAGCAGTGGCATCTGGCATTGAAGAAAGTGGGAAGAGCTGTTAATCTGCAGCAGTTGGGAGAAATGGTGGCTGAAAAGTGTTCGGCAACACCGGGTGATGTACATAATGTGGTCAGAAACCTGATGTCGGTGATGCGTTTACAGTTGTTGAACAGCCGTTCGGTTCGTCTGGATGGTTTGGGAACATTTACGGTGATTGCACGGACACGCGGAAAGGGTGTGGATGCAGAGAAGGATGTGAGTCCGAATCAGGTGACGTCATTACATTTTATGTTTACTCCTGAATATACACGTCCGGCTGCTCTGGGAACTACCCGGGCTTTGTGGCAGGGTGTTGAATTTGAGAAGTGGACGGGTAAGGATGTTTCTTCCGATGATGGTAAAGATCCGGATGATGGTAACGGAGGTGGTTCAGGTGGAGACGGAGGTATTGAAGATGATCCTCTGGGATAGGGTCTAAAGCTGAAGCTTTAGAATTTAAAGAATTAGAAATTAAGAATTAAAGGCTGCGCAGTCTATGAATTATTGAAATGCAAAGTAATTGATATGAAAAAGACGATTTGGGATAAGATTTTAAAAATAGTAATCGCTGTAGCATCAGCGGTGTTGGGAGCTTTAGGAGCCAATACGATGAATATGTGATGATGAACATATACTAAGATTAGAGGGTATGTCGGGGGGATTTCCTGATGTACCCTTTTTTATAAAAGCGGGTGACCACAAATCACTTGCAATCACCCGGTATCTTGCATTGACAGTATATCCCTGCTGTTTCAGCAGATTCAGAACTCTTTTTTATTTCAAATAGAAATTTCGGAAATTATAAACTCCATTTTTCTCTGTATGTAACTCTTCTTGCCCGTCGAATATAACAGCTGTTTTTGTTAGGCGATCTCCAAAGATCCCGTTCAGATAGTCAATACCTTTGAAGAATTCCTTGTGGAAACTTTGAGCTGATTTAATCTCGTATGCCTGAATATTGTTGGCCTGGGTATACAGAAGATCTACTTCTTTTTGGCTTTTGTCCCTGTAGAAATATAAGTTGGGATCTTTTCCCCTGTTGAGCCTGTTTTTCATTGCCTCATTTACGATAAGATTCTCAAATAAGGCTCCTTTAGCCGGGTGAGTAGCTAATTGTTCTTCATTCTCTATCCCAAGCAGGTAAGCTGCCAAGCCGGTATCATAGAAATATATCTTATTTGCTTTTACCAAGCGTTTACCGATATTGGCAAAGTAGGGTGGAAGCATATAGGCCTTTCCGGATTTGAAACTGCCAAGACCTGAATAGATGAAAATAGCTCTGGGTAATGGTGAGCTTCGTTAAGTTATCGTTATAACAGGAAAATGATAGACAAGACGTTTGGTTTCATCTGTTAGATTTCTGTATATCAAATTGTTATTCATTGCTGTGGCGGATTTTAAGTTGAACTTTAAATTTGCCCAAAGATATGCATATTTCTTGATATATAAAAGCGGGTGACCACAAATCACTTGCAATCACCCGGTATCTTGCATTTTCTTAGTTTTCAGAAAATGTCAGTAAAGAGAGAATTTATAGTTTTTATTTCATAGGTTCTACAGTATATCCCTGCTGTTTCAGCAGATTCAGGACTCCGTTAGTTCCTGGCAGGTGGCCTGCACCGACAACAAAAAGGGTAGGAGCATCCTTCATGAGAGCAGGCATTTTCTCAATCCATGCTTTGTTACGGTTATCCAGCATAGCTTCCATTTCGCCCGGTTGCGGATCGCACGAGTTGCCATCACGTTCTTCTATCAGCTTCAGCATTTCATCCAGGTTCTGAGCCTTGTATGCGTTGTTGAGACGTTTAGTTTGTTCCATAGCTTTATCTATGTCACTTACGAGGCAATAGAGTAAGTTTGCCTGACGCTGTAGAGTCTGACTTTTAAAGAGCATATCTAACTGAGACTGCGGAGTTTCCAAACCACCTATTTTCTTACCGCTTTGCAATGCTTGTTGCTGGAAGTAAGTATCTAATTGCTCCTGTGGATTAAAACCACCCAGATGCTTCATGCACAATATCAGGGTCAGTTGTTGGGTTATGGCAGCGGGTTTTAATTTGCCCAACATAGCTATATCTGCCATCAGGTTCTCTTTCACTACCTTGCCTACTACTTCATATTGTTCCGGGGTAAAAAGTTTCTGGAGAGTGGTGTCGCCTGCCATCATCATTCTTTGCTGCATTATCTGCATGAACTCGGGTGACATCATATCGGACATAACTACTTCTCCGTATACCTGAGTAGTACCTTCTATGGCTTGTGGCAATCCGGCAATGCTATCTTTGATGCTGAGAGGTGCCAGATGGTGGGTACCTAAAATGTATGAGGGCTTTTCTTGTCCGTTACCGGAGATTTTCCAAAGTAATTGTGCGTTGGCGTTCAGCGCAAGGCCGATAAAGAGAAGGACACCTAAAATCTTTTTCATCATTTTTCCTTTTTAAAGTTTTATTTGAACTATAAGTCGGGGAGGGAAAGGAAAAATCACAGGGGAAGAAAAAAGATTCTTATTTTACTCTGCCGCCGCAAAGCCAGTATTGCGTATAGTATTGTTCGTTGAGGCTACTGACAATAACTCCTTTGCTGGTACTTGCATGAATAAACTTCCCGTTTTTGAGATAGATACCCACGTGTGCCACCCTCTTCTTGGATGTACGGCTGGTGAAAAACACCAAATCTCCCTCACGCAAATTGCGGCGGGAGACTTTGTTGCTTTCTTTAAGTAAACCATCGGTGCTTCTGGCCAAACGGATATTATATACTTCTTTATAGAGTTGCGATACCAGTCCGGAACAATCTACTCCGTGCTTGTTGTCACCGCCTGCGCGGTAGCGGACACCCATCCACTCCGCGGAGGCAATGTACAACTTGTGGTTATCTTCCATATTTATGTCAACACCCATGCGGACAGAAGCTTTTGCCAGTGCCTTGTAATTGAGCCGGGGTGCTGATGTATGGCATGAGCTTAAACTGAATGTCAATCCGATGAGGGCAACTATATATAAGAAGTATTTTTTCATTCCTGTTCTTCTTTCTTTTCCGGTTGAGTGGAGGGTTCTTCAGTGATAGGTTCCTCAGCAATAGTTTCTTCAATGATTGTTTCCTGAAGAGGTGTTTCTTCAATCACTGTTTCTGCCAGTTCTTCCTCAATTTCTTCTTCCACTCTTATGTTGAAGTAATCTTCAAGTTCTTTCTCTGCTGAGTTATGTTCGTTTTGTATGTCACGGATAATGACACCATTTTCCAGCAAAGCAATGCGAGGGCATACGTCTACTGTATGGTTCAGGTTGTGGCTTGAAATGATGACCGTGGCATGATGATCTTCATTATACTTCTTCAGCAAGTGCTTGATGATGGATTGTGAACTCGGATCAAGGAAGTTGAACGGTTCGTCCAGGATCAGCAATTGCGGATGATGCAGCATAGCAGATATGATACCGATTTTCTGCTTGTTTCCGGCAGAGAAGTTACGGATGAACTTCTTTTGTCCGATGACCTCATTATTCATGAATCGTTCGAAAGGAAGCAGGCGCTCATCTACTTCTTCTTTCTTCAGATCGTACATCTTACCGATAAAGTAGAAGTACTCTTCGGGAGTAAGGTAATCGATCAGGAAGCCATCATCGATGAAAGCGCCGGTGAATTGTTTCCAGTCTTCGCTTTTGGCTACATCGATATCATTAATGGTTACATTGCCTTGATCTGCCTGGAGTAAGTCCAGCATCAGGCGGAAAAGGGTTGTTTTACCAGCTCCGTTGTTGCCTACCAAACCCAGCATGTCACCTTGTTCTATGACATATTTCTCAATATCTACGGCTTTCTTTTGGCCGAAGTTTTTTTGAAGATTGTTTATCTCTATCATATTCGTAATTATTTTTGTCTACTATCGTGAAATCCTTCCATATTCTTATACCGGCGCTTCATGAAACGATGGTACACATTTCTTAACCACCATCTTGAAGTTATAATGAATGCAAGTCCGATACCTATAAGAATCCATGGTGTAACCTCTTTGCCAACCATTGCCTTTAACCCGAACATCAGTAGCAGAGGCACACCAAATGCACCAGCTGAAATAAGGTTCTGCAATCCTGTCCCCACGTTCTGACGACCGGTCATCTTGGCGTTCAGGTTAAGGGTCTTGTTATTGTACACTGCCAGTTGGAACATGCAGAAATAAACGCAGCCTGGAACAAATATAAGCCATGAGATGCATTGCAAGGCAGATACCCTACCTGTCACCATGCCGGGAATCATCAGTATAAACGGAATGATCAGAGCCAGGCTATATAAGATGTATTTGGCACGTAGTAACGAATAGATGGATTCTTTACGACTCATCAGTCCGTCGATATAGTTACCTTCATAACTCATTAGCGGAGAGAGGAACAGAATACCGAAGATGATATAGTTGTAAAGTACGAAGAAGTCGCGTGAACCTCCCTCATAAAGATCAGAGAAACTGATGATGAGGCTAAAAGCTAATACTACAGCAGTGATGTTATAGAGTGATTTTTTGCAGACTTTATTACGAAGCAACAGCTTCAACTCTAACCGGATATATTCACCAATTTCACCATAACGATCCAGGAATTTGTATTCGGATACAGTCTTTACCTGTACGGTTGTATCTTCTACCTTGTTTAGTTCGTTATAGACTAATCTTTGCATGATGCTCCTGTTGATGAACCACATGATAAAAATGGCCAGCAGAACTCCGATAAACGTCAGTATATTTCCGGTGATGAATCCTTCACCCAAATTGACTGAAAAGGCAAATATCGGGCTGTTGTCCGGAATGAAAAGTGCAGCAGCAATACCACCATATAGGGCTACCGGTAGGAGGAACCACCAGATGCGTTCGTCCATCAGCGTACGGCACAATAAATACCAGTAATTATTGAATATGATGAGTAGCCAGATACCAATACAATAAGTCAACACACCTGCCACTCCATAAAATTTAGTAACTGTGATGATGGCAAATGGGACAAACAAGAAGAGCCAGAGCAGATTGAAGCTGTTAAGCCCGGAACGCAGGAGAAGGAAGTCAATCAGACGACTCCGTTTTACGGGAAGCAGTAAGTAGGGTTTGACTTCCTGTGTAGGTGTCTTCAGGAAGGGTAAGCGCATGAGAAAGTCGAGGGCGAGCACAAATATGAGTCCGCTGTTCATTACATGGTAGGCTTCTCTGGCTCCACCATCGAAAGCAAAGGCGAAGGTTGTTCCGAAGAATATGAGATAAGCTGCCCAGAACACACTCATGAAGTACATCCAAAACTTTCCGAACTTACTCTTTTCGTACATCGGATGCCGCTTTTCTGCTAACTTTCCATGTTTACGTAGCTCAAGAAATAGATTCATGTTTTTAGTGATTAGTCGTTAGTGATTAATTTGTGATTAGTCGTTAGTGATTAGTGATAAGAACTGTATTTTCACTTATCACTAATCACTACTTCCTTAATCACTTTTTAGGTACCGTCATCGTTACTTCGATCTCATTACCTTGTTTCAGCAAGTCTGCTGCAAACTTCTGGATATCTTTGGCAGTGATACTGTTTACGATATCTGTGTATCCTTGCGTCATATCCATATTATAGTAGAAGTAATCGTTCAGGTTGTTCAGCCAGTATGCATTTTCCTTTTGGTTATCAGCATACTTTTTCAACATGTACTCTTTTACCTTCTGCAAATGTACATCAGACGGTCCTTCTGCTGCCAGTTTCTTCAGCTCGTCTACTACGATACCGGCCAGTTTATCTTTCTTCTCAGGATCCGTCTGGAAGACAATCTGCATCAGCAATTGTTCTTTCGGATACTTCTGTAGGCTACCCATGCAATTTACACCGTATGTACCGCCTTCTTTTTCGCGTACTTCTTCAGTATAAACCATGTTCAGCACCTGGGTCATATAGCTCAACAGAATTTCATTCTTCAATGTATAAGGAGTTTTTCCGGTATACAGGAATACGATAGTTGCCATTGGAGTCTGTTGTTCTTTGGCAAATTCATTCTTGTATGTACCTTTACGGATCTCCATCTTGGTATCTTTGAAAGTCTCTTTACGGTTGATGGCAGGCAATGCACCCAGATATTCTGCAATCAGCGGTTTAGCTGTTTCCAGGTCAATGTTTCCAACGAAATAGAATGTAAAGTCGCTGGCATCTTTGAAACGGTCATTGTACATTTCCAGAATACGGTCATAGTTGATCTGATCTACCATTTCCGGTTTCATTATTACCACGCGCGGATGGTTGTTGTACATAGCTTTCTGCAATGTGTCGTTGATGGAAGAAAGCGGATTAGCCTGTGCACTTTCCAGTTCGGCCTTTGTACGGTTCTTATAAGACTCGAATGCTTCCATGTCCTTGCGGGGAGCGGTGAATGTGAGATAGGTCAACTGCATCATGGTCTCGAAGTCCTTCGGAGAACAAGTTCCGAATACATTTTCAGTAGTAGCACCTAGTCCGGCACGAACAGAAACTTTCTTTCCGGCCAATACCTTTGTAAGGTCTACCTGGCTGAAGTTACCCAAACCACCTGCAGCAACCACATTGTCCATAACAGCAAAGTTCAGTGCATCCTTATCGGGGAAAAGAGATTTACCACCCAGGCTGGTTGCTTTCATACGGATCTCGTCTGCTTTGAAATCGGTTTTTTTGATGTAAACAGTTACACCGTTGGAAAGAACAAGCTTCGTACTACCATAGATTTCACCTTCCTTCTCAGATACGATTTTGCCGCCTTTCGGTGCTTCTTTCATCAGAGGTTCATCAGACACCTTGTCAACATACGGTTGCAGATCGAGGCTCTTCATACCTTTCAGCAAAGCAATAACTTCTTCTTTCTGCGGATATTTTAATCCTTCTTTTTCGGGACCGGCAATGATAACTACCTGGTTACTGTCCGGAACGAGTTGCTGGATTGCCATGTTTATAGCCTGTACCGGAATGTTGGGAGCCAATTGGTTCATCATGGCATATTCTGTTTCAATACCAGGGATAGGTTCGGCATCCAGGAAGTTACGTACATACTCACGTACATAAGAACCGTGTTTGGTCTTCTCACGCTCGTTGTATGCAGATTCCAGACGTTGCAGATAGTTAGCGCGGGCACGGGCGTATTCAGACTCTGTGAAACCAAAACGACGGGCGCGTTCTGCTTCCTGTAACAGGACTTTCAGGGCTTCTTCAATACCGTTCGCTTTACTTGATGCTGAAAGATTGAGGGCCTCTTTGGTTTTAGCTACAAAGAAATTACCGTAACTGCTATATGCACGGTTAAATGGCGGATTAGCGCTCTGGGTCAGTTCACTCAGACGTGCGTTCAGCATACTGGTGATCATGCTTGTCATATACTGGGAAGCCAGATAACCTACGTTATTCTTTTCTGAATCGGGGGTTGCATCTTGCTTGAAGTAAACCTCGATAGACGGATCGTCTACTTCTTTATCTGTACCGATGGCTACGATAGGTTCCTTATTATCGGCAACAGGATAATAAACACGCTCTGCCGGATTTACAGCTTTCTGTACATCGGCAAATACTGCTTTCAGCTTAGCTTCTACAGCGTCAACATCAATGTCACCTACGATAACGATACCTTGCAAATCGGGACGGTACCATTTGTGGTAATAGTCACGGATATCTTTGTAGGGGAAGTTATTGATTACATCGATAGAGCCGATAGGCATACAATCTGCGTATTTATCACCCGGATATATGGTGGGAAGCAGGTCGGTATAAACGCGCAACATACCACTGTTACGGCTACGCCACTCTTCACGGATCACTCCACGTTCCTTGTCTATCTCGTCATCTTTAAGCAGGATGTAGTTAGACCAGTCGTGCAGAACCAGCAAACAAGAGTCCAATACACCGGCACGGTCTATCGGGGCATTGCTGATATTGTAGACGGTTTCGTCTATGCTGGTATAGGCATTTAAGTTTGTTCCAAATTTAATACCTACGGTTTCACACCAGGGGATAACACCGAGACCTTTGTCATCGCCGGGGAAATTCTTTGTACCATTGAAGGCCATGTGCTCCAAGAAGTGAGCAAGACCACGTTGTTGCGGCTCTTCGAGGATGGAACCTACTTTCTGGGCAATATAAAATTCAGCCCGGTTTTCGGGTAATTTGTTATGACGGATGTAATACGTCAAGCCATTGTCTAATTGGCCGATACGGACATTCTTGTCCACGGGAAGAGGCGGAAACTGCATTTGCTGTGCTACCGCTTGCTGGAAACTGGCGCATAAAACGAATGCTACCACCAATAAACTACGAAATGAATGTTTCATATTAATGAAGATTAAAATTGTTTCTTACTCTATTTGTCGAAGGACGGAAAAAGAAATCACAAGAGGAGGATTGTTTTTTTACACAAATGGGAATCTAGCGACAAAACTTGCTAAATTCCCATTTATCTCAGTGTACTTTACAAGAGTGAACTTATTCTTTTATAGCCTCTCTTATCCGTACTAACTTTGTCAGCAATCCTTCCAGCAGATCCAGCTTCAGCATGTTGGCACCATCGCTCTTGGCTATTTCGGGATGCTCATGTGTTTCAATAAACAATCCGTCGACGCCTACGGCAATACCGGCTTTGGCTACAGTTTCAATGAGCTGTGGCATACCGCCTGTAACTCCGCTTGTCTGATTGGGTTGTTGCAGCGAGTGGGTGACGTCCAGAATAACCGGATAACCGAAAGTTTGCATCTCCGGTATTCCACGATAGTCTACAACGAGGTCCTGGTATCCGAAAGTCGTTCCACGTTCGGTGATCATCACCTCCTTATTGCCGGCTTCTACTACCTTTTCTGCAGCGAAGCGCATGGCAAGAGGGGAGAGGAACTGCCCTTTTTTGATATTTACGACTTTTCCTGTCTTTGCGGCAGCTATCAGAATGTCCGTCTGACGGCAGAGAAATGCCGGAATCTGTAGTACGTCCACGTATTCGGCAGCCATGGCAGCCTCCTCGGCGGAATGAATATCTGTAACTGTGGGCACTCCAAACGTATCATGTACTTTCTGCAATACTTTCAGTGCTTTTTCATCACCTATTCCCATAAATGAGTCCAGGCGTGAACGGTTTGCTTTGCGGTAAGAACCTTTAAAGACGTAGGGAATCTGTAGTTTCTCTGTGATGTTTACCACACGTTCGGCAATACGCATTGCCATTTCTTCCCCTTCAATCACACAAGGACCTGCCAATAAGAAGAAATTTCCGGCAGGGTTATTTTTTAATTCAATCATAAGTATTTAGTATTTAGTGTTTAGTGATTAGTGATAAGTGATTAGCAAGTGATAACACAGCTTGCTAATCACTTATCACTAAACGTTAATCGTTTATTTTAGTTGGGTATAATCAAGGTGATTGCCTCATGCATGATGCCGATGTCCAATGGGAAGTGTCTGTCGAGGAGGCGTCCATCCAGATCGACAGAGGCATTTTGTGCACGCAGTACTTTCACTTTCTGTGTCCTGTAAGGCATTACGACTTTATGGTTTAATATGCGTCCTTGAAGTAACATCCACAAGCCTGATACAAGTTGTAGCAATTCCGGGCGGTAGATCACGGATACATCGAGCCAACCATTATAGGGAACGGCACTGGGAACTTGTCCATATCCCCATGCACTGCCGATACAAACCGTCATGATACGTCCGCGGATATGTTCTCCGTTTATTTTAAGATGCATCCGGTAAAGCTTGCGTTCAAAGAAAAGTGAAATGAGTGCCATGAGGTAAGATAAGAATTTTACTCCCCAGAAACGTTTGGTCTGGTCGCTGATCTTCACAATGCGGGCTCCTAAACCGATATTGATGGCATTGAGGAAATAACGGGTAACGTGTTGCTCGCCGTCGTAATAATTACAGAAGCCGACATCGATTTTCCGGCGACGGTTATTGATAATACAATCCACCGCATCTTTGTATTCCGAGGTCATTTCCCAGTATTTGGCGAAGTCATTCCCGATACCGTTCGGAATGATGCCTATGGCGATTTCTCTTTTATCTTCTGCATTGGACAACATGATGCCGTTAATCGCATCATTCAGTGCACCGTCACCACCTACTACGACAATAGTACGGTATCCATTATTGGCAAGAATACCGGCCAAACGTTCCACTGATCCGAACCCCTCGGACTGCACGTAATCATAAGACACGCCTTTGCTGTCCATATATTCTTTTATTTCTTTCCACCGTTTTTGCACTTTTCGTGTGCCGGCTTTGGGGTTATATATCACTCCCCACTTTTCGGGTTCTACGCTCATATTGTTATCTCTTAGTAAAGTCCTACATAATCATTAGTTACCCTCCCAGGCTTCGTCTTTGCTGCTCCAAAGATACTAATTCCCTTTGAGTTTCGCTTGTACAAAAGCAATCTTTTCTTCCATTGGCAGCCCGGCATCCATCCAGTGAATGGTAAATCCTCGGCGTTCCATCCCCCGGAACCAGGTCATCTGCCGTTTGGCAAACTGGTGAATGGCGATTTCCAGTTCCTGGTACATCTCTTCGTAAGTCAGCTTGCCGATGACGTAAAGCGTCAGATACTTGTACTCCAGGCCGTAATAAATCAAGTCATCCGGTTGTATGCCTTGCTCTATCAGCTGGCGCACTTCATTCACCATTCCTTCGTCCAGACGTTGGCGCAGTCGGCGGGATATCTTTTCGCGACGTAATTCCCGGTCTATATCCACACCGATGATGAGGCTGTTCAGTTGGGGGAATGTACGCTCGTCTACCGGTGTATGTGCGTAATATTCTTCTATTTCAATCGCACGGATAGCACGCTTGGCTGTATCTACATCCGTTGTGTTGTGCAAGGTCTTGTACTGTTTCAGTATCCCGGTTAATTCTTCCAAAGACTTATCAGCCAGCCGTGCACGCAGTTCCGGATTTTCGGGAACAGGGATCAGCTTATACCCTTTCAATACGGACTCCAAGTATAACCCTGTACCTCCACACAAAACGGGTAATTTCCCTTTTTGTTTAATAGTCTCGTAAGCTGTCAGAAAATCACGTTGATATTCGAAAACATTGTATTTGTACCCTGGATCGGCAATATCAATCAGATGATAAGGGATTTGTTTACCATTTACGGTGTAGTCAATGAGGTCTTTACCCGTACCAAGGTCCATGCCACGGTAGATTTGCCGGGAATCCGCACTGATGATTTCGGTGTCAAGAACATTTGCCAGTGCCGCGGCAAAAGGAGTTTTTCCGGAAGCGGTAGGACCTAATATAGCTATCAAATCATAGTCAGGCATAAGTCGTTTTGATTGTTTGTGGCAAAGATATGAAAAAGGAAGTGAAAAACGGAGTGACTTCTCTTAAATGGTGTTATAAATGTGCTGTTTTCGCACACGGAGCTTGCGAAATTCAGAAAAGTCCGTACCTTTGCAATGTGTTTTTCATAGTATTAGATTTAAGGTTAACAAAGGTTGGAGTACAGCGGTACTCCTTTTTTTATGTCCATACTTTCTGTGCTATACAGGTAAATCATTAATTTTCAATATTCCATCCCATTATTTGTAATAGTTCCCTTTCTTTAGATACGGCTTCGGATGTAATGGCGTATCCCTGATGTGCCGGATTGTCATTATACAGTTTCTGTAGCTTTTCTGATTCCATTTCTGGTATCACTTCCCAGGCAATTACCTTTCCGAAATCATAAGAGAAAAGCGGAGTTCCTTTTAAAGCCAGATCCATATTCTGCTTTATTTTGGCAACGGGAAACATTTTCAGGTATTCGTTCTTTTGGTTGGCGGTACGTGCCAGGACGTGCGGTTCACCATTTTCAATGGTAGCGAATATCAAATGTGAATCTTTGTTCACACCATTCTTATAAACATAATCACGCTTTTTCTGCAATAAGATTTTCAACGGAACGCGGTTGACATAACCGTTTTCATAGCAGAGGAGCAGTGCACCGTCGATTTCCTCTTTACTGATTCCCAATGTGAGTATGGCATTGTCTATATGTGAGTATTCGTCTTTCAATACATATCCGCCATTATCGAGCAGTGACAGATAGGACACCACCTGTGTACCATCTTCTTTTTCCGTCAACGCATTGGTGCGTATCAGGGATGTTTGTATTATAGCCTTTTCCGATACGGTTTCCACTTTCTTTTTCTTCTTTTCCAGACTGGCTGCAAAGGCGGCGGCAACTGCTGTCTGTGTTTCTCCGGTTTGCAACAGGCTTTCGTTGATTAGCTCTATTTCCTTTTCCGCAATCTGGTTAAGTTCTGCTTGTAACATCTCATTTTTCCTTTTTCTCTGCTTGGCCAGGGCATTGCCGTCGAGCATCACTGTCGAATTGCCTTGCCTTTGCCATATCACTCCTTTCAGTTCAATCAGTTTACCATAGCAAGGCACTGTAACGCAGCATATTTCACGGTTGCCATATCGGGGAAAATCTATTTTAATGATGCTGTTGATGTCTTTTCCCATTGTTGCTATGATGCGTTGGCGGATGAAACGTTCGTAGGCATCCGAATTGCATACCATGTAGGTGTAGTCCTCCTTCAGCCCAATTATGGCCCCTGCATCGGATACGCCGATATAGAGTGTGCCGCCGGCGGCATTAAGGAAGCCTGCAATGGTGTGCAGTATAATTTCCGACTGCCGTTTCATGTCAGGTACGGTACGTCCGGCGGGATATACCACGGATGATTTAAATTCTACTTTATCATTCTCTCTCCCCATGTGGGGGATGTCTTCGTGTTCTGCCGCAGATGGAGATTTTGCCGCCGGTTCATCGGGCAATGCAAATTCTCCGGCGCCTATGCGTTGCAGGAGTTCATTGCGCAAAGGGATTAATGTCGCCGTCGGCAGGGAGTTCAGTAAAAGAGTATGGGCCAGCACCAACCGGACTATGCGCTCTTTGTTTTCATCTTTGGTGGTTGCAATGCCTACTGCAAGCTCCGGGGCGAAGTTATGGGTATAAAACAAACTGAGAATTTGTAACATTTCTTTTTTAGGACGGAGTGAGGGATAACGTGAAACCGCCGCGTCATCTATGCGCGAAAAATGCGTCCATCGTGCCTGGCCGTTATGGGTGGCAAAACTGTAGATGTTTTCCTCATAATTCATTTGCAGCGCCAGATATTCGCTTAAGGTTGAATCATTGAGCATTCCGGCCAGCAGATAAGCTGTTCCCAGCAGGTTGTAACGCTTCACCAGCGACTTTTCGGCGGATGCTGTCACTACCAGTAGCCAAGGTAATTCGCACATTAGGGGGAGCGATAACTGCTCTCCGGTCAGCATTGCGTCCTCGTCTGTGAAGACTGGTCCGAAATTACCCTCTTCCTCTTCGGCTTTTTCATCCTGTGGAGAACAGAAATTGATATATTCGCTGACTAATTTAGCCAGAGCCTCAGTTTCTTCTATCTCTTTATCGGATTTTTCTATACAGGTGGCATTGATGTATCCTGCATCATTGATGCCCCTCACTTCCAGCAGGGCTACCGTGCCTACTTCAGGATAGAGTGTTGCGCCCGGTGTGAACAGTGTGTATCCTTCCTCACATACCCATACACCTGTTCCTTTGGAGATTCGTATCAGCCTGGCATATACACGATGGCCGTATTTGATTGTTCCCGTTACAAATTCAAACAACTCCCGAAGGATGCTGAATGTCAGACGCCCATTCTGCCCGACTTTCGATACTGTGGCTTCAAAGGTATCTCCTTCATAAAAAATGCCGTCCATGCTGTGGATATGGCTACGGGTTACTTCATTGGCCAGTAGTGCGCCGGTTCCTTCGTATCCCGGTTCTGTTACTTCTGCAAACATCATCAGTGGAAAACGTGGATTGAATGCTTTCAGCGTGATCCTGACACGCGTTCCTTCCGTAGGAAGAATCTTTTCCGGTGTCTTTTTGGTAGATGCCGTTATGTGTTCGGATAGCTGTCCTGACAACTCTCCCCAAAGATTCTTTAATACAAAAATATTTTGTGCTTCATTTGCTTTCGGTTTGATGTCTTTCTTTGCATATACACTAATTCTGTCGTCGAATACGGACACCATCTCTGTTACCTTCTGGTGTTCGGGTAGCAGTGCGCCCGGATTGCAACCGGCATAGAGCCCGAACTTTCCATTACGTAGCAATATCCGTCCTCCCTGTGTGATATGCTGGGCTATCAGCTTGTCTTTATCATCAGATGTATCCGTCATGAATGAGCGTAATTTGGTAATGAATGGCTCAGGCTTGAAGTGGACGACATCTTCCCAACTAAACTCCGTGCGGTAAGATTGATTTGCCCGTGTCAATACATCGAATGCCTTATCCGTCAGAATCCCGGCGGAAGAAGGGCTTGCCAAAGCTGCATAACGATAAAGCATGATGCGATAGACTGCCGTATGTGCTTCGCGGTTGTAGCAAAGCAGCAGGTAGATGGCCAGTAAGTGCATGATTTTAGTGGGGGAAACGTCATGCACAGCTCTGTTTTTCTCTATCATCCTCCTGATTAGTTCTATAATGGATGTCAGGGAGGAAGTTTCCGTAGTTGAAGTGTTGCAGGCTATATATTGGCAGAACTCTGTGAGGGTAAACATGTTTTTATCAGCCAATGTGTCGTCCAGCCGGAACAAGGCAGTCAGTAATTCGGCCTTTCGGCTCCGGTCGGACAAATATCCCGAAGTTCGTATTTTTGTAAATATATGTTTTAGAAAATTATCCACAGCATTGCTCCGGATAAGTTCTATGGCTTTCAGTATTGCTTCGCAGACAAATATTTCCCGTTCTCCCTTTTCGCGCAGGGATTGGACTACGGACGACGAGTAGAATGTAAGGAACAGGGAATCCTCGAGTATCCATTCGGTGATAAGAAGTTGGTAGTGTATTAATTCGCATACTCCTTCCCAATCTTTTTTTTCTATTTTTTCTTCTCTTTTGGCAAGCAGTATACTTTGGAACGATAGTAGCCATTCTCCTTCGTGACTGTCATATTGTTTCAATACTTGCTGTGTTTTCGGATCTCCGGTCGAGTCGGTGCGTAATGTTTCCAGTTGAATACAGGCTGGCAGTTGCTCGGTATGGATGTTATGCATCAATTGCTCGAAGGTAATGAAATTGGTTTCACAGTCCATTTCCTGGTTGACAGGAACGACGCCCAAGATTCCATCCGGATTGATATGCTTGACCGTGCAGCGGACATTTCTTCCTATAGTCAGTTCTTTTCCTATTCCTACCTGAATTAAGGCGCGTATACCATTCATATCATATCCATAATAGATGTTGCGGTGTCCGGATTGATAGCCTGGCTTTTGTTGCACAACGAAAGGATAAGTGCTGCCGACTGTATAAAGTTTGCGTGATATTTCACCTTTGTGTTGTGCAAAGAGAGGAGTGTCGTCGGCATCATAGCTATAAACGATACATTTCACTTCATCGGGAACCGGTAGTTTGTGCTGGAATTTCAGCATTTTTACCTTGTATTTGATTCCTTCATTTTCTATCAGATAATAATGACAATCATTTGTTATCATAGTCCCGGTTACTTTCAGGGAGTAAATCACATCCTTCTCATACTGCATAGTTTTATTTTTTATTATCGGGCAATACCGCCTTCGTGTTTTTAAATATGGCAATTTATATATTTTTTATTGAATAGCAAAGGTTATCCGTAAAAAACATGTAAAAATATTCAGAAGTAAAAATGCGGACAACTCTTTGAACTCTTTTTATTCTTTGGTTCTCAGGCTGACCAGTTCTGCCCATTTACGGAGACTGAGGTCGAAACCGCCTTTTTCTAACAGGTGGGGAAGGGATTTGTAGTGCAGGATTGTGTTTTCGTTGTCGGTATTTAATTGATAGGCTAATTCTCCGAGGTGGTATTTGAGGCGTGCCATCTGGATATAATCCAGTTGGGTATACTCTTCATTCACGGATAGGTCGATTAATTGTTTGATAAGATCATAGGCTTGCAGGCATTCGGAATCGCTTAAAAAAGAAACAGGTTTGCTCATGATGGGATGTTGCATTAACCGGATGACACATTCTTTGAAGTCCTCGTACATGGTTTATTTTGGTTGCCGCATCATTTCCCTGTGATGCGTGGTTTATAAAAAGAAGAGCGTGGGAAACTATCTACTCATGTCCCCTAAAGGCTCCGCTAGGACCTTACAACGACACAAGTGATAGCCCCACGCTCCATTGGGTATATAACAAGGTGTATATACAAATGTGCGTGAGACCTGTCACTTATTGTCATCCGTTGTAAATTTTAGCGGAATTTATAGGGGAATGCAATAAATAACCGTTCTCAAATCAAAATTTTCAAAGCCACTTTCTACACATAGAAGTAAGCTGTTACAAAAGTAGCAATAAATATTTATAATCCAAATAATATTGTTTTGCAATTATGTCAGAGGCTTATTTCAAATATGCCGTTAAACTTATTCTGGCAGATTACAATCAGTTTGTTTGGGTATCAGGATTTAGAATCTAATAATTTATAGTCCGTTCAAAAACAAACAAATTTCAACTACTGATTCCGCGTTACTAACAAATCAAGAAGCGGATGGATTTGACGAAATGCAATAGCTAACTCCTTTCTTAGGCATTCCTATGCTTTTTCCCTTCCAGCGGTTAGCCTTTTCCATCCGAACGTTTATTCTTTCTACCATGGTGGAAAGAATAAGTATTTACTATGATTTTCATTAACCGTCGCAGCGAAAAGAGATAAAAGTGGCGATGCAGCGGCTTAACTCATAACCCTACAGAAAGAAGTTAATAAAGAAAGGCTGCACTGTGCTTGAAACACAGTGCAGCCTTTCTTTATTATTATTATATACTATTATTTTTTATCCGGACTGATCATTGAGACTTCTATCTCATTTTTCTGTTTGAACAGGTCAGAGGCAAACTTTTGAATATCTTTTGCCATAATACTGTTGACTATTTGTTCATAGTCTTTTATCGGATTCATTCCGGTGAACAAGTATTCATCAATACTTCCCATCCAGTAGCTGTTTTCTTTCAGGTTTTCGGCATGCTTCTTCAGCATAAACTCCTTCACCTTATTAAGATTGGCTTGAGACGGCCCCTCTTTGGATATGTGCTCTATCTCGGCAAAGATGATTTTCATCAGTTTCTCTCTCTTAGAAGGTGCTGTATCGAAAACAATTTGTATTCCGGCTATTTCCTTTGGATATTTGGAGAGATTGCCACCTACATATACCCCATAAGTTCCGCCTTCATCTTCGCGTACTTTCTCGGTATAAACTAAATCCATAATCTGGCAAGTCATGTCCTGCAGAATGGAATTCTTTAAATCATATTTGCACGTACCGATGAAACTGACGAAGTTAGAGGCTTTAGCTGTTTCTTGTTCACGGATGAACTCATTTTTATATACACCTTTGCGGTATTCTATCTTGTTATCCTTAAATGATTCTTTACGGTTGATGGCAGGCAATGCTCCAAGATATTCGGCAATAAGCGGTTTCATTTCTTCAACGTCTACATTGCCTACGAAGATAAAGGTGAAGTCGCTGGCATCCTTGTAACGGTCTTGGTACATTGCCAGGATTTTATCATAATCCATCTTGTCAATCATATCGGCCTTCATGCGGATGGTACGGGGATGTCCCATTTGCAATGCAAAGGTAATACTGTCGCTGAATGCAACGTTCGGGTTCATTTCCTGGTTCAGTAATGCTGCTTTGTTGCGGTTCTTATAAGATGCAAAAGCTTCATCATCACGGCGCGGAGCAGTGAATGTCAGATAGGTGAGTTGCATCATCGTTTCAAAGTCTTTCGGAGAACAGTAGCCATTGACAGTTTCGGTCTTATCACCGATACCGTAACTTACGGAAGCCCTTTTGCCTGCCAATACTTTTTCAAGGTCTACAGCGCTGAAATTGCCTAAACCGCCTGCAGAAACGGCATCCAAACCGTTGATGTTGATGATTTCAGAGTTGGGAAACAGTGAACTTCCTCCCAGGCTTACACCCTTCATGGTAATCTCATCAGCTTTGAAGTCAGTTTTCTTGATGATAACTTTTACTCCGTTGGATAATGTCAGTATGGTAGTGCCGAATACATCATCTTTTTGTTCGGAGATGATTTTTCCACCCTTCGGGGCTTCTTTCATCAAGGGCTCGTCTGATACTTTGTCTACATACGGAGTCAGCTTCTCGGCTTTTACATCTTTCAGAATCTTCTTGATAGCTTCTTCTGTCGGCATTTTCAGTTCCTCTTTTTCGGGACCGAAAATGGCGACTACCTGGTTGGTATCTGTTATCAACATCTGCATCATCTGATTCAATGCTTGTACGGGGATGGCCGGAGCTATTTGGTTGATGATGGCGTATTCGTTTTCAATACCCGGTATGGGTTCGTTGTCAAGGAAGTGGCGTACATATTCATCAATAAATACCTCGTTCCTACGTGTATCACGTTCGTTGTAGTCAGATTCCATATTGCGCAGATACTCGGCACGGGCACGTTGGTATTCGCTTTCGGTGAAGCCAAACTGACGGGCACGTTCCATTTCGCGAACCAGGGTGGTGATACCGTTTTCCACTGCATCTTCTTTGCAAACAACAATGCCGGTAAAGGCTTGTTTGGTTTTTGCAACGAAGAAATCTCCATCATAGGTTCCTGCGTAGATATACGGAGGGTTGGCAGCTTGAAGCAGTTCGTTCAGTCGGGCATTCAGCATGTTATTGATGAGGTCGATGGCATAGTCTTGTATCAGATAATTCATATTGCCTTTCTCCGAGTCGGGAGTTGCTTCGTGTTTGTTAAAGATGATAGCTTGGATATGGGGCTGTTCTTTATCTCGGGCAATCAGCACAATCGGTTCTTTATTGTCGTTTACCGGATAATATTCGCGTTTGGCGGCATTGGGCTGTGCGGGGACATCGGCGAACAGTTTCTTAATCTGTGCTTCGATGGCATCTACATCTACGTCTCCCACCACAATAATGCCTTGCAAATCGGGACGATACCACTTTTCATAATAGTCTCTTAGTGTCTGCGGCTTGAAGTTCATCACTACATCCATGGTTCCAATGGGGAAACAAGTAGCATACTTGGTACCGGCAAACATGGCAGGAAGCAACTTTTCCTGGAAACGTTGCACTGCACTCATGCGTGTACGCCATTCTTCGTTGATGACTCCGCGTTCTTTATCAATCTCTTTAGGGTCCAGAGTCAGGTCATTGCTCCAGTCGTGCAGAATTAATAAACAAGAATCGATGGCTCCCGGAGTATTGACAGGTACATTCGAAATATTATATACGGTTTCATCTACTGCAGTGTAGGCATTCAGGTTTTCACCGAACTTAACTCCGATGCGTTCCAGATATTGTTTCAGGGCATCACCCGGGAAATGGGTGGTTCCGTTAAAGCACATGTGTTCGAGGAAATGTGCCAGACCGCGTTGGTTCTCTTCTTCCTGGATGGAACCTACTTTCTGAGCGATATAAAAGTCTGCCCGTTCGGCGGGGAGATTGTTTTTGCGGATATAGTAAGTTAGGCCGTTATCCAGTTTTCCAATGCGTACATTGGAATCGATTGGAATAGGAGGCATCTGTTGTGCAAGAGCCTGTTGAAAATTACAGCATACGATAAATGCTATAAGCAATAAATTACGAAATAGATGTTTCATGTTTATGAATATTAAAATTGTTTCTTGCTATATTTGTCAGAGAAGAATGAGGAAAATCACAAAATGCGGATTCTTTTTGGTAATTATGGTTGTTTGCAGGGCAGATGTTACATGAATGGAAATTTATGTAACATGAAAATGCCGGATGTAACATCGACTATAGTAAGTGGGAACATGCGGAACAAGAAAATATATTGTAATAGACTATTTTTGTACAAGACAGAAATTAATTAAAAAGTATCATACCATGAAAACAAAAATTAGTTGGGTTATCTATTGCTTGATGAGTTTAGTGCTATTACAGCCATTATCTGCAACAGAACGGTTTGTAGCAAATGAGGGGAGTGGTTTTGTCTGGATACAGCAGGGAAAAGCTTATCCCATATTGATAGATCCGCAGGAAGATAAAGGTGTAGTGCGTGCCGTAGTAAATTTGCAGACAGATGCGGGTAAGGTAACGGGTGTTACACCTGAAATTATTTACTCTGCATCCGCGAAGCGTATGTTGATTGTCGGTTCTATAGAAAATAGTTCTTGGATTAAACAACTGTTGCAGTCCGGGAAGATCAATGCGGCTGATTTGCAGGGCAAACGTGAGAAGTATATTCTACAGACTGTGAAAAATCCCATAGACGGAGTAGAAGAAGCAGTGGTGATTGCCGGTAGTGATAAACGTGGTACTATTTATGGCATTTATGAACTTGCCCGGCAGATGGGAGTATCTCCCTGGTATTTCTGGGCGGATGTACCGGTAGAAAAACATGATGTTATATCTATCAAGGAAGGAATTTATACGGATGGTGAGCCTGCTGTGAAGTATCGCGGTATTTTCCTGAATGATGAATGGCCTTCTTTGGGTGGATGGGCCAGTGCTACTTTCGGTGGTTTTAACAGTAAATTCTATGAAACTGTATTCGAATTGGTGCTTCGCTTGAAAGGAAACTTTATGTGGCCTGCTATGTGGAACAGTGCCTTCTATGATGATGATCCGATGAATGGCCCGTTGGCCAATGAAATGGGAATTGTAATGAGTACCTCTCACCATGAACCGATGGGACAGGCTCAGAAAGACTGGAAACGTCGTGGAACAGGGGAATGGAACTATAACACAAATGCTGCTGTATTACGTGACTTCTGGCAGAAAGGTATGGAACGCTGTAAAGATTGGGAAGCAGTGATAACCCTTGCTATGCGTGGTGATGGTGATGAACCAATGAGTGAAGATGCAAATATTTCCCTGTTACAGAATATTGTGAAAGATCAGCGGAAGATTATAGAAAAAGCTACTGGTAAGAAGGCGAAAGAAACTCCACAGGTGTGGGCACTTTATAAGGAAGTACAGGATTATTATGATAAAGGTATGCGAGTACCTGACGATGTAACACTGCTGCTCTGTGATGATAACTGGGGGAATGTACGTAAATTACCCGATTTGAAAGCTAAGCCCCGTAAGGGTGGTTATGGTATGTATTATCATTTCGATTATGTAGGAGCTCCCCGCAACTCTAAATGGATAAATATCACCCAGATACAGCGTACATGGGAGCAGATGACTCTGACTTATGACTATGGTGTACGTGAACTGTGGGTGGTGAATGTGGGCGATCTGAAACCAATGGAGTATCCGATCACCTTCTTCCTGGATATGGCCTGGGGTCCGCAACGTTTCAACGAAAATAATCTGTTTCAGCATACAGTAGATTTCTGTCGTCAGCAGTTTGGTGGAAACTATGCCGAAGAAGCAGCCCGTCTGATTGATACTTATACTAAATATAATCGTAGGGTGACTCCGGAAATGTTGGATGACAGGACTTACAGTCTGGAAAACTATAATGAATGGCAAAGTGTAAGAGATGAATATGCCGCATTATGCCTGGATGCCTTGAAACTCTATTATCTGATGCCTGCCGAGTATCGGGATGCTTTTGATCAATTGGTACTTTTCCCGATACAAGCATGTTCCAACCTATATGATATGTATTATGCCGTAGCGATGAATCGTAAACTGGCAGAGGGCAACGATGTGCAAGCCAATAAATGGGCTGATAAGGCACGTGCGTGTTTTGAACGTGACTCCGTATTGACTTATCAATATAACCATGTAATGAGCGGTGGCAAATGGAATCATATCATGGATCAGACACATATCGGATATAGCTTCTGGAATGATCCGAAACATAATATTATGCCTAAAGTAACTTTCGTTCCCGAACCTCGTATCGCTCCCGCACCACCTGTGTTTGTGGAAACGGATGGGTATGTATCTATCGAAGCAGAACATTATACCCGTTCAGCTAACAGTACATCTGCTCATTGGATTACAATTCCTAACCTGGGGCGTACGTTATCTGCTGTCACTACTTCACCTGCCACAGCTGTTCCGGGAGCAGATATGTGTTTGGAATATGATTTTGAAACGGAGAAAAGTGGGGATGCTACAGTTATCGTTCGTTTTTCTTCAACTTTGAATTTCAATGATTATAAAGGATTGCGTTATGCGGTCAGTTTGGATGGTGGTGAAGAACAATTAGTCAATATCAACAGTGATTATAAAGGTGAGCTTGGCAAGTTGCAGGCAGAGCACATAATTACTACTCAAAGCAGACACTTACTTGATAAGAAAGGAAGGCATACCTTGCGTATCCGTCCGCTTGATCCGGCACTTGTTATGCAGAAAATAATGATTGACCTGGGAGGTTTGAAACCTTCTTTCCTGGGAGCACCTGAAAGTTTGATAAAGGAGTAGGAATGTTAAAAATTACAATATTATGAGATATAAATTTACTTTATTGGTAGTATTGGTCTGTATATGTTCTGTATGGGCTGAAGCTAAGGTTAAACTCCCCTCCGTTCTTTCGGATGGAATGGTATTACAACGTGAAAGACCCATTAAGATATGGGGAACAGCTGAAGCGGGTGAGGATGTAGTGGTAACTTTTAAGAAGAAGAAATACACGGCA
Source organism: Bacteroides sp. AF39-11AC (assembly GCF_003474285.1). Lineage (NCBI taxonomy): Bacteria > Pseudomonadati > Bacteroidota > Bacteroidia > Bacteroidales > Bacteroidaceae > Bacteroides > Bacteroides sp. AF39-11AC. Next base: position 374,185 of record NZ_QROH01000002.1, on the reverse strand, counting down.
AAGGCTGATGAGAATGGCAGATGGCAGGTCATGCTCCCTGCTATGAAAGCTGGCGGTCCTTATGAGATGACGGTGAATGAAGTGATAGTAAAGGATATCTTGGTAGGGGATGTGTGGCTGTGCTCAGGGCAATCGAATATGGAACTGACCGTGGCACGTGTAGCGGATATGTTTGGCAAGGAAACGGCTGCTTACGAAAATCCAATGATCCGTTACGTTAAAACTCCCTATGGCAATGATTTGCATGGTCCGAAAGAAGATATTTCCCGGATGGACTGGACATCCTTGGATCCGGAGGTTGCTCAGTCTTATGCCGCACTACCTTATTTTTTTGCTATAGAGATGTATAATGAGACGAAAGTTCCTGTCGGGATTATTAATTCAAGTTGGGGCGGAAGTTCTATTGAGGCTTGGATGAGTGAGGATGCTCTACAGGAATTCCCAAAGAATTTGCGTGAAAGGGATATTTATAACTCTGACGAATATAAGGTTTTGATGAATAAGGCAGGTGGTATGATGTCGAGGTTTTGGAATCTCTCTTTGTATAAAGGGGATGAAGGACTTCATGCTCCGGTCAAGTGGTATGAACCGGAATTGGATGATTCCGATTGGGAGGAAGTGAATATGTTTTCCTATCAATTGGGCACTAAGAATGGCTATCCGGTAAGTGGCTCACATTGGTTCCGTCAGGATATTCGTCTTACGGCTGATCAAGCTGATAAAGATGCCATATTGCGTTTGGGTTGTATGGTGAATGCGGACTCTGTGTATGTGAATGGTGTATTTGTAGGTACCACTTCGTATCAATATCCGCCACGTATTTATAAAGTTCCTGCATCGGTATTGAAAGCAGGTGAGAATCTGGTGACGGTTCGTCTTATCAATTCAGGTGGTCGCCCCAGCTTTGTCAAAGACAAGCCTTATTGTATGGCGATAGATGGAGACACGGTTCGTTTGGCGGAACAGTGGAAATATAGATTAGGTTGTGAAATGCCTGCCGGAAGAGGTGGGGTGTCTTTTCAGAATATTCCGACCGGCATGTATAATTCCATGATTTCTCCTTTACGAAATTTGCATTTTAAAGGAGCTTTGTGGTATCAGGGCGAGACGAATGCAGGGCGTTCAAGTGAATATGAGGCTTTATTGACTGCTATGATAAAAGATTGGCGAGTGAAGTTTGCAGATGAAAATCTCCCGTTCTTTATTATGCAGCTACCCAATTTTATGCAGACGCATCTGCAGCCTGTAGAGAGTGGTTGGGCGGGTATGCGAGAGGCTCAACGGCAAGTGACCTTGAAGTTGCCTAATACTTCTTTAGTCGTAGCAATAGACTTGGGAGAGTGGAATGATATTCATCCATTAAATAAGAAAGAACTGGCAAGAAGAGTGGCACTTCAGGTTAAAAAGAAGGTATATGGTCATAAAGATATAGTTCATAGCGGTCCATTATGTACATCTGTATCTGTTGAAGAAGGAAAGATCATTCTCTCTTTTGAAGAAGGAACGAATGATTTAATGCCTGTAACTCAATTGAAAGGTTTTGCACTGGCAGGAGCAGACGGACGTTTTAAATGGGCAAAGGCTGCCGTAGAAGGCAATAAGGTGATGGTTTGGGGCGAAGACATTATTCAGCCTGTAAAGGTTCGTTACGCTTGGGATGATAATCCCCAAGAGGCTAACCTGAAGAATAAGGCAGGGCTTCCGGCTTCGCCGTTTCAAATGGAAATAGTGAAGTAAGTAAATGGCATTATAAGTGTATTAATAGTCTGGATTAAGCGCTCATGTAAAGTTAGCTCATTCCTTTTCGGGTATGAATTCATTCACCACAGAGTAACACAGAGTCTCACAGAATTTAATCGATTTGAAATCGAAAGAATAGAATTCCGTGAGACTCTGTGTTACTCTGTGGTGAAAACTCATTACCATACCGATATGAGTTAAATGATGCTTCATCGTATATTTCATCTGTTAGTAATTATACTTACAAAAAACTCGTAAATTTCTTCCTTTCCCGCAGCTACTCCTTCGACT